>JBKJQZ010000135.1:0-9582 GCA_046594835.1 Acidimicrobiales bacterium | reverse complement strand
CAGGCGTGTGAATCGCTCGCAGCGTGAAGTCATCGTGGGCGACTCGGTAGCCGTCGCCCGCGTCGACGTCGGTTGTCAGCGCGTCGCGCGAGTCGAAGCCGATGACGGTCGCGCCGGTCTTGGCCTTGAGCGGGGCAACGCCCGGCGCGTGATCGGGATGCGTGTGGGTAACCACGATCGTCTTGATGACGCGCGTCGGGCCGGACCGGGCAATACGTGCGATGTGCTTCGGGTCGTCGGGCCCGGGATCGAGCACGATCACGTGACCCCTCGTGGGATCACCGATGAGATAGGTGTTGGTGCCGGGTCCGGTGAACACGCCCGGATTTGGACACGTGAGGCGCCGAACAAGCGGCGAGAGTTGCGTGAGTTTGCCCGCGACGACTGGTGCGTCAGGCGTTGGCTTCAATGCGCTATCTCGCGGTCCTCAACCCGCGTACCGCCCACAGCCTCACCCTCAGCGAGCCCTTCCATTACCGCTTCGTATCCGTCGTCACCGGGGAGCAGGATCCGGAAACCGGTCCCGTCCTCGATGATGCGAGGCAGCACGGTCTCGACCTCGGCGATAACCGCGGCGGCGTCGAGCAACGCCTTGGCTGTGGCGAAGCGGCCGATCGCTTCCAGATTGCGAATCGTTGGGAAGATCAGATCGAGCTCGTGGTCTCGATGTCGTTGCAGGGCGACGGCCGGGTTGATCCAGATCGTCGCGATCGTCTCGCGGTCGTCGTGCACAGGACGCTGATCGGGCGGCGCCGCGGCGACGAAGAAGCGAGTGTCGTAGCGACGCGTCGGGCCTTCCGGGGTGATCCAGTGGGCGAAGTAATAGATCGATCCGGCCATCACCCGCAGCGACTCGGCTTCGCAAATCTCAACCAGCGTCGCCTCGCCGTGGTTGATCTTGTGGCGCCACTCGGCGAAGCGGTCCGCCGTGGCTTCGTCGGCCAATGAGACCACCTGGTCGTTGGTATCGATCGCCAACAGAACGCCCGCTTCTTCGAAGCACTCGCGCACGGCTGCGACCCAAAAGGCGAGCCCACCCCCATCGATTCCGAGCAGCTGCGAGGCGTCGGCGTCGCTGCGGCCGGCACAGATTTCCTCGACCTCCGGGCTGATATCACCCGGGTCGACGGCGCCGCCGGGGAACACGTACGCGCCGCCAACGAAGTCGGAGTTGAGGTTGCGGCGCTGCATGCAGACCTCAAGTCCGGTCTCGCCGTCACGCACCAGCATCACGGTGGCGGCGTCTCGGGGTATGAGCACTGCGCCTTGACTCATCCCGCCCGACGCTAACTTCCCTCTATGGCCAAGGGCGACAGCAACGTGCGTGGCGCGGTGGACTCGGCGGCGCGGTTTGTTCCCCGCAGCGTCAAGGGCATCGTCGCGGTCCTCGTGGCGTTCTCGATGGGCGCGTCGCTTTCGGGTGCGGTGCTCTACACGTATTACGACTACCGCAAGTCCGAGGCGGAGAAGCACGCCAACGCGTTCGTGAAAAACTTCAAGGGCCAATTCGACACCGCGATTAAGGGGATCAACGCCGAAAGCGAGATCGCCAAGTCCGAGATCCAGGCGGAGATCGAGCCCCTCAAGCGCATCCGCGCGGAGGGCGAGACCCTCGAAGAACTGGTCAAGAAAACGGCCCCGTCGCTGTTCTTTGTGCGCTCGCTCGACGAGCAGGGCGCCGCGTCGGTTGGTTCGGGCTTCGCGGTCGCGTCCGATGACAACCAGACGTTCGTGCTCACGAGCTTCACCACCGTGCGCTCCGCCACGATGCGGCCCGGCCCGGCCATCGAGGTGCGCCAGAAAGACGCGGTCGTCAAGGCGACGCTGTGGACCTGGGACGAGTCCAAAGACCTGGCGCTCCTCATCGTGCAAAAGGGCAAGGTTCCCGCGCTCTCGTTCGCCTCGAAGGGCTCGGTCAAGACCGGCATGCGGCTCTTTTCCATGTCTGCACTCGGCGCGCAGGGCGGCGCAGCCTCCCAGGGATTCGTGGCCGACGTGTCGAACTCCGGCATCCAGCACGACGCATCCATCGGCCAAGCGTTCCAGGGCGGGCCGCTGCTGGATTCTGACGGAAAGGTGATCGGCATCTCATCGCGCTCGTTCGCTCCCCTCGGTTTCGTCAGCGACGACGTCTGGTGGGCTCCCGCCATCCGCGACGCTTGCGAAAAAGTGCTCCGCTGCCCCGGCGACAGCGTCACTGGCGCAGGCGACAAGCGCTGACGCCTAGGGGAACAAAATCCCTCCGCCGCCGCCGGGATTTTCATCCGGTGGGACGGTGGTTGATGTTGTTGTCGTCGTTGGTTCGGTAGCGACGGGCGGGGCCACGTCGTATTCGTATTTCTGTCCGCCGGTCACGTCGTGCGCGTCGCGCTTTGGGCCCGGGTCGAACCCTTTTCGCTCGCCGCTTCGCAAGCGGTCCGCGATGGAACTGATCGGCGCCGGCTGGTTGAAATCGGTGACGGGCACGTTCTTAAGCGCCTCGCTCATAAACGCCTTCCACGTGCGCGCCGGGATCGTACCGCCGTAGACGCGGGGCACCCCCTTGATGCGTAGCAGCGCCTGCGCAGGGCCCTGGCCGTCGGTCTTGCCCATCCAGATCGCCGTTGACAGCGTGGGCGTGAAACCAACGAACCATGCGTTGGCGTTGAACTGCGACGAGCCGGTCTTGCCTGCCGCGGGCCGGCCGATATTGGCCGCCGCGCCGGTACCGCCCTCGATTACGCCGCGCATGATCGCTACGACGTTGTCGGCGATGATCTCGTCGAGGACTCGCTCGCCGCTGCCTTCGACCTCACGCGCGCGATTGTCGATGAGGATTTTGCCGGCGCTGTCGCGCACGGTGACGATCGGCGTCGCCGCATTGCGACGTCCCCGGTTCGCGAACACGGCGTAGGCCGCGGCCATGTCCATCGGCGCGGTGTCGAGCACCCCAAGCGTGTAGGACAGACCGTGACGGTCCGGGCTATACCAGGCACCTCCGACGCCGAGCTTGCTCGCCATTTTGGCGATGTTCGCGCTGCCGACCTCCCGCGCGATCTGCGCGTAGACCGTGTTCGTCGACTGCGCCGTCGCTTGACGGATCGTCTGGGAACCCCCGCCGCGGCCTTCGTTGTTGCCGATCTGGCACGGGTCATTGGGCTTGGGCGTGCAGCCAGGAATCTTGTAGACGCCCGGAGCGGGATAGCTCTTGTTCGGAGAGATGCCAGCTTCGAGCGCCGCTGCGAGCGTGAAGGGTTTCCACGACGAACCGGTCTGTCGACCGGGTCCACCGCCGCTGATTTCGGAAGTGGGATCGCTCCAACACGACGCTTTCACTTCCACGCGCACGTTGTCTGCGGGCACCTTCGGACATCCACCAAGCGCGAGGTTCACGTTGGCCGAGGGGCCGTTGTAGAAGTCGCGCCCACCCACAAGCGCCTTCACGTAGCCCGTACGCGGTTCGACGCTGGCGAGCGCCATCTCGATAGGAGGCGCCGTGCCTCCAAGCGCGTCGTTGACCGCCTTCTCGGCGTCCCTCTGCACGTCCGGGTCGAGACTGGTCTGAATGCGGAGGCCAGCGCGATCCGGGTCATAGCCCCGCGCCCGGAGGTACTTTTCGACGTAGTCGATGAAGTACGGGTACTTGCGGAACTCCTTGATCGGTGGCTGGATCAGGGTGACCGGACCAGTCGGGGGGCCCTTGGTGCTGGGCCACACCACCTGCGTGGCGGCCTCATCGTGTTGCTGCTGGGTTATGTACTTCTGCCCGAGCATTACGTCGAGCACGTGGCGGCGCCGCAAGTCAGCGCCGTCGGGATTCCCTCGGGGCTGATAGAGCGACGGCGCCGGGATGATCCCGGCCAACAGCGCCGCCTCGGAAACCGTCAGGTCGCGCACCGACTTGCGGAAGTAGGTCTCCGATGCCGCGCCCACGCCGTAAGCGCCCTCGCCGAGGTAGATGGTGTTGAGGTAGCGGAAGAGGATCTCGTCTTTCGACAGCTTGCGGTCCACGCGGTTCGCGAGGATCGCCTCCTTGAGCTTGCGATTGAGCGTGCGCTCGTTGCCGGTGTAGACGTTCTTCACGTACTGCTGCGTGATCGTCGAGCCACCCTGGCTCACGCGCCCGCCGCGTAGGTCAGCCCACAGCGCGCGCACGCTGCCTCGCAGATCGATGCCGGAGTGGCGGTAGTAGCTGCGGTCCTCGTCGGAGATCACCGCCTGCTTGAGGATCGTCGGAATATCGGAGGGCTTGACCGGGATGTTCTGGTCGAACTCGCGAAACACGGCGATCTCGTTGCCCGCCGCGTCGTACACGTGGCTGATCCGACTCTGCACGCCGGCGCGTTCACGCGGCAGGTTCACCGGTAAAGGTAAGAAGATCAGCGATGTCAGCACCGTCCCGAGGACGGCGACGGGCACGCTGAAGACAGCAAGGATCGCGACTTTGATGGCTTTCGCGAGTTGACGCATGGGCGCTCAGCATCGCAGAGCGCAAGCGTCAGGTTGTGGCGGCGCTGCCGTCTACGGCATGCGGGGGCTAGATCCCGGCGTGCGCTTTGCGCTCGAGCTCGTTCAGGCCGCCCCAGATGCCGTGCTGTTCACGGATCCGGATAGCCAATTCGAGACACGGCTTTTGCACCGAGCACTGCGCGCAGATGGCCTTGGCGCGGGTCTCACGCATCTCTTTTTGCTCTTTGCGCTCGAACGTGTCGGGCGGGAAGAACACGGTCGCGTGTGGACCGCGGCACGCCGCTTTCTCTTGCCATGTCTGTTCTGGACGAATTGCAACGCTCATGAAGCGAAACCCCCCTGATTTCCGAGCAGATCATGAAGTTATGGCCCAGATACCTTCGTTACAAGGGGTTATGTCAATGGTTTTGAGCGCTCTCTATAGTCTTTCGCCGCACCTTCTTCGGGTTCAACGTCCAGTACGAGGCCGTCGATCCCAACGACGCGCACGCTCGAGCCGTCCTCGATTGGCGTCGCCCGGTTTGTGCGGGCTCGCCACGTCGCGCCGCGCACGAGCACAAGGCCTTCAGGCGCCAGGGCGCCCACGGCGGTGCCGGCGTCCCCGACGAAGCCCTCGCGCCCAATCGTCGGGCTCGAGAAGCGGGCCCGGATGAGCGATGGAAGACCGGCGAACAAGAAGGCGGCGGCCAGGCCGAACACGGCGATCATCCAAATAATCGGCACGCTCATGCCGTCGCCGTAGAGCGCGAATGTGCCATAGAGCATCGAGCCGGCGCCGATGGCGGTCCACGCGCGGGGCGCGCCCGCCTGCACGTCGATGCCGAACCCAAAGGCCGCGAAGATCAGCGCACCGACGGCAGGCTCGTGCACGGGCAAGCCCCCAAGGCCGAGCGCGCCGAGCAACAACAAGATGGCGGCGGTGAAGGCGGCGAGGCCGATCCCCGCAGTCGCGAACTCAAGGATCGCGAGCAGCATGCCGAAGACCAACAAGGCGTAAGCAGGACCCGGACTCGTAACACCGTGGATGGTCCGCGCGGTGAGCGTGGGCTTGGCAAAGCGCACGTCGAAGAGGGGTTCGCGACGGTTCGCGTCGCCGCCTTTGATCACTTTGGTCGGAAGGTCTATGTGCGCTTTGCCATCAAGGTTGACGAGAAAGTCACCCAGCGTGGGCGGCCTGAGCAACCCCGAGAACGAGGAGCGGCCGCGGATGTGGGCGCCGGGCGCGAGGCCAATTACGTCGCCCGCCGACAGCAGCTTCACCACATCGCCACCCACCGACGCCGCACGGGCCGGGCCGATCCAGATGGCGACGGGTGTCTTTGCGTGTGCCACCGTGGCGACGAGGGCCGCAAATCGAGCGTCAGACAGAACCGAGCGATCCGAGTCGAGTTGCACCACGAGTGCGGCGTCGCGCACCGAGTCGGCGTTGCGCACAGCGTGGGTGAAGAAGTCGGCCTGCACCCGGTCTAAGAGGCCGCCGATCTGGATGACCGAAACGGTGGGACGGCGGCTCTGTGCCGCCGACGGCGCCGCTGCCAGCAGAGTTGCGCCCGCGGCCATCAGAGACGCTGTGAGCACGCGGACTAACTTGCGCATTCTCATCTCCTTGATGGGTGGAGGGATTTCAAGCGGATGGACACTGCCGGGTTCTGCACCCAGGCCCGAGTGCTCATCGTCGCCGGGAAAGGCGGCGTCGGCAAAACGACGGTTTCCGCGACCATCGCACAGATGGCGGCGACCGCAGGTTTGCGCGCCTTGGTGGTAGAGATCGAAGGCAAGAGCGGACTCGGCGCCGCGTTCGGCCAGGGGGACCCCCTCGGCTACGAGGAGCGGGAGCTTGCACCCGGGGTGCGGGCCCGCACGGTCACGTCGGACTTTGCGTTGGTCGAATACCTCGAAGACCACGGACTCAAGCGTGTGTCGAAGCGACTGTCGAAGTCGGGGGCGCTCGAGGTGGTGTCCTCGGCGATCCCGGGCATCAAGGACATCCTCGTGCTCGGCAAGGTCAAGGCCTTGGCACGTGAAGACGGTGCAGACCTGATCGTTGTCGACGCTCCGGCGTCGGGCCACGCGATCACGTTCCTCGCGTCGGCCCGCAATCTGCTCGATGCCGTGCGCGTCGGACCGATCGTCGACCAGGCCCGGGAGGTGGACGAGATGCTGCGTGACGCGGCGCGTTGCCAGGTGGTGCTGGTCACGCTGCCGGAAGAGACGCCCGTCAACGAAGCAATCGAGACCGCGTACGCGCTTGAGGACAAGGTCGGCATCAAGCTCGGTCCGCTCGTGGTCAACGGGGTATACGCCCGGCTCGATCTCGACCCGGACGCGGCCGAGGCGGCAGGCGTGTCCGACGACGACGCCGACGCGCTGCGCGAGGCCGCCGAGTTTCGGCTGCACCGCCAGGACCTCCAGGCCGCGCAGCTGAGCCGGCTCGCCGAGGCGCTGCCGCTCCCCCAACTCGTGCTGCCGCAGCTGTTCACGTCCGCGATCGCATTCAGCGAAATCGTGGAGCTGGCTGACGCGATGCGCGAGCGGGTCGAAGCGTTGCCAACGGTGCCGGCGTGAGCCGCATCTCGGATCTCGCCGCCGACAAGAAGGTCGTCGTGTGCTGCGGCTCGGGTGGCGTAGGCAAGACCACCAGCGCGGCCGCTCTCGCGGTGCATGCCGCGCGCCTGGGTCGTACTGCGTGCGTGGTGACCATCGACCCGGCGCGACGTCTCGCCGATGCGCTCGGCCTGGGCGAGCTCACCAACGAACCTCGTCAGGTTGCGGGCAACTGGCCCGGCGAGCTTTGGGCCCTGATGCTCGACACGAAGTCAACCTTCGATGAGCTCCTGTTCAAGTACGCGTCGTCGCCCGAACAGGCGCAGCGGATCGTTGCGAACTCGCTGTACCGCAACGTCTCGGGCGCGTTGTCGGGCACGCAGGAGTACATGGCGATGGAGAAGTTGCACGAACTCCACTCCACGGGCCAGTTCGATCTCATCGTCATCGACACTCCGCCAACCCGCAACGCGCTCGACTTTCTCGACGCGCCGCGCCGCCTGACCCGTCTACTCGACAACCGCATCTTCCGGCTGCTGATCATGCCGACGACTTCGTACCTGCGGGTCGTAAGCGCTGCAACCCAGCGTGTGTTACGGACCATCGCTCGCGTGGTCGGCGCCGAAGTCGTCGACGATGCGGTCGCGTTCTTCGAGGCGTTCGAGGGCATGGAGCAGGGCTTCCGCGATCGCGCGCAAGCAGTGACCGAATTGCTCTCGGCCGACTCGACCGCATTCATCGTCGTCGCATCACCGCGACGCGACGCGACGGCCGAAGCCGTGTACTTCGCAGAGAAGTTGGTCGAAGCCGGTCTCGGTGTCGACGGCGTGATCGTGAACCGTATGCAGCCCGCATTCGGCGACCACGAGCCCGCGCTGCCTGACGACGCATCGGGCGCACTGCGGGCGCTTCTCGCCAACCGCAACGCGTTCGCGAGCCTTGCCGAGAGTGAGCACCAACAACTCGACGGGTTGAAGAGGGCGGCGGGCCAAGCGGCTATCGCCTACGTGCCCACGCTGCCCGATGACGTGCACGATCTCGGCGGGCTCGAGCTCGTGCGCGACTACCTGTAGCGGCGACTTCCTGCGCCACATCGCTCGGTAACTACGATGCGGCCGTGCCGACGATTCTCGTAGCTGCCGACGCCGCCTTCGTGCGCGACGACGTGATCGCCGCCCTCTCGGGCGACTACGACATCCTCGCGGTGTCCGAGGGCCGGAACGTACGCCCGGTCGTCAGCGAGAACAACGTCCATATGGCCGTGGTCGACATGCAGATGGGCTCGATGGGCGGCATCGCCGTCACCATGGACCTGCGCCTCGAGGAAAGCGGTGGTCGGATCGGCCACGTGCCGGTCCTGTTGTTGCTCGACCGCCGGGCCGACGTGTTCCTCGCCCGCCGCGCCGGCGCCGAGGGATTCCTGATCAAGCCGATCTCGCCCGTCAAGCTGCGTCGCGCCGTCACGGCCCTCATGGCTGGCGGCGATTACGAGGACACGGCCCGCACGCCCTCGCCCATCGTCGCCACCTAGCGACTTTCCTTCGCGACTTTCTGCGGATTGCACATCGCATAGGTGTGAAATGCACACCGGTTCGACTGTGAGGCGAGCTACCGCGGCCGACTATCCTCCTCCGCCTACCGGGAAGTAGCGCAGCTTGGTTAGCGCGCAGCGTCCGGGACGCTGAGGCCGGGGGTTCAAATCCCCCCTTCCCGACCATAAAACCGCAGGTCAGATGGCCTAAATGCCAGCCGCAGAGGCGGCGTCAGCCGTTCTCTGCCCGCTCTAGCGCTGGGCCGGGCGGGGCGGGAGTTTGATAAAGACCTCACCCGAGACCCGGCGGACCTGAGCCGGGAGTTTGACGAAAACCTCACCGGACACCCGGCGGGCCTCGTCCGGTCGACCCACGTTACTGCTCGCCCGCGTTATGGCGTGTGGCCTGAACGCCCGCACCCCTTCCGGACTAATCGGGGGCGGGAATCTCGCGCCACCGCGATTGGGCGAGGGCGGTCATCGCCCAGGCGACCATTCCGCCGGCGACGATGAGGCAGAACAGACGGCCGTGGGGCTCACGCACCAACGCGGACAGCGACTCGTCCAGACTCTTGGGTTCGGTCGCATCGAAGTGGATTGCGGCCATGGACAGGAACCATCCGACGAGTCCGAACACCATGGCGTGACCGAGATTGCCGATGGCCTCTACGGGACCAGCCACCCGACGCGCTCGCTCGTCCATGCGCTTGCGGTCCCAGTGCTTCTCGTAGCGGCGCGACACCGCGCGATAGATGTTGAACGCGGCTGCGCCGAGTAGCGCCATCGCGAGCGCGCCGACGAGCACGCGACCACCGGGCCATTCGAGCACCCTCGCCGTCCACTTCTCCTGTCCACCCGATTTCGGGCGGTCTCCGGCGAGGAGCTGAACAGTGGACAACGCGAGGCCGACATAAATAGCGGTTCGGCCCGCCGCGACGAGCCGATGCCCCCAATGACCGGAGCGCTCCCCGTCTCGCTTGCGAACCATCTCGGTGACCGACCAGCCCACCATGGCGACAAATCCGAGCACGAGCGCCACCAGCAACACGCGTCCGAAG
>JBKJQZ010000251.1:0-6393 GCA_046594835.1 Acidimicrobiales bacterium | reverse complement strand
CGATCTCGCCCGCCGCGGCCATGCACGTCGCGACCGAATCGTCGTCCGTCACGTCCAACTCCAAGCGCAATGTCGCAGGCACGTCCGCGAGCAGCGCGTCGGGCCCGGCGCGGCCAGGCAGGTCGCGAAGGCGCTTGGCGAGTTCGAGTTCCACGAACCGAGGGGGCCAGTGTTCCGGGCGATAGCCGATGTCGAGATCGACGTGATGGACTTCGACATCGCGTAGATGGCGGTGCACGAACTCGCTCAGTGATCGCTCACCGGCGCTTGCGGTCGCGGTCCGCTGCCACTGGGTCGCGGAGAGTTCGCTCCATGAGGACTCGAGTTGCGTGAGAGCGCTCGTCAAGGACAGCGTGAGTTCTTCGACTGGTGCCGCGGCTGCGAGCGGCACCTCTCGCATTGCTGCGTCAAGTCCATCGGGGTATTGGCTGACGGTTGCATCGCGGGCGGCGCCGCCGAACACGGAAACGTGACTCAGGGTCTTACGAGTGAGATGCGCCAGCACATGGGCGCGTGACCAACCCGCCAGCAGGCTTGGCTTTCGTGCGTCGGCCTCCGCGATCTTGGCCGCGTCGGCGCCACGCCTCGCGCACGTCCAATTCGTGGACGTAGGTGGTGAGCCGGCCGCTCGGCGAGCGCATCTGGAGGCCCCACGCGAGGCCGACGGGAGTCTCGTCGAAATAGGCGCCGAGAACGAAGGTGGCCGGTTCGTGCAGGAACGAGCCGGGTCCGTCGACGTCGCCAGGCAGCGACGCGGTGAAGCCTGGGAGCACGGCGTCGAACAGCGCGACCAGTCTCTCGGTCTCACCCGCGCGAAGTTCTCTAATCTCGATCACATCGTTCCCGCCGATCACGGATGGATGAGCTCGACGTGGCGGCCAGATGCTTCCGCGAGCCGCCTGAGGTCGCGGTGGTCCATGGTGACGATCTCGTCGCCGTCGGCCGCGAGCAGCACGACGCCGGCATCAATGACGTCAGCGAGACCGGCGGCAGCGAGGAGCTGGCCGGCGGCTCGACCGAGTGGTGCGTCTAGAGCGCGGACGTCGATGCCTTCAAGCGCCTGCGACAGGCGGGCCTGGCGCGGGCCGCCGCGCCACACCTGCCCGAGGACTCCCGCGTGGGTGACAGGCGACTCGCCCTCGAGTTGCGCCGCCTTCAGGCGGACCCACATGGCGCGTTCGTTTCGCTCCAGCGCTACGAGGGCGCCGCTGTCAAGCACGAGGCTCACGCCGACTTGGCCTTCTTCGACGCGGGGCGCGGTCGACTGCGCACAACGGTTGCCGCCCCGCGATCCGCGCGCCGCTGGGCTGCGATCTCCTCGGCGCTGATCGGGCCGAAGTCCTTCTCGTAATCAGCGACGGCGGCCGCTAGGAGCACCAGCTTGCGATCTCGCCGGATCTTTTCCTCCAGCGCGGCGCTCACCCAACCACTGACCGAGTCCGACTGTCCGGATTCGACGGCCCGCTGCCCGGCCTCGATCAATTGGGGGTCAACGGTGACGGTAAGTCGGTGTTTCGTTGTCATACTCTTATGGTAACAAGAGTATGACGAGTCGCATACTCCCGGATTTTTGTGCGCCGGCGCGGCTATCCCGCGTCTTTGGCCGCCGCCATCATTAGTTTCAGCTGACCGGCGGGCGGGCCGGCCGTGGTGCCGCCGTCGACGGGGAGCGTGATGCCGGTCACCTGCTTGGAGCGGTCGCTGGCGAGGAACACCGCCGCGTTCGCGACGTCGTCGGCAACCGTGCGCGTGGGGAGCGGTTGGGTGAACTTCATCACCGCGTCCATGTCGTAAGTGGTCATCGCGGTCTGGACTTGGCCCGGCACGATGCAGTTCACCCGGATGCCGTACTGGGCCACGTCGAGCGCGATCGAGCGCGACACGTGAATCACCGCCGCCTTCGAGGCGCGGTACGGGATGAGGCCCGCGCCGGCGTCGATACCTGCGGTGGACGACGTGTTGATGATTGAGCCACCGCCGTGTTCTTTCATGTAGCGCGCCGCGCGCTGACAACCGATCAAGACGCCCATGACGTTGACGTTCATGACCTTCTCGAAATCCGCGAGGTCGTCGTGGAGGAAACGCACCATCGCGCTCGCTATACCGGCGTTGTTGCTCATCACGTGCAGGCCGCCGAACTGCGCGACCGCCGCATCGATGAGCGCCTGCATCTGGTCCGCTTCAGTCACGTCGGCCATCGTGAACGCAGCGGCGTCACCGAGTTCCGTGGCCAGCGCGTGGCCCGCTTCGGGATCCACGTCGCCGATCATCACGCGGGCGCCCTCGGTCACGAAGCGCTCGACCGTCGCCCGTCCGATTCCGCTTGCACCACCGGTGACGATCGCCACCTTGCCGTCGAGTTCACCCATCAGTCAGATCCTCCATTGACAGATATTACGACATCAAAGTAAATTTGCGATCAATGGTTACGTACCCACCCCAAGGTCTCGGCGCACCGAAGGATCGGGTCGGAACTGCGACCGGGTCCAACGGTCTACCAGCAGGAACTCAAGTGTTCTCGGCCGACGACCACATCTCGCTCGCCGACGACATCTTTTTCGAGCGGTTCCCCGACTCCATGAAGGACAAGGCCCCGCGCGTCGTCTACGACGGCGGCGCGTGGACGCTCGCGGTGAACGGCAAGGGCTTCTTGCCGCGGGAGTTCCTCGCAGTGCTGATGTCGTATGACCCGCTTAGCGGATCAAGCACGCGCGACATCAACGCTCGTCTCGCCGAACTAGAGACGGACGGGATCCACGCTGAACTTGCGTTCCCGAACGCGCTGCTGGGCCTGATGGGTTGGCCCGACAAAGAAGTGCGAGAACTCTGCTTTCGCACGTACAACGAATACGTCGCCGAACTCCAGGAAGAGTCCAAGGGTCGCTTCCATGGCGCGGGCATCATCAACTGGTGGGACGCCGAAGGCGCCAAGCGCACCCTCGCCGAGTTGACGAGCCTCGGCATCAAGACCTTTTGGCTGCCGCTCAAGCCAGGCGCCGACGACGACGGCAAGCCGATCGACTGGAACAGCCCGGCCATGTACGGCTTCTGGGAAGCGGTGGAGGAGAGCGGCGTGCCTGTCGCGCACCACATTGGCGAAGCGCCACTGAGTTCGCCGTGCCGCGACAACTCGATCCTCGTCGGGATGATGCACAACGTGGCACCGTTCCGCGAGATGTTCGGCCGCTACATCTTCGGCGGCATCCTCGATCGCCACCCAAGCATCCAGGTCGGCTGGTTCGAAGGCGGCATCAACTGGATCCCGGCCGCGCTCCAAGACGCCGAGCACCTCTACGCGTCGCTTGCGCACATGGCCGACCACCCGATCGAGCACGACGTGGCGCACTACTGGCGCACCAACATGTGGGCGTCGTTCATGGTCGACCCGCTCGGCCTCGAGCTGATCGACCGCATCGGTGTCGACCGCGTGATGTGGTCCGCGGACTATCCACACAACGAATCGACGTTTGGCTATTCGGAGCAATCTCTCAACAGCGTGGTCGACGCGGTAGGCGCCGACGCAGCGGTCAAGATCGTCAGCACGAACGTACGCACATTTCTCGGACTGCCTTTGGAGACGCTGTGACCGCAGAACAAGACGACGGCTGGGTCCTCTACACGAAGGACCCGTCGACCAAGATCGCCACGATCACGCTGAACCGGCCCGAGATGTTGAACGCGCCGACCATCGGCATGCGGCTGCGGTACGCCGAGTTGTTGCACCACGCCAACATCGACGACGACGTGAAGGTGCTCGTCATCCGGGGCGAGGGCGACGACTTCGGCACGGGACAAGACCTCCCCGAATTCATGGAAGCGGTGAACTCCGATGACGGGCTGCTGCGCGAGGTCGGCCTGGAAGGCGAAGACGTCGTGTATCCGCCCAAGCGCAACTTCCGCCACGGCGCGACCACCACCCAGGCCTGGTTCACCGATCCCCGAGGCGGCTGCCGCACCCTGCAGGAGTTCAAGAAGATCTCCATCGTCGAGGCCAAGGGATACGTCTACGGCTGGCACTTTTACCAAGCGGGCGACGCCGACCTCGTGATCGCATCCGACGACGCGCTGTTCGGCCACGCTGCATTCCGCTACGCGGGCGCGGCGCCGCGCATGTGGTGGTGGGCGCAGATGATGGGGCTGCGCAAGTTCCAGGAGATGGTCTTCACCGGGCGACCGTTCACCGCCGAGGAGATGGCCGAGATCGGCTTCGTCAACAGCGTCGTGCCGCGCGACCAACTTGAAGCCGAAGTGCAGAAGTACGCGCTGGCCTGTGCGCAGAACCGTTCGACCGACACGATCTTCATGCAGAAGGCGTTCTTCGAAGTGATGAAGCAGCACCAGGGTGAGTACATGGGCAGCCTCATCAGCGGGATGCTCGAGTCGATGACGGGCTACAGCCGCGCCGATCGCAGTGTCGATAAGGAAGGGGAGATGTCGACCGCCGAGGCGATCGACAAGGGTCTCACCAAGGCGGTGAAGGACTTCGACAAGCGGTTCCCGCCGGAGTGGCGCCTCTCGAAGAAGGGCCGCGCCGCCAGCGAATGAGCGTCGTGGTCGATCTCACGTCGGGGATCGCCGGCGCGTACTGCACCAAGGTGCTGGCGGACCTCGGGCATGAGGTCATCAAGGTTGTCCCGGCGGAGGACGGCGCGCTCGCGCAGTTCCTGGCGCGCAACAAACGCGTCGGGTCGGTTGACGAAGTCGCGCGCGCGGACGTGGTCGTGTGGGCGCCGGGTGCGCCGTTGTCGCTTGACGACGTGCGCGCCGCTGCGCCCCGCGCGGTTGTGACGACGATCACTCATTTCGGGCTGGACTCGCCGTGGGCCGACAGGCCCGCCACGGAGTTCACGCTCCAGGCGTGGTCGGGGGCGATGATCGGCCTGGGCCGCGGTTATCCCGATCGTGCGCCGGTGCACGTTGCCGGTCAGGTGGGCGAGTTCATGGCCGGGCTGTACGGCGCGATCGGCACGATGGTGTCGCTCGGTCGCGGTGGTGGCGAGTTGGTCGACGTGTCGATGCTCGAAGCCCTCGCGTCGTGCCTCACGTATTTCCCCGTCACCTACTTCGACATGGTGGGCCACCCGTTCCGCACCGGCCGCGCGCCGGTGACGCCGGGGGTCGAGACCGCATCCGACGGCATCGTCGGGTTGGGCGTGGGCACCGGGCAGCAGTGGCTCGATTTCTGCGTGATGGTCGGCCGTCCCGAGTGGCAGGAGGACCGCAAGCTCTTCGCCAACCGCAGCCACCTCGCGCCGGTTATCGCTGAGTGGATGGCGGAACGCACCGTCGACGAGATCATCGAACTGGCGGGTGCCTTCCGTATTCCGCACGCGCGGATCGGCAATGGCGCGACCATCCCCGTGACCGACCACTTCGTCGAGCGCGGCTCGATCGCGGACGGAGCGCCCGTCCCGCCGTGGCGCTTCCACCCACCCCTTTCACGCAACTGGTCCGACGTGGTGCCCGTCAAGGGCACTAGGTCGACCCAGTTCGGGGATCTTGGCAGGTTGCGCGTGGTCGACCTCACGGCGTTTTGGGCGGGGCCGTTGTGCACGTCGGTGCTTGGGATGCTCGGGGCCGAAGTCATCCACGTGGAGTCGACAACGCGACCCGACGGAACCCGCATGCTCGCTGGGCTCAGCTTCAAGGAGCCCAACTGGTGGGAGCAGTCCGGCATCTTCGCCGGGCTCAACTCGAACAAGAAGAGCGTGACGCTGGACCTCGCGACCGACCGCGGCAAGGAGTTGCTGCGCGCACTTATCTTGTCGGCCGACGTGCTTGTGGAGAACTACACGCCCCGGGTCATGGATCAGCTTGGTATCGACTTCGACGCGCTGCGCGCCGAAAGACCTGAGCTGATCGTGGTGCGCATGCCGGGCTTCGGCCTCGACGGGCCGTGGCGCGATAACCCGGCGTTCGCGTTCGTGATCGAAGACGCGTCGGGCCTCACGTGGCGGACGGGCTACCCAGACCGCAACCCGCTGTCGCCCTACTGCCTCGGGGACCCCAACGCGGGCCTACACGCGCTAGCCGGATTGCTGCGTGCGCTCGAGCACCGCGCCGCGACCGGCGAAGGCGTGCTGGTGGAAGCCGCGATGGTCGACGCCGCGCTCAACATTGCTGCGGAACAAATCGTCGAATACGCGACCAACGGGCTGCTGCTCGAGCGGGTCGGCAACCATGGCCCTGCGCTGCTGCAGGACTTGTTTGCGGCTGTCGGGGACGACGCATGGGTCGCGATCGCGGCCGAGACCGACGAACAGTTCGCCGCGCTGCGCGCCGTGTCGGGCGACGACCTCGCCGCGTGGTGCGCGACACGCGAAGCCGACGCGATCGTCGATGCGTTGTGGGGCGCGGGTGTGCCCGTGGCCCGAGTGGTGCAGCCCCACGAAC
>JBKJQZ010000006.1:0-13328 GCA_046594835.1 Acidimicrobiales bacterium | reverse complement strand
GAGGTGTAACCCGCGATCGCCCACTCACCGTCACGATCAAACCCGGCCACCGCCAACGCAACCCGCGCTTCGAACCGGTCCCGCACCCGCAACGCCGCGGCCAACGACGCGGCGTCTACGGGGATCTCCCTAGACACAACATCCTCGAGCAGCGCGGCAAATGGCATTGATGTAATTCTCCGTCACCCCAACCGCGCCGTCAACCCCCAAACCGAACAAATGTTCGAACATACGTTACGTGGGGCCCGTACCCACGAGCACCACCGCCACCTCCCTGCGAAGCCCCGGCGACGCCAGCTGGGCGCAGGACCGTACAATTGGTCCATGACCGTCACCACGAGTTTCCGCCGCATGGACGAGGGCACCAAGGACGACTGGATGCACATCGTCGCGGAGCACGGCAAGAACGCAGACCGCGTTCCCAAGCGCATCATTGGCATGCTCGAGTCGCTCGAGGAGATCGTCGACGGCTTCGCTACCAACCAGCTGGTGCACGTGCTCCAGACCGCCACCCTGGCCGAGAAGGCAGGCGCCGACGAAGAGATGATCGTCGCGTCGTTGTGCCACGACATCGGCAAGGCCGTGACGGTGACCAACCACGGGTCCATCGCCGCTGAGATTCTCAAGGCCTACGTGCGGCCCGACGTGTACAACACGATCAAGCACCACCAGGACTTCCAGGGCAAGCACTACTACGAGTTCCTCGGCATGGACCCGAATGCGCGCGATCAGTACAAGGACGAGCCGTGGTTCGACCTATGCGCGCAGTTCGCGGATGACTGGGACCAGGTCGCGTTCGATCCCGACGGCGAGACCTACCCGCTCGAGCACTTCATCCCGATGGTCAATCGGGTCTTCACCCACGGCGCCCTCGCGGGCTAGCTAGCGGGTATCGCCCGCCTTGGCGCGGGCCACGTCAAACACGCGCTGCAGTTCCTCATGCAGGTGCTGGGTGGTCGCGTGTAGTTGTTCGCGTGACGCACGTCCACCGTCCTCGCTCAGTGGTGCGGGAATCGGCGGACCGATCTCGTAGTGCACCTTGGCGAAGTGGATCATCTTGGCGCCCTTCGGCATGGCCTTCTCGGTGCCGCCGATGCCAATGGGGATGATGGGCACGTTCGCCTTCGACGCCACGTACGCGGCGCCTTCGAACAGCGGGGTGACCAGCGGGCCGAACTGGCGCGTGCCTTCGGGGAACAGCACCAAGGCTTCGCCGTTCTTCACTACGTCGATGCAGCGCTTCAGCGCGGCGCGATCGGCGGTTCCCCGTTTGACGGGATATCCGCCGAGCCCAGTGAAGAACCAGGCCGAGATCTTGGTCTTCCACAGCGAGTCCTTGCCCATGAACGACGTGTAGCGCTTCGTCATTCCGATCATCGGGAACGTGTCGATGTTCGACCGGTGAACGGGCGCCATGATGAAGCCGCCCGTCGCCGGGATGTGCTCAAGCCCGGTAAAGGTCGCTCGCCAGAAAAACTTCGAGAGCCCGGTGAAAAACACACGCGCCACCACGTAGATGATGCGCTGCCCGCGGGTCCGCCGAAGGATGCCCGGGTCTTTCATGCCGGCACTAGTCCGATCACGACGTCGACGACCTCGTCGATCGACAGGTTCGTCGTGTCAATCTCGGCCGCATCATCGGCCCGCATCAGTGGGGACACCGCGCGGTTCGTGTCCGCGTGATCCCGCCGCGCCATGTCGTTCGCAATCGCCTCGTTTTGTTCCGACGCCCGGCGCGACGCCCGGACGCTCGGGTCGGCGATGAGGTACACCTTCACATCCGCATCGGGGCAGACCACGGTGCCAATGTCGCGCCCCTCGAGCACGCCCCCTCCGTTATTCGTGATCCACGTGCGCTGTCGTTTCACCATGACCTCGCGCACGGCCGGGTTCGACGCCACTGCCGTCACGGCCTTGGATACTTCTTCGGTTCGGATCGCCGCAGTCGCGTCTTCGCCGTCGACGAATACGCCGTCGGGTCCCACAGCGATGTGGGCCGCCTGCGCCAAGCGCGCGGTGGCATCGAGGTCTGCGGTGTCAACGCCGTGCTTGAGCGCGGCAAAGGCAATCGATCGATACATGGCGCCGGTGTCGAGGTAGGCGAGGCCGAGGCGCTGGGCCACGGCGCGGGCGACGGTGGACTTGCCGCTACCAGCTGGACCGTCGATTGCAATCACCGTCACGCCAGCAAACTATCCAGCACGTCCCAGAAGTGAGGAAACGTCTTGCCTACACAGCCCGGGTCGTCGATCGCCATCCCGGGCGTCACCAACCCCAGCACCGCAAACGCCATCGCCATGCGGTGGTCACCCGCAGGGTCGATCACCGCGCCCCTGCGCGGGCCCGGGTAGATCGTGAGGCCATCGTCGAACTCCTCGACTGTCACCCCGCAGCGCCGCAACTCGCGAGCCGACACCGACACGCGGTCGGTCTCCTTCTTACGAATAAACGCCACCCCACGAATGGTCGTGGGGGTGCGGGCGGTTGCGGCGACCACAGCAAGGGTTGGGACCATGTCGGAGCAGTCCGACATGTCAACCTCGACGCCTTCAAGAGGACCGACGCCCCGCACCACGGTGTAGTCCGCGGTCATCGCAACCTCGGCGCCCATCAGTTCGAGGATGCGCACTAGGCGGAGGTCTGCTTGGTGGCTTGCGGTGCCGAGGCCATCGACGCGCACCTCACCTCCTGTCATCGCTGCGGCCGCAAAGAAATACGACGCCGAGCTCGCGTCGGGCTCAATTGCCAACTGCGCCGCCAGATACCCGCCCGGCGCCACCGAGCACGCCGCGGGATACAACGCAGGTTGCACGCCGAAGCGACGCATTACCGCTGCCGTTAGCGCGATGTAGCCGGTCGATACCTGCGTGCCTTCGAGCTGGACCTGCACCCCTTTGCGAAACAGCGGCCCAGCGATGAGCAGGGCCGAAATAAACTGGCTAGAGATTCCTGCGGGAACCGTGACCGAGCCTCCGTGGGCAGGCCCCACGATTGTGGCTGGCAGAAACCCATTCGTATCTGTGACTCGTGCGCCGAGCGAACGAAGGGCATCAAATAGCGGTGCGATCGGGCGCGCTCGCAGCTGCGGGTCGGCATCGATGGTGATCGCGACCGTTGCCGCCGCGGCCACAGCCGCTACGAAGCGGCCCACGGTCGCGCCCTGGTTCGCATACAACGCAATCGCGTTGGCGGGCAACGCCCCAGCCGTGCCGGTCACCACCAGCGTGCGGCCGCCGTCGTGCCGGTCGACCGTTGCCCCCAGAGCGGTAACCGCAGCGATCATTGCGGCCGAGTCGTCCGCCACCAGGGCGCCCGTCAGCTCCGATGACCCGCCGGCCAACGCGGCAACAAGGAGAGCGCGATTCGTGATGCTCTTTGAGCCCGGCAGAACCACCGTGCCGCTGACCGCGTGGTCGACGGGATCGATCGTGAGGATGCTCACAGCACTACCGGCATTGCTGCGGGCTTGTACCCGCGGGCTTCGAGAGCGTTACAGATTCGAGTTACCGCGGTCGCGTCAACCGTCACTATGAGCACACCGCGATCACCTTCGACAGAATGAGCGATCTCGAGGTCAACGATGTTCACGTCGAGCTCGCCCGCCATCGTCGTGACCTCGGCGAGCACGCCCGGACGGTCAGGCACCGGGATGCGGATCTCCGCGAGCTCGTCGGCTTGGGCGATGCGCGCCGGGAGATTCAGGCGCGCGGCTCGCGCCGACTCGAGGCGGTGAAGCAACTCGCCGCGATTGCCCTCCGCCACTGCAGCGCGCACCTCGGCGAGTGATGCGGCAAGCGCATCGAGGCCTTGCAGGATCGCATCGCGGTTCTCCGCGCAGATGTCGGGCCAGATCGCCGGGTGACCCGCCGCGATGCGGGTCATATCGCGAAAGCCACCTGCAGCGAGTCGCAGCAGCGTTGCGTGCTCCTCAGCCTGACTGGCGGCGATGCCCATGAGCGTCACCGCGGTGAGGTGTGGCACGTGGGAGACGAGGGCCACCAGCGTGTCGTGACGCTCCGGCGCGAGTTCCACCACGTCGGCACCGATACTCGAGATAGTCGCCCGCAGGCTCGCGTAGCGCACCGGGTCTGTCGCGTCGGTGGGCGTAAGCACCCAGGTAGCGCCATGGAAGAGGTGTGCGTCCGCACCTTTCAGGCCGTCCTGTTCCGAGCCGGCCATCGGGTGCCCGCCGACGAAGCGGCTGTCGGTCACCGCCGTCGCGATGGGAGCCTTCACCGACCCGACGTCGGTCACGGTTGCGTGCGGGTGCTGGTCGAGGGCGCGCTGCACCATCGCGGCCACCGAGGAGACCGGCACCGCCACCACCACGAGCTCTGCGTCTGGGTCTGTGCCCGTCGCGTCAAGCACGCCTGCGTCGAGCGCCTCCTGGAGCCGGGCTTCGTCGTCCTCGATGCCCGCCACGTGCCAGCCCTGTTCCCTCAGCGCGAGCGCCACAGACGCGCCGATGAGGCCGGTGCCAATGATCACGGCTCGACGAGGGGCGGACATGGCGCTCTGAGGCTACGGGACCGGTCGAGGTACCCCTGCAGTTTTGGATAACGAGCGCACTTCTTCGAGCGTGAGCTCCCGCCACTGGCCCGCTTTGAGCGTCGTATCGCTCAGCGGACCAATGCGCGTCCGGACCAGGCGCACCACGGGAAACCCCACCGCTTCACACATGCGGCGCACCTGCCGGTTGCGGCCTTCGTGGATCGTGATGCGCAAAAGCGACGGGCCGAGCATTGCGACCTTGGCGGGCGCCGTGATGCCGTCCTCGAGTTCAAGGCCCTTGCGTAACCGGCTCATCGCAGACGACGTCGGTTCGCCCTCTACGTGCGCGAGGTACTCCTTGTCGACGCCAAAGGAAGGGTGCGTGAGACGTTGGGTCAACTCGCCGTCGTTGGTCAACAAGAGGAGGCCCTCAGTCTCCATGTCCAAGCGGCCTACGGGGAAAACCCGCGGCTCGTCCGGAACCATCTCGATGACCGTCGGTCGATCGTGGGTGTCCGCAGCCGTGGTAACCACGCCCGCGGGCTTGTGCAGTAGGTAGTGCACGAGCCCCGGGCGCACCCCAACGGGCACGCCGTCAACTGCGACTTCGTCGGTGTCGACCTCAACGCGGCGACCAAGACCCGCGACGTCGCCGTTCACGGTCACGCGGCCGTCGGCGATCAGGTTTTCGCACACGCGGCGGCTACCAAAGCCGAGACGGGCCAGGATTTTCTGTAGCCGCTCGCCGTCGCCCTCGACGGCGTCGCTCATGCGTGGTCGACCGGTTCCGCGACTGTGTCGTCGATTGCGTCGCCGACAGCTTCATCCACCTTCGCATCAACCGAGGGCGCGACCCGCAGGCTGTTTTCGAATCCCGCCATGACCTCGGGCCCGGGCACGAAGTCCGCGAGGGCCGGCAGATCGTTCACACTGTCCAGGCCGAGCTTCTCAAGAAACATCGGCGTCGTGCCGTAGAGCACCGCTTGGCCCGGCCCGCTGTCGCGACCGACCTCGGCGCAGTAGCCGCGGATGACGAGCGTGCGCAACGTCGAGTCGACGTTGACCCCGCGGATCTCCGCGATCTGTCCACGCGAGATCGGTTGCTTGTACGCCACGATCGCCAGTGTTTCGAGCGCCGCGTTCGACAGGCGCGCGCTTTGGCCTTCGAGCACGAAGCGCTCCACGTACGGCGCCATGTCCGGGTGGCTGTAGTAGCGATAGCCGCCGGCCACGCGGCGCAGTACGAAGCCGCGGTCTGACGCGTCGTATTCGGCGATCAGTGTTTCGGCGAGCTCGTCGAGGTCGCCCTGGCTTACCTCGAGCAGCTGTGCGCATAAGCCGGCCGGGATGGGTTCGTCGGCCACCATGAGCAGTGCCTCAAAGGCCCGACGGGTCTCGATTGACACGGTCATCCTTGGTAATCCTCCACGAGCAGGTCGGCCACAGCATCCAGATCGTCGCCGCCAATCCAGATCACATGCAACGTGGTGAACCGTTCTTCCTGCTCGATATCCACCAAGCCCTGTTTGTAGAGCTCGAGGATCGCGAGGAAAGTCACGATCACCTCGACCCGGTCTGCGGCATCACCGGCCAGACGCCGGAACGTGGTGGGCCCGATACGGGGAAGCCGGGTCACCAGACCCGCAACCGCTTCGGCGACGCTTAGGCGGATCGGCGCGACGTGGCTGAGTTCAACATGCGGGATGGGCTTGGGCTCCGCAGCGCGCGCGAACGCGCCAGCGAGCTGCTCCGGCGTGACGCCCGCCAGGAGATCCGGCGCGATACCGAGAAACGCTTCTTCGATGCCCGCGGTGCGCGGCAGCGCGAGGCCGGCGCGATCGCCAAGCTTGTCGAGCGCCGCGGCCGCGTCCTTGAAGGTCTTGCATTCGAGTAGTCGGGCGATAAGGAGATCGCGCTCTTCCCACAGCGCCAGTTCCTCATCCAGGTCCATGTCGGAACGCCCGGGCAGCAGTCGGCGGGTTTTGAGCTCGACGAGCACGGCTGCAGTAAGGAGGAAGTCGGTGGCGAGCTCAAGGTCGAGGCCCTGCATCTGCTCGATCTCCGCGACGAACGCGTCGACAATGACCGACAGCTGCACCTCCCACAACTCCACTTCCTCGCGGGTGATGAGGTGGAGCAAGAGGTCGAACGGCCCGCTGAAGACGGGCGTGACGACTTCGTATGACACGCCGCGAGACTACCGGGCGACGGTTTCAGAACCGAGCCACGTAGATTTGCCCCTATGACACGCGTGCTTTCGGGCATCCAGCCCACCGGTGGGTTCCATTTGGGGAACTACGTAGGGGCCGTGCGTCACTGGGCGACCGACCAGCGCGAGCACGAGTCGTTCTATTGCGTGGTCGATCTGCACGCTCTCACCTCGGGCGATCAGGACCCAACCGAACTCCGCGCGGCAACGCTCGAGATGGCGATGGTCCTTCTGGCGACCGGCCTCGATCCTTCCGTCGCCACCCTCTTCGTGCAGAGCCACGTGCCGGAGCACACGCAGCTGTCGTGGTTGCTCGAGTGCGTCGCGAGCATCGGCGAGTTGCGCCGCATGACCCAGTTCAAAGACAAAACCGCCTCGGGCGGCGAGGGTGCGGCCCGGGTTGGTCTCTTTACCTACCCAGCGCTCATGGCGGCCGACATCCTGCTCTACGACGCCGACCGCGTGCCCGTCGGCGACGACCAGCGCCAGCACCTCGAACTCGCTCGCGACCTCGCCGAGCGGTTCAACTCGCGTTACGGCACCACGTTCGTCGTGCCCGACGCCGCCATTCCGAACGTTGGAGCGCGGGTGATGGACCTCCAGGATCCGCTGATCAAAATGAGCAAGTCTCGGAGTTCGCCCCAGGGCAAGGTTCTGCTGCTCGAGCCACCCGAATCCCTAACCAAAAAGATCAAGCGGGCGGTGACCGATACCGAAACCGAGGTTCGTTATGACCCGGCCACCAAGCCCGGCGTGTCGAACCTGCTCGAGTTGCTGTCGGTGGCGACGGGCACTCCGCCCGCCGAGCTGGCCGACAAGTACCAGAACTACGGGAGCCTCAAGAGCGACACCGCCGCCGCGATCGTCGAGTTTTTGCGGCCGGTGCACGAGCGCTTCGCCGAACTGCAAAAGGATCCGGTCTACGTGCGTGACGTGTTTGATCGTGGCGCAGTACGGGCCCGCGAAGTGGCGTCGGTTACCTACGCCAAGGCTGCCGAAGCGATCGGCCTCCTCCGCTGATCAGCTAGTCGTCGTCGGCGGCCTTCAGTGCGCGACCGATTTCGAGCGGCACCGACCAGTGCCGTTCCGCGAGGTGGTGCTCGGCCGCCCACGCCACGGTGAGCGGGGCAGCATCGGCCTCTGCAAGCCAGCGCGCGCCGATCGCAGGATGATCTACGTAGCGCGCGAACCGGCCGTCGCCGCCGGCGAGCGTCTCGGCGCCCCGCAGCCCGCGCCACAACGTCGCCAATACTCGGCTCGTTACGCCGAGCCCCGACTCCACCTTGCCCACGTCGTGGAGGAGCGCCGCGGCCAACACTTCGCGGTCCACTCCCGCCAACAACTCGGCAACCCGTCGGGCCACACCAACAGCGTGACGGCGATCGAAGCCCGCCATAGTGCGCCACAGCGCAACCTCACCGGGAACCAGATGTGACCTAGCCCACGCCTCGTCCTCGGCGGATGGGCCCGCGGGCGAAAGGCTCTCGAAGTACCGACGAACCAGGTGCCGGAGCGTGGCCACGGCGCTCAGATTCCGGCCAGGCTGCCCCACAGCCGGGACATGGGCCCGACCACGGCGTCGATGATCCCGTGGAACCAGAACACGACGATGAACACGAGGAACATCGAGTAGCGCCGAAACTGGAGGTAACTCGGCCAGAACCGGGCCGGCAGCAAACGCTCGAGAAGAGCCGAGCCGTCGAGCGGTGGAACCGGTAAAAGGTTGAAGGTGCCGAGAAAGACGTTGAGCACACCCGCGTCGAGCACGAACTCGCCAAGGGTGTTGAGCTGAAACAGTCCGAAGTTGTCGATGCGGCCCGGCGTGATGAGTCGAAACGTGCCCGCCGCGATCAGCGCCAACGCGAAGTTGGTTCCCGGCCCCGCCAGGCTCACCAGCAACCCGTGGTTGCGGGGGTTGCGGAGGCGGCCCACGTTCACCGGCACCGGCTTGGCGAAGCCAAACGGTGTGAGCCCAGACAACGCCAGCATGGTTGGCATCACGATTGTGCCCATCGGATCCACGTGCGCCAGGGGGTTGAGGGTCAGGCGCCCGGCCCGTTTCGCGGTGTCGTCACCGAAGATGTTGGCAACCGCGCCGTGCGCAACCTCGTGCAGGATGATCGACGGCACGATCACAGCGATGAGGATCAGCGCTGCTTTGTCGATGACGCCCTGACTGATCGCCCACAGCGCCAAGGCCCCCAAGAGACCGAGAACGATGATGCGTTCGCGAGGATTGCTTACCGGCGCCGGCGGGCGTGCTTGGGGCGACTGCCCAACTGCGGCGTCAGACACCTAGCGGCGTGCGTGCGTGATGCAGAAGCGCGCGGCGGGCATCGCTTCAAGGCGGGCCGGTGTGATCGCCTCGTTGCACTCCTCACACAACCCGTAGCCGCCGTCGTCGAGCTTGCCGAGGGCGTGCTGCACGTCATCGAGCGTCTCTTGCAGCGTGCCCGCTAGCCGCTCGGTCTCGCCGCGTTCGGCGGTTACTTGGCTGGTATCGGCGAAATTCGCGTCGTAATCGAGGCCCATGAGCTCAGTGAGCTCACTTTGGAGCGCGTCGCGCTCAGCCTCAAGCAGGGCGCGTGCAGCCACAGAGGTAACTTCGCTCATAGAGCGAGGTTACAGCTCCCCCATCCCGTCTCGTTCAGCATTGCCGCTCCGGGGGCGCGACGAGCCGTATGGCCGAGGAAGGCCGCGACCGAAGGAGCCGGCAAGCCGCGCAGAGCCAGGTGCGCCGCGCAGGCCCGCCGGAGAGCGTTTGGCGAGAGCGAATCGCCCAACTCCGCCCGCTTCGCGACGCCACCGCTGACTAACCACAGGCCCTGGCGAGTTAGGCGGTGCCCGCGGCGGTTCACCAGAACCGCGTTGGTAGTCGGGTGCAGGCGAGCACGCCCGGGCGGGGCGAGCCAGCGGCTCAAGGCGTCGCGCAGAACCGGTACCGCCGGAAGCACGCGCTCGTGGGGGCCGTCGCGGTCCACGGTTATCAGCGCTTCGTCTGCGGTGATGTCGCCGATGTCGAGCGAGATCGCTTCGCTGGCCTTTAGGCCGGCAAAATAGAGCAGGCCCACGGCTACTGCGTCGCGTCGGCGCCCCACCGAATCGCCCTGGGCGGCGGCAAAGAGCGCCGCAATCTGCGCTTCGTCCAGTTCTTGGCCGTCGGGCTCCTCCTCGAGTGGCACGCCCTTGAGTTCGGGGATCACCGTCGCCTCGTCGCCGGTCCAGCGGTGATAGATCCGCAACGCAACGACGGCGCGGGCCGCAGAGCTCTGACGCCGTGTCTCGCGAAGAAATGCGACGTAGTCGCCAAGCGCCGCCGCAGGGTTCTCCGACTGCCACCGCTGGAACGCAGCCACGTCACGACGGTACGCGGCAACGGTGTTGTCCGCCTTGCCCTGGTCCGCGAGCCAGGCCCCGAACGCGGCAGCGTTGTCAGCCAAGCGCGTCAGCGGGCGCCACGTACAAGCGACCCAGCGCTTCCGCGACTGCGGGCTGAGTGACGTGGCCGGCCACCGTGGTGACGCCACCGACCAACTCGGGATGCGCGGCGACCGCACCGCGCACGCCATCGGACGCAATCGCCACGGCGTAGGGCAGCGTCGCGTTGGTCAAGGCGTAGGTCGACGTGTGGGGTACAGCTCCCGGCATGTTGCCCACTGCGTAGTGCAACACCCCGGCGAACTCGTAGACGGGCGCGTCGTGGGTCGTCTCGTGGGTTGTCTCGATGCAGCCGCCCTGATCGACCGCGACGTCCACGATCACCGCGCCGGGCTTCATGGCCCGGACCATCGCCTCGCTCACCACGAGGGGTGCCCGACCGCCGGCAACCAGCACGGCGCCGATCACGAGGTCGGCTTCGGCCACGGCGCGTTCGACCGCGGCGCGGTTGGAGGCGAGCGTCATGATCCGGCCCTTGTGGATCTGGTCCACGAAGCGCAGCCGGTCGAGGTCCTTGTCGAGCAGGAGCACCTCGGCTTCCATCCCCTGGGCGATCCACGCCGCGTTCCAGCCGACGTTGCCGGCGCCCAGGACGACCACCCGGGCGGGGCGTACTCCCGGAGCGCCGCCGAGCAGCACACCCCTGCCACCTTGGGTTCGCTCGAGGAAGTGCGCGCCAACCTGGGTAGCCATGCGTCCTGCGACCTCGCTCATAGGAGCGAGCAGCGGCAAGGCATGGCTCGCCAACTGCACAGTCTCGTAGGCCACCCCGGTGGTGCCGGCGGCAACAAGGGCGTCGGCCACCTTCGGATACGCCGCGAGGTGGAGGTACGTAAAGAGAATCTGGTCGGTCCGCAGATATCCGAACTCCGAGGGTTGGGGCTCCTTCACCTTCACGACCATGTCGGCGCCCCAGGCGTCGGCGGCGTCCACCAACGTGGCGCCCGCAGCCGCGTACGCCGGGTCGTGAATCGAGGACCCTTCGCCGGCACCGGCTTCGATACACACCTCGTGCCCGTGCGCGACCAGTTCCGTCACACCGTCGGGGGTCAGCGCAACGCGTGACTCCGCGGTCTTGATCTCGCGGGGGACGCCGATGCGCATTACACGAGGCCTTTTGCGAGAAGAAGCCCAATGATCGTTTTGGCGTCAGTGATCTCGCCGCTGCCGATCATCGCGAGCGCATCGCCAAACGCCACCGCTTCGATCACCATCGACGCCTCCTCCACCGAGTGGGCCTCCGTGGCCACTTCGACAAGATCCCGGGCCAGGTAGGTGTAGGAGTACTCGTCGCAGAAGCCCGGCGAGTTGTAGAAGGCGCCGAGGAGGTCCATTCGTGCCGCGCTACGCCCGACTTCCTCGGCCAACTCGCGATGCGCAGTCAGTTCCGGGGGCTCGTCGGCGACGTCGCGTTTACCTGCGGGAATCTCGAGGAGGTCGCGATCAATCGCCGCCCGATACTGGCGCACGAGCAGCACCGTACCGTCAGCCTGATACGGCACGACCGATACGGCACCGGGATGGTGGACGATGTCGCGGGTGAAGGGCTCGCCGACGGGATCAGTAAAGGTCCCTTCAGCCAGCGAGATCAGAAAGCCCTGATGGACGAGGCGCTCAGAGCGCTTGTGAAACGGGCTCGTCAAGGTCCAACAGGCGGGGTGTCCGCGCGTTTGCCCGATCAACAGCCGCCGCCATCAGACCGCTGAAGAGTGGATGGGGACGGTCGGGACGACTCTTGAACTCGGGGTGAGCTTGGGTGCCGACCCAGTAGGGGTGCGAGGGCAGTTCGATGAACTCGACAAGGCGCCCGTCGGGCGACTCACCCGAACAGATCAGTCCGGATTCCTCGATGCGGGTCCGGTACCGCGAGTTGACCTCGTAGCGATGCCGGTGGCGTTCCGACACAACCGTTTCGCCGTAGAGGCCCGCAACGATCGAGCCCGGCAGGAGCTTGGCCACACACGCTCCGAGGCGCATCGTGCCGCCCATGTTGACCACGTCCCGCTGTTCGTCCATAAGTCCGATCACAGGATACGGAGTGGCGGGATCGACCTCGGCGCTGTGCGCGCCAGTCATGCCACACACATTGCGGGCGAACTCGATCACCATCATCTGCAGGCCGAGACAGAGCCCGAGGCACGGCAAGCCGTTCTCTCGAGAAATGTTCGCAGCGTTGATTTTGCCTTCAAGGCCTCGTTCCCCGAAGCCGCCCGGAATGACGATGCCGTCGAGCGCGAGCAGTCGCTGCTCGGCTAGCAGGCCCGTCACTTCCTCGGCCTGAATCCATTCAATCTCGACACGGGCGCCATGCGCGTACCCCGCGTGGCGCAACGACTCCACCACCGAGAGGTACGCGTCGGGCAGGAAGTACTTCGCGATCAGACCTATCCGAACCGGGCGTGAGGCGTTCTCGACCCGCGCCACCAGTGCCTTCCAGGCCCGCAGATCTGGCAGCGGCGTCTCGAAACGGAGCATGCGACACACGTAGTCGTCGAGGCCCTCGTCATGGAGCGCCAGCGGTATCTCGTACAATGACCCTGCGTCGATCGCGCTGGCCACGGCCTCGATCGGCACGTCGCACAGGTTTGAGATCTTGCGCTTGAGGCTCGACGACACGGGCCGGTCACTTCGCAACACGATCACGTCGGGCTGGATGCCGCGACTGCGCAGTTCGGTGACCGAGTGCTGCGTCGGCTTGGTCTTCAGTTCACCCGACGGGTCCAGGTACGGAATCAGCGTCACGTGCAAATACAGCACGTTGTCGCGCCCGACGTCCTTACGAAACTGCCGGATTGCCTCGAGGAACGGAAGGATTTCGATGTCGCCGACCGTGCCGCCAACCTCAGTGATGACCACGTCAATGTCGTCGGTAGCCAGGCGCTTGATCCGGTTTTTGATCTCGTCGGTGATGTGCGGGATGACCTGCACCGTCTTACCGAGGAACGAACCGCGCCGCTCGTTGGCGATAACCGATGAGTAGATCGAACCGGTGGTCGCGTTCGAATCACGCAGGAGCGACTCGTCGATAAAGCGCTCGTAATGGCCCAGGTCGAGGTCGGTCTCACCGCCGTCGTCGGTCACGAAGACCTCGCCGTGTTCGTCGGGATTCATCGTCCCCGGGTCCACGTTGAGGTACGGATCGAGCTTCTGCATCGTGACCCGGGGACGATGAATCCCGACGAACACGGCG
>JBKJQZ010000246.1:0-5787 GCA_046594835.1 Acidimicrobiales bacterium | reverse complement strand
TAATCGGCCGTTTCGGCGTCTTCGACCACGTATTCGTTGCGGCCCACTGCGAGGCGTCGGCCCGCCGAACGCGATGACGCGAACAAGCGAATCTCGTCAGCCGGAAAGTTACGGTCGGCTAGGAGGCGCCGAGCGAGCGTGCCGACCTGACCGGTGGCGCCGAGAATGCCAAGACGTGCGCCCATCAGATCGCATCCAACTTGAAGGCGTCGTGCAGTTTCACAACTGCCTCCTCAACCTGATCCTGACGCACGACACACGAAATGCGGATAGCCGAGGTGGAGATCATTTCGATGTTGATGGCGTTGGCGGCAAGCGTCTCGAACATCGTTGCGGCAACGCCAGGGTGGGTCTTCATACCGGCACCGACGAGCGAGACGCGCGCGATGTTGTCGTCGACGACCACGAGGCCGGCGCCGATGTCTGCCGCAAGCGCGGTGGCAATGCTCGACGCGAGGTTGGCGTCGCCCGACGGAGTGGTGAAGGAGATGTCGGTGGTGCCGTCGTGACTGACGTTCTGCACGATCATGTCGACGTTGACGCCCTGATCGGCGAGCGCGCGAAAGAGACGGGCCGCGATACCGGGCGCATCGGGCACCGCGTTGACCGTGACCTTCGCCTCGGAGAGATCGTGGGTGACCGCGGTGATGATCGCCTGTTCCATGTTGGGGTCCTCCTCGGTGACCCAGGTGCCCGGCTCCCATGTGAAAGCCGAACGGATATGCAGCGGGACGTGGTGTGTGCGCGCGAACTCAACTGAGCGCATCGCCGGTTTTGGACAGCCCGTCGCCGTCATTTCGAGCATCTCGTCGAAGCTCAACTTGCTCATCCGCCGCGCCGTGCTCACGATGCGTGGATCAGCGGTGAACACGCCCGACACGTCGGTGTAGAGCTCGCACGAGTCAGCGCTGAGCGCCTTGGCCAGCGCAACCGCGGTGGTGTCGGATCCGCCGCGGCCGAGGAAGGTGATCTCCCGGTCGGTCGACATGCCCTGCGCTCCGCCGACCACTGCGACTTTGCCTTGCGCGATCGCAGCGCGAATACGGTCGGGGTTGACCTCGAGAATTTTCGCGTTCTGGTGATCGGTGTCGGTAAGGAAGCCAGCCTGGCTGCCGGTGAAGCTTGCGGCGGGACAGCCCATCTCTTCAAGCGCCATCGTCACCAGCGCGGTGGCTTTCCGTTCGCCGGCGGTGATCAGCATGTCCATCTCGCGACCCGAAGGCGCTTTGGCGACCTCGCGGGCGAGGCGCAGCAGCTCGTCGGTCTCCTTGCCCATGGCCGACACAACGACCACCACATCGCCGCGGCGGCGCGAACGAACAACGTTCTCCGCGACCTCCCGGATGCGCTCCGGGTCCGCAACGGACGTACCGCCGTACTTCTGAACGACCAAACTCACGCCGCCAAGGGTACCGGCGCGCTGGTCCCGCCTAAAAAGCAGATACGCGAGTGGACTAGCTTTCGGCGCCGTGCCAAGTGACAAGCGACAGCGTCAACGCGAAAACAGCCGGGCCCGGCAGGAAGCCGCGGTAGCGGCCGCTGCGCAATCCAAGCGCCGCACCCAGATCATCCTGGCCGTGGCGCTCGTCGCCGTCCTCGGCGCCGCGATCGCGTTTGCGATGAAGGGTGGGGGCGACGACAAGACCTCGGCCGCCGCCACGACCTCGACCACCAAGAAGGGCGCGACCACAACCGCGCTGCCCCAGGGCGACCCGGATAGCTGCCCGCCCGTCGAAGGCACCGCAACCCGTTTCGTGTCCTTCCCGAAAGCCCCAAAGATGTGCATCGACACGGACAAGACCTACAGCGCGCTGATCAAGACCGACGTGGGCGATGTCACGATCAAGCTGCGACCGAAAGAATCGCCGAAGACGGTCAACAACTTCGTGTTCCTCGCCCGTAATCACTTTTACGACGGCGTCGTGTTCCACCGGGTCGTGACCGACTTCATGGACCAGACCGGCGACCCCGATGGCAGCGGCAGCGGCGGACCGGGCTACAAGTTCGACGACGAAGTGGCCAGTGACTACAAGTACAAGACCGGCGACGTCGCCATGGCCAACGCAGGCCCCAACACGAACGGCTCGCAGTTCTTCCTAGTCTCGTCGGAGAACGGCGCCAAGGCCTTGACCGCGTCCTACACGCCCTTCGGCACCGTCACCAAGGGCATGGACGTCGTCGACGCAATCAACAACGACGGCAGCCCCGACCAGGCAGGTACGCCCAAGGTCATGCACAAAATGCTTTCCGTCACCATCACTGAGGAGTAGTAACTGTGGCCGATTTTCCCGCTGACCATCTCGAGGAGCGCACCACCAAGTTCTCGAACGAGCCTGAGCTCGGCATCGACGTCAACAAGCGCTACACCGCGCTCATGTCGACCTCGAAGGGCGACATCACGATCGCCCTCGCTCCCGAGCGCGCGCCGCAAACCGTGAACAGCTTCGTGTACCTCGCCCGCCACGGTTACTACGACGGGCTCAACTTCCACCGCGTCATCCCGGGCTTCATGCTCCAGGGTGGCTGCCCCGAAGGCTCAGGCCGCGGCGGACCGGGCTACAAGTTCAACGATGAACTGCCGCCTGCGGGTCGCTACGAGATCGGCTCGCTCGCCATGGCGAACGCCGGCCCCAACACCAACGGGTCGCAGTTCTTCATCATCAGCGGCCAGGACGGCGTGCGGCTCCCGCCTCAGTACGCGCTTTTCGGTCAGGTGATCCAAGGCCTTGACGTTGTTGCCGCGATCGAGGCCGCTGGCAGCCGCTCCGGCACGCCGAGTGAAGAAGTGAAGATCAACAGCGTCCGTATTACGGAAGCTGACTGAGGGGCACTTCGTTCCCGTCTAGATAGACGGTGGCGGAGCCCACACCGAGAACCGACCACTCACCCTCGGGCGAACGCAACGCGGCGGTCGCGTCGTCGACCGCGACGAGCGGCACACCCTTGGTCGCCAACTGAATCGTGCGCCGCTTGGTTTCGTGGTGCCAGTCGCTGATCTTGGTCATCGCCGCGAAAGACGGTAGAAGGCCGAGGCCGAGGGTGAAGGCGCCGCCGCGCGGATCGACCATCGGGTCGCCGAGTGCCATCGCGCCTGCGCCGGTTCCGGCTACCGCGCACCCGTCGGCCCAAGCACTCACCAGTGCGTCCCACCACGGCGTGTCCTTGAACACGGCGCGAAGGTGCAACGGTGAGCCGTCGCCGAAGTAGACGAGCTTTGCGGCGGCTAGTTCCTTCACGTTCGCCTGGTCGCTCGCGTCGCGCCGGTTGAACACCTCGGCCGACTTCACCTTCACACCGAGTTCCCCGAAGTACGCCGTGGCCGCGTCGATCGTCTTCTGCGGCATCTCGTAGGCCGCGGCGGTGGGCACCACCAGCACTTCCTTAGCCCCGGTCTCGGCAATGAGGAGTTCGTCAATCGGACGGCAGCCGTCGGTCCATTGGTGTCCGCCGACCAGCGCGAGCCAGCCGCTCATGCGGTTTCGGTTTCGGTGGGGTTCGACACGGTGGGGACGGCCTTTCGGATTGCGACAGCGGAGATGTGCGGAGCGACGATAGGCAAGCTGCGGCGCAGCCGGAAACGGTCGCAGTCGGTGACGGCGAATCCGTTGCGGCGCAGGGCTGCGATCGGGTCACGATTTGCGCGGCAGCCGCCAGTTGCGTGACGCCATAGCGGGGTGGCTGCGTCCTGGGTTCGGCCGCGCAAGCCCATCGCCCGTACGTGTTCGAGGAGGAGGACGCGTCCGCCCGGTGCGAGCAGTTCGTCGACCCGCTGCAACGCGGCGTCGACGTCGTCCACCGAGCACAGCGTGTGGACGATCACGATGGTGTCGAAGGCACCGCGCTCGAGGGGCGCGTCGCGTGACGAACGCTCGTCGAACTCGAGGACACGACCGCTCACCGAGGCCAGCAGTCGACCCTTGCGCCGTGTGAACTCGTCGTCCCAAAGGAGGTGGCGCACGACAGGGAACGTAATCCCTACTGCCGAGTAACCTGCGCGGCCATGACCATCAAGCGTGTCGGCATCGTCGGATCAGGAATCATGGGCTCGGGCGTCGCAGAGGTTGCGGCGAAAGCGGGCCACGAGGTCATCCTGCGGAGCCGCAAGCAGGAAACGGCCGACGCCATGGTTGCGTCGCTCGAGAAGTCACTCGCCAAGCAGGTTGACCGCGAGAAGATCACCGCCGAAGACCGCGACGCGATCCTCGGCCGGGTGTCGGCGACCTCCGAGCTCACGGCTCTGAAGGACTGCGACCTCGTGCTCGAATCGATCGTCGAAGACCTCGCCGCCAAGAAGGCCCTGTTCAACGAGCTCGACCGCATCGTCCAGGACGGCGCCATCCTCGCCACCAACACCTCCACGCTCTCGGTCGTCGACCTTGCCATGGAGACGGGCCGCCCAGACAAGGTCTGCGGCATCCACTTCTTCAACCCGGCAACGGCTATGAAGCTGGTCGAGGTCGTGCGTCCGCTGACCGCTAGCGATCAGACCATCGCCGATGCGCTCGCATTCGCGACGACGTGCGGCAAGTCCCCCGTCACGGTAAAGGACGAGGCCGGCTTCATCGTCAACGCGCTGCTGTTCCCGTACCTGAACAACGCGATCCGCATGCTCGAGCGTGGCGTGGCCTCCCGTGAGGACATCGACTCGGCGATGCAGGGCGGCTGCAACTTCCCGATGGGCCCGCTTGCACTGCTCGACTTGGTTGGACTCGATACGAGCCTGTCGATCCTCGATGCGCTCTACGGCGAGTTCAAGGACCCGAACTACGCCGCAGCACCGACGCTGCGTCGCCTAGTGAGCGCCCAGAAGCTCGGCCGCAAGAGCGGCGAAGGCTTCTACAGCTACTAACTCTTCGGCGCTAGGGCCGGGGGCGACTTCCGTCGGCCTCGGCCTGGCGGCGAGCCTCTTCGGCTTGGCGCTGCGACTCGGCTTGCTGCTTCTCGGCGTCCTCGCGCTGCTTTTGCGCTTCTTCTTCCTGGGCCTCGCGCTGCTCGTCGCTCTGGTCCTGCGCGTCGCGCCTGACCTTTTCCTTGTCGACGGTCGTCGGCGTGGTGGGAGTAGTCGGCGGCTTGGGCGGCTTGGGTTGCGTGACCACCGGGATCGACGGGCGCGTGGGGGTGGAGCGCGGCGGCGTGGTGGGCCGTGTGATCACCGGGATAGTGGGGCGGGGCGGGGTGGTCGTTGCCTGGCCGGTGACGACCACGGGCACGATCGGCGCCGCCGCACCGCCGACGCTGGAAAGGGTGATGCCAACCGCTGCGGCACCAGCCGCGAGCCAGCCAATATGAGAAAGCTTCAAATGCACGGGCAGGAGGTTACTGACGCGTTAGCCGTCGGCACGAGCGGAAGCGGAAGATGCTTCCGAACGAGTCCGGGCGTCGTCGCTTTGCTGGCGACTGCGGGCCTGCGCATCATCGGCCTGCTGATGCGCACGCTCGACCGCTTCTTCGGCCTGCCGGCGGGCTGCATCGATCTGGACCTGTGCTTTGGCGCGGGCGGCGTCGACCATGGCACGCGCCCGGGCTGCGGCGTCGGCAGCCGGGTTGGCCTTCGGGGCGACGGGCGTAACGAGCGGCGTTGCGAGCGGCGCAAACCTGGGCGCGGCCTGCGGGTCGCCAATCACCACACGGCTCTCCGAATGGCCTACACCACCCTGGATGTTGCCGCCCGTGTTCTCACCCGCGATGCCGGGGCCACCTTCAGCGGCCGCATCACCCGTGAGGATGTTCGGTGTTGGCGCTGTGTTCAGCGCCACCGGAGCCGCGGCAAATGAACCCGCAGCGATC
>JBKJQZ010000136.1:0-8093 GCA_046594835.1 Acidimicrobiales bacterium | reverse complement strand
CAAGGTCCGCACCGCCAACGCGTCGCTCCTCTACTTCCTAATGACCCACGGCGCCGGAGGCCCGTTTGCGCTCCCGGGCCTTGCCGAGCACTTCGATCAGAACGCGGTCGACGTGCGGGTTCACGCCGAAGAAGTGGCGTCGATCATCTTCGATGGGCTCCTCAGTCGGTAACTGACCGGTAGCGTCGGAGCCATGGGTTTCATCGAACGAGTTGATCCGGAGATCCGGCCGATCCTGGAGTCGCCAGCGGTCCCGGCGCTCGACTTTGGGGCGGGGATCGACAAAGTCCGAACGATGATGGACACGATGCGCGTGCAGGTCCAGGCGACCATGCCGGACGTGCTCGACGTGAAGCACCGCGACGTCGACGTGCCGGGCTACACCGACGATGACGCCGAGGTCATCGTCCGTGTCTACGAGCCTGAGGGCCACGCTGGTTTCTCCGCCGGTTTGTACTGGATCCACGGCGGCGGCATGGTGATGGGCTCGTACGACGGCGACGAGTACATGTGCAAGAGCTGGGCGTCGCGATTCGCAGTGCCGGTGGTGTCGGTGGAGTACCGGCTGGCGCCGGAGCACCCGTACCCCGCCCCGCTGCATGACTGCTACGCCGGTCTGCGCTGGATGTTCCGCAACGCCGAGTCACTCGGGGTCGACCCGGCGCGCATCACCATCGCGGGCGCGAGCGCAGGCGGGGGTCTTGCCGCAGGTACGGCGCTGCTCGCACGCGACGTTGGTGAGGTGGCGTTACGCGCGCAGGTGCTGATCTACCCGATGATCGACGACCGCGCGATCACGCCGTCGAACAACATGGTCGACTACCCGAAGGTCTGGAACACCGAAGCCAACGCGTACGGATGGTCGTCGTATCTCGGCGATTGCTTCGGCGACGACGACGTGCCGCTCTACGCCGCGCCGGCGCGCGCTACTGCCGCTGACCTCGTGGGCCTGCCGCCCACGCATATCGACGTCGGCGAGCTTGACGCCTTCCGCGACGAGGACATGGAATACGCCCAGAAGCTCATGCAGGCGGGCGTGCCCTGCGACCTGTTGGTGACCCCAGGCGCCTTCCACGCGTCGGAGTCCTACAACCCCAAGGCAGCGGCGTCGCGGCGCATCGTGGGGGCGCGACTCGACGCGCTGGGTCGCTTCCTTACGTGAGCGATGTTCGCCTGGTGGTGCAGGCCGACGACCTCGGCATGTGCCGGGCCGTAAACGAAGGCATCGAAATGGCGATCACCGAAGGCGTGCTCACCCAGACGTCGGTGATGGCGCCGACGCCGTGGTTCGGTGAAGGCGCGGCTATGGCCAAGCGCCACGGCATCGCGACCGGTCTCCACGTCACCCTCACGTGTGAGTGGGAGTACCTGCGGTGGGCGCCGCTCTCGCCGGGCGCGACGCTGCGCGACCCCGACGGTGGCTTCAAGCGGACGGTCGAAGACGCGATGGAGGGCGACGCCGACGAGGCGGTTGCCGAAGTGCACGCCCAGATCGATCGGGCGCAGGCGACCGGCCTCGAACTGTCCTACGTCGATCCGCACATGGGCGTGTCGCTGGTCCCCGCGTACGACGCGGCGTGCGCCCGACTCGGGAAGAAATTCATGTACCCAGACATCAATCCACACCACGAGTGGGACTCTCCGGTGATCTGGTTGTCGCTCATGTCGCGGCGCGATCGCGGCGCGCGTTTCGCCGAGGCGCTCGAGAAGCTCGGCCCCGGCACCCACATGGTGATGACGCACCCGGCCGTTGATAGCGACGAACTACGCGCGGTGACGCCCGTTGACGCGCCGAACTACTTCTGGGCCCAGCCGACCCGCGTCGCCGACCTCGAAGCGTTGTGCGCGCCCGAGGTGCGCAAGGTCATCGAAGCGCGCCGCATCGAATTGGTCGCCGCCAGCGACCTTTAAACGAGCCCCCAAAACTCATCGCGCTCCTCGACCCCTGACCCCTAGCGCGCGCGTGCGGGTGGGGCGACGAGGAACGGGTCGACCTCGGAGGCGAGGGTCTGCCCCGTCGTCCCGGTGAAGGTCGTGATTCCGGTGTGGTGGTTCCAGGTGAGGGTCCAGCCGAGGTCGTGGACCATGTGGTGGTGGCGCGAACACAACGGGACGCCGTTTTCTATGCAGGTTTCGCCGCCGTTGCGCCAGTAGATGAGGTGGTGGATTTGGGTGATGCGTCGATCGCAACCGCGGACGGCGCACTGGTGGCCGTGGCGGGCGCGGATGGCGCGCCGCTGCGCACGATTCCAAGTGCGGGTTTGCCGGCCGACATCGAGGATTTCGGATGCGCCTTTGACGACCATGCGACTGATGCCGGCATCGCAGCACAACCGGCGGACGGCTTGGCCGGTGAGGACCGGTCCGCCTTCCATGATGCCGTACTTGGCTGCGGTTGCCGAGCCCAGCAGGTTCTCGTACGGGACCGTGACGACGACTGCGGCGCGGTCGGGGTCGAGTTGATCGGCACGGACGAGCGCCACTTCTTCGAATAGGTCCGACAGCCAGTCGAAGCGTTTCTGGGCGAGTGATTGGAGTGGCTCCGCGGAAGCCTCGTCCCCGGCCCCGGCCCCGGCCCCGGGATCCCATACGGGCTGTTCGGTGCGGATCGCTTCATGGATCCACTCGGCGGGCTCGTCGGGGTTGTCGGCGTGCAGTGTTGGTGGCTTCACGGAAGCCTCATCCACGGGCTCGACCGTCTCTTCGGCCTTCTTGTTGGTGAAGTACAGGAATGATCCGTAGGCGTCGACGAGATTCATGAACCGCTGGAGGTCTTCGTTCGCTCCGTCGATGATGATGCGACCGGTCGCTCCACCGAACCCAGGCTGGAACCGCACTCTTGGCTGGTCGTAGCGGTCAGGAGCAGGGCCGTCTTGGTCGTCGTTGCGCAGGTTCCACCAGCGCACTACGCGTTCGATCGTGTCGGCGGACTCGCCTGCGTACTCGCCGATCAACGCCGCATCCCGCGCGTCGTCCAACCCGTCGAGACGAGTAAACGCACGCGCCTTCGAATAGGACAACAGGCCCGTGATGAACGCGTCAGCCACGACCGGTCGGCGACACAACTCATGCGAGGACCGCAGCTTCTCTTTCGCCGTGGAGCGTCCCATCCCGCACCGCTCGACCAGCCAGTGCACGCAGGACGCATGACCATCCAGTTCGAACGCGTTCGCTGCGTCGAACTCGGCGAGCGTGACCAACCACTTCGCTTCACACACATCGAGGAACGCGCGTCCCTCGATCAACTCCTGACCTTGCAACGACATCGACGAAGACACCTTCAACCTCACAACGATTGGGGAGATGAGAGGCATCCGTCGACGCGGCTGCGATGAGTCGATTGTACGCAAGCGGTGTAACAACCAAATGAGACAAGTCGATGATGCGGCTTCACGGAAGCCTTACCCACGACACCGAGCCGGCGGGGGGCGCCTCTGAATGCCTATCTACAGTTGTGGCATGGCTGGCGCTATGCCGGTGACGACTTCGTCGTCGTCGATCGTTGTGTTGGCGCTTCTGACGTCGGGGACTCGTGAGCTGAAACTAAAACGCGGCTGAGCCGGCGTTAGGAGATGGGCCGCCGGTCGAAGAATCTGACTTCCGACTGAAGAATACGAGCCGCTCGTGACTTAAGGACATACACAAAGCCCGAAAGAGAAACTCACGACGTGCTCTGCACAAGCTCCAAAGGAGCAGATATGAAACGTTCGCGCTGTCACCGAATCCACAGACCTCACAGAAAGGCCTTCTCATGACCGCCACGACGGACAGCTCACGCAACAGCCGGACACCCGTGGCGTCCGCGCGTCGGGGGCTCCTGGTCGCCCTGAGTGCCGCCCTCGTGTTGGCGGAGCCGGCGTGGCCACGGCGTCGGCCGCTCCCAGCACCCTCACCTTGACCGACGTCAAGGGCGACGCGAACGCGATCAACGGCCAAAGCCTGCAGCCCGGTTTGGGCAACAACAGCGGCGCCAGCACTGGTACGACGACGAGGGATGGTTCGGTTTCGTCGGCTGGGACGCACGTGTCGGGCAAGCACAAGAAGACCTACGTCGGGGGGGCGGGAGAGATGGGCCCATGGGGCCGCGACTGCGGGCGCGGCGAGCCCGAATTGGGCCAACCCGACATCTCGCAAGGCGGGGCGTGCTTCCAGCTCGCGCCCGGCGCCACCTCAGTCACGGTCACGGTCAGGGACCGGGTCTCGCCTCATGTCATGGCACAAGTACTGTTCTTCCGCAACCACAAGTGGCTGTATTACAAGTACTTCTGCGACACGATCCACTTCGACTCGGCGCCGCAGGGTGCGAACAAATTCGCCGTGTCTCTCATTTCAGTGGTGGAGGTCCTTGAGGAGACCGTGCCGAAGTTCGCCAAGAACCTGCCGTGCACGAACGCGAGGCCGGGCACGACCGGCACGGTAACCGCGACCTTCTGACCTCTTCCCTCGCCCGCTCAGGCTGCACCCGAACGACCAAGTCGCCTCCAGCCGGACGCGTCGTCCGCACAATCGGAGGTATCAGCCGCGACAACCGCGGCGGTCTCAGGAGGATCACGTGAACAAGCGCAGCATCTCAGACCCTGTGAGGCCGCCTTCCTTGGAATGCCACTGCGTTCCATCCTGGGTGCCATGCAGCGCCCCGTGAGACATGGGCTCTCGGTGGTCGTGGCGGCCCTGCTGCTCATCACGGCCCCCGTTGGGGCCCGCGCCAAAGATAAGCCCGAGGACGATCTGGCCACCGGGAGTTACTGCTACTGGGGGATCGGCCCTCAAGGCACGGTCGCCGCTGCTTCAGACTCCAACCAGCAGGTCCGGCTGCGAACGCTGGTGCTCGTGGACCGGGCGGAGCCATCGAAGGGACCGACGATCATGCGTCGAGTCATCGAGGAGTTCGGACGGATCGGGCTCGTGCTCGACGTGACGTACCAGTCGATCACGCTCCACGGAACGGACTCCGGGCAACTCATGCAGGAGACCCGAGCGCACCTCGCGCGTGCGCGCATCAACGACTTCGAGCTCGTCCACGTGTTGACCGGGGTAGATCTCACGATCGGCGGCCAAAACATCGGCGGGCAGGCGTACTGCATCGGGGGAATCCGCTACGCGAAGCGCCACTGGGCGCTGTCCATCTCCGAGACGACGTGGCCGGAGAGTTTTCAGAACTTCGCCACCGGCAAGACGTTCTTCAAGGGCGGCGCTGCGCTCGTGGCGGCGCACGAGATCGGTCACCTGCTTGGGGCGCTTCATGAGCACGGAAACTGTGCCGAGAATGCTCCCAGCGCGCTCAGAGCCGACGAAGCGACCATCTGCACCGTGATGGATTCAACTCTTTACGCCTCGAAACTGCGCTTCGGCCGGACCGAGCGGGCCGTGATGCGCGGCTTCGCCATTCGGTACGGCTCGCCGTAAAGCGTCCGCGGCCTCCCCCGGCTCCGAACAGGATTCGGTAATGCTTGATACCGCGCTCCAGTCGGTCCTAGGACGACCGAGTGCCTAGCGAACGCCATCACGCCGACACCCGGAAGCTGAGTCCACCGCTGGGAACCTTTTGGTCGGGACGCTTCAGGGACCCCGATGTTGACCGCGCCCGCGATACGACGTGCACAAACGGAGAAGGCGACGACTCCGTCGGCGCGCTCGGGAGAGGTGGCACGTTCCCGGCGATAGGGGGCGCTCGCGTCGCGTGTTGCTGCACAATTGCCGAGTGCGTCGACTGGTCCTCGCTGCGAGTTGTGTGGTTCTTGTCGTCAGCGCCTGCACCGATGCGAAGTACTCGGCCCGCGGAACTGTCACTTCCGTCCGCAATCTCGAAAGCGGCGATGGAGTTCGTGTATGCCTCAAGCAGTTCGCGGTTCTGAAGGGGAAGGGAGGGTCGACCACGGACGGGCGCTATTGCGCCGAGGGGTTCGTCGAGGGGCATTCACCGGAGGTCGGCGAGTGCGTGACCCTCGATACGCAGGGCGAGAGTTCCACCATCGAGGTGCGCCGCTCGACGGCCTGCAAATGATACGGCGGGAACCGGCGTTATGAGACAGTCGAGGCGGTCTCTTCCATCGTCTGCTTGCGGTCGCCGACGCGCATAGCCCGACTACGTTCGGACGCTTGACGGACGCGAAAGCAGTATCGGTACCGCGCCGTCGCCGATGGCCGAAGATTGTCGGGACGGTGTTTGTGTTGGTCGCAGTCACGGCGTCTGCCTTCTGGTTCGCGTTCGTACCGAACTGGCGGCCAACGCTTCACTCCGGTGAGACCTTCGGCATAGATGTGTCGAACCACCAGGGCGCGGTCGACTGGCGCGCGGTTGCCGACGACGGTGTCGCTTTCGCCTATATCAAGGCCACCGAAGGCGGTGATTTCACCGATGCGCGCTTCGCGGCGAACTGGCGTGGTGCAGCCAAAGCTCGACTAGAGCGCGGTGCGTATCACTTCTTCACACTCTGTCGGCCTGGGCTAGCGCAGGCGCAACATTTCCTGTCGGTGGCGCCACCAGATTCGATGGCGCTACCACCGGCAGTCGATCTCGAACTCGCGGGCAACTGCAAGCGACGGCCATCCGTCGCGGCGGTCGACGCGGAAGTCAGATCATTTCTCAGCGCGGTCGAGACAGCCTGGGGCCGTCAGGTGGTCGTGTATGCGGGACACGACTGGGACAGTCGGTACCCGGCTCGGCACGAACTCGGCCGACCGCTCTGGCACCCTCGGTTCTTGCGGCGTCCGGGCGGCCCGTGGGTTGTTTGGCAGATTCACGGGTTCGCGCGGGTTGACGGCATCCACGGGCGGGTTGATATCGACATCATGCGGCTGGAGCCGTGACTGCCGAAGCCGCTGGTCCTCTGCGCGCTGACCCGGCGATAGGACGCGCTTTACGGCTGGGACAGTGCGGGAGCGGTTTGGGGGCGACGGTCCGCGCAAAGTGGCACTCTTGGGTATGTCGAGTCGTCGGATCCTTCGCGTCGCAGCGATCGCGCTCGCGGTTCTCGGGTTCGCCTCGCTCACGCAAGTCAATGGTGCCGGTGCCAACGAGTCACGGGGGCTGTCTCAGGCAGCTCGGATTCTCGCTGACGGACGCGTGACCGAGCCCGAGTACGAGGCGTCTGCGCACGAAGTCGTCGAATGCATCCGCCAGGCCGACGTCCAAGCGGACGGCCCCACACGGCCCGGTCGCCGTCAATGGGAGTATGAGTTCGGCGGATCGCCTCGCCCCGGCGAAACCGACGCCGCGTTCCAGGCGCGAATCACGCGTGTGAACCGCGTGTGCGCCGTGAGCTTCGACAAGGTGTCGGAGACGTACCTGCGGACGCACCGGTTGAGCGACGCGTACATCCGCGCCTCCGCGCTTCGACTTATTGACTGCCTTCGCTCTCACGGCTTCGAGGTTCCAGACGAAACGAGTCCGCAGTGGGCCGCAGCGCAAGGCATTCGTCAGGCGATGATGCCGTGGCGGGAAACTGGTGACACCACCAATCTTCTCATCGTGGCCAGCTGCGAGGACCAAGAGCCCGACGCGTTCGCCGCCTGAGCGGCGCGAACTACCCGAAGCTTCTATGGATTTCAAGCGGCAATTTCGGACTCGGTTCGAGCGGTTGGTGGTGTGAGATCTGTCGTGATTGCGTTGTAGACGTCGCGTGCGATGTAGCGCTTTAAGCAGCGGATGACTTCTTTGCGTGTCTTGCCTTCGGCGAGGCGGCGTTGCATGTAGGCGCGGGTTGGTTCGTGCCAGCGGAGCCGGCTGACGGCGATGAGGTAGAGCGCGCTGTTGGCGCTGCGGTCGCCGCCGCGGTTGAGCCGATGTCTTGATTGGGTTTGGCCGGAGCTGGCGTCGACGGGGTTGGTGCCGCAGAGCGCGGCGAAGGATCTTTCGGAGCGAAGTCGCTCTGGGTTGTCGCCGACGGTGGTGAGTAGCGCGGATGCGTTTTGGACGCCGACGCCGTGAAGCTCGAGGAGGCGTGGCGCTGCGGTTGCGGTGAGTGCGTCGAGGTGTTCGTCGAGTGCCGCGATCTCGTCGCTGAGCGCGTGCCAGCGGCGTGCGATCACGAGCATGGCCATCTTCGCTGCGCTTGTTGGGTCGGTGACCGGGCCTGGGCGCAGTCGTGATG
>JBKJQZ010000272.1:0-18678 GCA_046594835.1 Acidimicrobiales bacterium | reverse complement strand
GTGGGCCAGTAACCCTCGTGGGGGCGGTAGCCCTTGAGCACGTTGCGGGCGACGGTGACCTTGTGGACCTCGTCGGCGCCGTCGGCCAGACCCATCGTTGGCGCCGCGGCGTACATCGCCTGCAGCGGCGTGAGATCAGTGGTGCCGAGCGATCCCATGATGTGCAACGCGCGGAACGAGACGTCCTTGAGGACGCGGGCCATCGTGAACTTGATGGCCGCGATCTGCGTGCGAGCCGCCTGGGTCGACGAGTTGTCGATGGTCCACGCGCCGTGGAGCACGAGGAGTCGCAGCATTTCGATCTCGGCGTAGGACTCGGCGATCGCTTCCTGCACCATCTGGTGATCGGCGATGACCTTGCCGTGCGACTCGCGTGAGAGCGCCCGCTCGCACATCATGTCGAAGGCCTTCTTGCAGTTGGCGATCGTGCGCATCGCATGATGAATGCGACCGCCACCGAGGCGTCGCTGGGCGAGCACCTTGGCGCCGTCTTCGGGGCCAAGCAGGTGGTCGAGGGGCACGCGCACGTCGTTGTAGATGATGTGGTTGTGGGTCGACGGGAAGGGCTGGATCTCGACACCCGGCGTGTCGCGAGGGACCACGTACATGCCGTTGGTGCACATGACGAAGAGGATGTCGGCGGCTCGGCCCGCGGAGGTGAACCACTTCTCGCCGTTGATGACCCACTCGCCGCCGTCCTTGACCGCTGTGGTCCGGAACAGGTTGGGGTCCGAGCCACCCTGGGGCTCGGTCATTGAATAGGCCGACCAGATCTCCTGGTTGAGCATCGGCTTGAGCCAACGCTCTTTCTGCTCGTCCGTGCCGTACGCGGCGAGCATTTCCATGTTGCCGGTGTCGGGCGCCGCCGAACCGAACAGGGCCGGTGCGCTGCCGTAGGCGCCGATCACTTCGTTCAGCAACGCGAGCGGAAGCTGACCAAGACCCGGGCCACCCAGTTCCTCATCCAGGAACAACGCCCACAGGCCTTGCTCTTTGATTTGATCCTGGATCGGCTTCACCAGCGCCTTGATCTTGGGATCCTTGGACCGGATCGCGTACGGGAACACGAGGTCGAGCGGCTCGATCTCGTTCACGCACAGGTCCTTGCACCAGTCGAGCTTCTTCTGGAATTCGGGCTCAGTTGAGAAGTCCCACGCCATGGCGATTCAGTCCTTGTTTGCTAAATGGAATAATTCGCCTGCATTATTAGTGCATGCAGACGCATGGCCGCCAGTCGTCGCCCGCCGACGACACCCGCGACCGTCTCATCGAGGCGGCCGGGCGACTCTTCGCCGAGCGCGGCATCGGCGCGGTCAGCCTGCGTGAGATCAACCGCGAGGCCGGGGCGAAGAACGCGGTCGCAGTCCAGTACCACTTCGGCGATCGCGCCGGCATCCTGCGGGCGATCTCGGCCAAACACGCGCCAACCGTCGACGCGCGTCGCCACGCCATGCTCGATGAGTACGAGGCCAAGGGCGACGCCGACCTGCGCGGGCTCGTTGCGGCGCTTGTGCGCCCGCTCGCATCCAAGCTCGAAGACCCCGACGGAGGTCTCGAGTTCCTGCAGATTCACGCCGAGCTCACCAATATCCCGCCCACCCGCGAGCTGTCGGCCGACGAGCCGAGCCGCAAGGACTCGATGCAGCGCTGGCGCTTGCTCGTGGAACCTTTCATCACCGACGACGCCGCGCGGCTACACCGTCGCTTCGCGGCCATCCGTTTCGCAGCGCTGGAGATCGGTCGACGGGCCCGCACCGGCCCGCACCGAGATGATCGCCTCTTCGTCAGCGACCTGATCGATCTCGTAAGCGGCATGCTGACCGCCCCTCCGTCGGGCGAGACCACCCGGCTCATGAACGAGCGCGACGTATCGCGCGGGAAGAGTCGGCGTTAACGCAGCGCGCGGCGGAGCAACTTGCCGCCGAGACCGTGGGGAATCTCCTCGACGAAGGTGATCTTGGTGGGGCACTTGTAGCGAGCGAGCCGTTTGCTGGCGTGATCGATGAGCTGGTCCTCATCGAGGTGCACGCCGGGGTCGACGACCACGAACGCTTTCACCGCCTCACCCGAGTGCGGGTGCGTGACGCCGACTACGGCGACGTCGCGCACCCCCGGGTGCGTCATCAGCGCGTCTTCGACCTCGGCCGGATACACGTTGAAGCCCGACACGATGATCAGGTCCTTGGCGCGGTCGATCAGATAGAGGTAGCCCTCGTCGTCGGTCACGGCGACGTCGCCGGTGCGGAGCCAGCCGTCGTCGGTCTTCGCGTGCGCGGTCGCGTCGGCGTCTTCCCAGTAGCCCGGAAACACGTTCGGCCCGCGTACCCAGATCTCGCCGGCGTCGCCTTCAAGCGCATCTTCACCCTCTTCGTCAACTAGGCGCACCTCGATGCCTGGCAACACGGTGCCGATCGAGAACGGTCGCGGCTCGCCTTCGACGATCGAGGCGGTGACGACGGGCGAGGCTTCGGTCAACCCGTAGCCCTGGCGCAGCGGCACCTCGAAGCGCTGCTGAAAGTCGGTGGCGACGCCCGGCGGTAACGGCGCAGCGCCTGTGAGGGCGAGGCGTACCGTGCGCAGATCATCGGCGCCCACGCGGGGCAGGTCAGACATCGCCGCGAACATCGTCGGGGCGCCGGCCACCACGGTGACGCCGCGCTCGCGAATCGTCTCGACCGCCGAGGCCGGATCGAATCGCTCAACCAGCACCACCGACGCGCCGGCGTGCAGCGCGATGCCCAGGACCACGTTCAGCCCGAAGATGTGGAACATCGGCAACACGCCGAGGGCGACGTCGCCGGGCAACACCTCGTGCCCCGCCGCAGCCTGCGCCTGTTCGATGTTTGACAACAGGTTTGCGTGCGTGAGCATCGCCGCCTTCGGCGCACCACCGGTCCCGGCGGTGAAGATCAGCACGGCGACGTCGTCCGGGGCTCGATCAACGATCGGCGCAGGTTCGCCGCCGAAGAGCGCATCGAAGGATTGCGCGCCCTCAATGCCGGATCCGTCCGGTGCGACCAACAGGGCAATGCCGAGGGCACTGATGTCCAGTCCGTTGACGCCGTTCGCGGCCGACGCGCCCGCGATGAGCACCTTGGGCCGGACCGAGCGCAGTTCGGCGTCCATCTCGGCGGTCGGTGACGCGGGATTGATCGGAACTGCAATCGCGCCGACGCCGAGGGCGGCGAGATAACTCGCTACGAAAAACCAGTTATTCGCTACGGCAAGCGCGACGCGGTCACCCGGTTCGACGCCTAGGCGTACGAGCGCGCCGCGAAGCTCGCCGAGCTGTGTCCGGAGTGCCCCATAGGTGGTGACGTCGCCGCGACTTACCAATGCGGGCGCATCGTCCGGATGCGGATCAACAACTGCCGACAGATTCACAAGCCGCAGCTTAGGAAAGTGGCATTCGCCCCCATTGCGAATAGCCCGGTAACCCAACTAACCCAACTAACCCAACTGTTGCTCAACCTCTGGCGGGTCGCGCCGATGGGCGGGCATGAAGTTCCGTAAGCCCGCACTTGCAACCCTCACCACCTCCCTCATCGTCGCTTCCGTCGCGGCCGCGTGGGCTGTGGCGTCTCCGGCTGCGCTCACGTGCGCCTTCGCTGCGGAACAGGGCCTCATCAGTGCCACGCCGAGCGAGTCCGCTGGCTTCGTCGCCGCAATCAACAATCTTCGAATCTCCCAGGGCCTCAACGCGCTGAGCGTTGACGGCAACCTCGCCAACGTGGCGCAGGACTGGGCGAACCAAATGGCGCTCGCCGATGGCATCTCGCACCGCAGCGACCTGCGCTCGGGTATCACCGCCGACTGGCAGACGCTGGGCGAGAACGTGGGCGTTGGCCCGACGGTCAGCTCGTTGATGGACGCCTTCATCGCCAGCCCGGGCCACTACAAGAACCTCGTCGACCCGCGCTTCACCCACATTGGTGTCGGCACTGTCCGCATCAGCGGCATCCTCTACACGGCGCACGAATTCATGGCCGTGCGCGGCGCAGTGGCCTCCACCCCGACGCCCGTGCCCTCGACGCCCGTCACCGCAGCGCCAAGGGTCCGGACCGTCGCCGCGCCGAAGCCGGCCGCTCCGGTTGTGACGGCTCCCCCGACGACGGCGACGCCGCCGACCACGGTGGCCCCAGCACCGACGGCTCTGCCGACGGACGTGGAGCAGCTACCGGCTGATCATGAGCTGCACCACAGCAGCCAGAACAATCAGCAGGAGCAAAAGGGCAAGAGCAGTGGTCGTTGCCGGTCGCATCTTCCGAACCTCCAGGCGCTCGTTGGGTAGTTACTCAATCGAACCGATTTGCACGTTGTCGCCCGGGCGGAGGCGGAGCGTCTCGGCGGCCGAGGAGCGGTCAGCCGCCAAGCTCACTAATCCATATGCATCGATCACGATGCCAACCTCACCAGGGGACACGGCGGCGTAAGCGGCGGCCCGGCGCACCACACGCGACTTGTCTGCGTACGTGATGCGAACCGGGTCGCCGTAAGGCGTGAGCTCATCCGCATCGACGTTGAGCTGCACGTTGCCGTAGCTGTCGATCCAGAGGACCTCGGCGAGCAGCGCGCCGTCTTCTTCACGAGAGATCGGGATCATCCCGGGCCGCAGCGAGAACGGATTAATACGGTCGCCGAGTTCCTCGATGTCGAGACCGGCGCAGAGATGACCGGCCGCTGGACCAAAGATGTCGCGCCCGGCGAAGGTGCCGCCCATGGCCTCGAGTTGGTACGCGGGGTTGCTAAGGGCAACGCAGCGCTCGGCGCCCCCGGTTAGCGCAACCGCTGCAGCGAGCAAGCCGTTGTCGGGACCAACGAACACGCCTTCGCCGCCGGCGACTTCAACCGCGATGGCGCGGCGGTCGGTTCCAACGCCGGGGTCGACGATCGCGAGGACCACGCCCGACGCCACGTACGGCACGGCTCGCGCGAGCGCGAGTGAGCCGGCGCGTACGTCGTGGGCTGCAACCCCATGGGTCAGGTCGACGACCGTCGCGTGCGAAGCCAGACCTCGGATTACAGACTTCACGACGCCGACGAACTCGTCCTGATGACCGAAGTCGCTGAGGAACGAGACGGTGTCGTAGGTGCGGCCCACTACGAACCGCCCAACTCGCGGGAGCGTTCCGTGGCCCGAGCGATGGCGGCAACGAACGCGTCGCGCACGCCGAGGTCCTCCAGCACGGCGAGGCCCGCGACCGTGGTGCCGTTGGGCGAACTGACCGCAGCGCGCAGCGCCTCGGGCGAGTCGCCCGATTCGGCGAGCATGCGACCGGCTCCCGCGATCGTTTGCACTACGAGTTGTTCGGCCACCGCATCGGGCAGGCCCACCGCTTTGCCGGCGGCGATCATCGCTTCGGCCACAAGAAAGACGTAGGCAGGACCCGAACCCGAGAGGCCGGTGACGGCGTCGAGTTGGGCTTCGGGCACGCGCACGACGATGCCAACCGCGGACAGGATCGATTCAGCCCATGCGACATCGTCCTCGGTCGCAGCCGCGCCGCCCGCGATCGCCGAGGCACCCGAGCCAAGCAGCGCCGGCGTGTTGGGCATCGCCCGCACCACCGGGGTGCCCGTAGGCAGCACCGCTTCGATGGTCGCGCTGGACACGCCAGCCGCGATCGACAGCACGCGTCCCACGCCCGCCGCACCGAGCGCCGCCGCGGCGTCGGTCACGACCGCAGGCTTCACGGCGACGATCGCACCATCGGCGCGCACCGGTGCATCGGCGACGTGCAGGCCAGGGAACATCTCGGTGAGGACGCCACGTCGCTCGGCAACCGGTTCAACCACGGTGATCTCCTCGGCCGTGGCCCAGCCGGCGCGCAGAAGCCCAGCGAGGAGGGCCTCACCCATCTTGCCGCCGCCGGTGATTACGAGCTTCACGCCAGCGACGGTACTTGCGGGACTCCCAGATCGTCCTCTTGCCCGCTCGGGACCCTCACAACTAGGGTCACGTCCCTGCAACGGGCCCGGTGATGGCGCGTCAGTCGTTCGGGGAAGTGCGACTGGCGAGTCCGCCGGGCCCGTCGCTTTTTTTCTCGGTCAGTTGCCGAAGCGGGTGGCGTAGCCGATGCGCATGGCGGGCCGGAAATACGCCTCGCTGTATGCGTATGCAGATCCAAGCAGGCGGTCGAGTTCGGCCTCGTTGACGTGGTGCACCGATGTGGCGCCCATCAGGTACACGGCCTCCTCGAGACCAACCGCGAAGCGGAGCCCTCCGATGCGGGCGTTGAGCCGCAGCAAATAGGTCCAGAGTTGCTCGACGTTCTCCTCGGGCCCAGGCATGAAGTACGCCTCGACCGAAAGGCTGCGTTGCCGCAGCGCAAACCACACCGAGATGAACTGCTTCTCTTCGCCGGTGAGGCGCATCAGCCAGCGGCGCACGCCGTTGTCGTTCTCGCGTTCGACGCCGAGTACCGCCGGGTTTTCTGCACGCTGCGCCTCAGCCCACGCGTCGACCAGCGCCGCGACGCGATCCAGAGTTGCTGCGTCTGCGGGTGCGCCGATGTCGCCGTCTACTGGCACGTCGTAAGCGCACGCGACGTGAGGTCGGAGTACAACCGCCGCAAGCGCGCGGCCGAGAGCGACCACTGGTAGCGCATCGCACCCTTCGCCGCGTTGGCGCCCATCTCGGCCGCGAGCGGGGCGTTGTCGAGCACCTCGCCCGCGAACGCCGCAAACGCGTTCGGGTCGCGCCCCTCAACCAGGAAGCCGGTGCGACCGTGGTCGACCAGCGTGCGCAGCCCACCAACCGCCGCGGCCACCACCGGCGTGCCGCACGCGGCCGCTTCGAGCGCAACCAGTCCGAAGGACTCGCTGCGGCTCGGTACCAGCACAACGTCTGAGGCGCGGTAGTAGGTCGAGAGCAGCTCATGGGGCTGGGGCTCGCGCCAGACGATGCGGTCGGCCACACCGAGGTCCTCGGCGAGCTGCGCAACGCGAGCGTGCTCCGCCTCACCTGCGGGACCACTCGGTCCGCCGACCACCACGAGCAGCGCGTCCTTGCGGACCTTGGCGAATGCAGCGATCGCGACGTCGAGACCCTTCAACGCCTGGATGCGTCCGACGAACAGCAGGATCTTGGCGGCCTCAGGCAGCGCAATCGCGCGACGCGCCTGACGGGTATCGCCGGGAGCGAAGAATGCGTGGTCGACCGCGGGGGCGACGATCTCGATGCGGTTTGGCTCAACGCCGTAGAGCGTGCGCAGCTGCGCGGCCTCGACCGAGCAGTTCGCAAGCACGGCGTCGGAACACGCCATCACTTCGTGCTCGGCCTTGACGCGCTCGTCGGGCTCGTCGTCACCAGCGTCGGCCTTCACGCGCGCGAGGGTGTGGAAGGTGGAGACGAGCGGGAGGTCGAGTTCGTGCTTGATGCGGTGACCCGCAACCCCGCTCAGCCAGTAGTTGGCGTGCAGCGCGTCGACGGGTTCGTCGACCAGAAGCTTGAGCACGCCCTCGCTGAACTCGTCGATGAGTTCGGGCAGCGCGTGGCGGTCGACGCTTGACGCAGGGCCGGCGGGCACGTGGTGGACCCGGAACCCAGGCTCCACACGCACGATCGGATCGAGACCCGCACGGTCGGCGCGGGTGAACACGTCGCACTCGACCCCGGCGCGCGCGAGCGCGGAGGATAGCTCTCGGACATACACATTCATCCCCCCGCCGTCGCCGGTTCCCGGCTGGGCAAGGGGGGACGTGTGGAAAGAAAGAACCGCCAGCCGTCTCACAGGGAAGTAAAACCCTACTCCGGCGCTGGTAATTCCCCCGGCGGTGCAACCGGGGGTGAAACCGGCCGGTCCTCGTTCTCGTGACGGAACGACAGGTAGATCCGCACGAGGGTCTGCTTCTGCTCTTCGTTCATGAACGGGTCGCGCAGAATCGAATCGGCGAGATCGTCGGTGGGGTCGCGTTCTTCGAGAATGCCCGCACGTACGTAGAGCGTTTCGGCTTGGATACGCAGCGCTTTTGCGATCTGGCGCAGGATCTCCGCTGAGGGCTTGCGCAGCCCGCGTTCGATCTGGCTGAGGTACGGATTGGAGATGCCGGCGAGCTCGGACATGCGCCGCAACGACAAGCGAGCGGACCCGCGCTGTTGTCGGATGAACTCGCCGAGGTCTTTCCAGCGGTCGCCCGGATCGACCTCATCGTCCACGTTCGTCACCGTAGCCCGGTGTTAGCTTGCGTTAGCGGCGGTACGAAAGATCACCAGGAGGACGGATGGAACTTTTCACTCAGGCAGGCGGCGCGCTCTTCGCGCGCTACCTCCACATTCTTGCGGGCGTGACCTGGATTGGTCTGCTCTATTACTTCAACTTTGTGCAGGTGCCCTCGTTCGCGCAGTTCGAGGCGGCCGGGCGTACCGAAGCGATCGCCAAGCTGGTGCCTCGCGCGCTGTGGTGGTTCCGGTGGGGCGCGGTGGCCACGGTGGCGTCGGGCTTTTTGATCCTCGGCTTCCAGGAGCAGCTCGACGGCGAGTACATGAAGACGCCCTCGGGCATCAGCATCTCGGTTGGCATCCTGCTCGGCTTGATCATGTTCGCGAACGTGTGGGGCGTCATCTGGCGCAACCAGAAGATCGTGATCGCTTCGGCGATAGGCGTATTGGATGGCAAACCCGCGGATCCCGCGGCCGCCGACGCAGGCCGCCGCGCGCTGCTCGCCTCGCGCACCAACGCGATCTTCAGCATCCCGCTGCTGTTCTTTATGGCCTTCACCAGCCACCTGGCCCCGATCTATTCGCTGCCTGAAGCGTCTAAGCGAGCACTGTTCTGGTTGCCCGTGCTACTCGTGATCGTGCTGGCTGAACTCAACGCCCTCGGCGTGATCGGCGGCTTCGGCCCCGGCCCCACGAAGAAGTACATGGAGACCCACAAGAACGCGATCATCACGGGGTTTGTGTTCTTCGCTGCGTTCTACCTGTGGTTCGAGGTCTGCTTCGGTTAAGAAGTAAGCGCCGTGTAGGCCACCAGCGCCAAAAGCGCCGGGGCCGCGGCGATCAACGTAGAAAGTCGACGAACAGCGGGTGCCTCCTCGGGGGCGCCCGCTTCGTCGTCTCCGTCAGAAGTCGCGTGGCGGCGCGTCGGCGCTGCCGTGACGCGACGGGTGACGCTCGGCCCGAGCGGGCCTGCGACTGCGACAATCAAGGCGAGCGCACCCACCGACGCCAGCGTGAACGGCGGCACCGCGAGCGCACCGACGAGCAGCGCTCCGGCGAAGACAGTCGCCACTCCCGCTGCGGGCCCTTCCCACCGGTTGTGCGCGCCCGTCCCGACCACGTATGCGGCTGCGTCGTAACCCGCGACGAGTCCGAGCACCGACAGTGCCTCGGGCAGCCCACTCACCCGCGCCGCAATCGGCGCCGCGACCGCGAGCGCGATGAAGACAGACGCCAGCACCGGGCGTTGCGGGCCGCGGCGCAGGAGGGCGGACAACGCGAAGCCGGCGGTGAGCACGAGCCAGGCGCCCAGCCACAACGTTCCAACGAACGCCGCGCCAAATGTCGTCAGCGACCACGCCGCACCGAGGCGGCCGCGGGGCAATCGGTTTATGCGGTCACCTCGGCAAGACCGTTCGAGATGACGAGCGCGCCGGCGCTGTGCGCCTCGAACGCGAAGAGGCCGTCGGTCGCGCGGTACACGGAGGTGACCACGTCGTTGCCGGGAAAGACGTTCTTGGCAAACCGCACGGCGAGGCGCCTCAGGCGTGACGGGTCACCGCCGGCGGCGAGCTTGATCACGGCTTGGCTGGTCATCGCCATCGTGCACAGGCCGTGAGCGATGATGCCGGGCAGACCAACCTGTTTGGCGAAGTTCTCATCGACGTGGATCGGCATCTGATCACCCGACGCGTCGCGGTACCGAAAGGTCTGGTCGTCGTCGACGTGCACCGATAGTTCGCCGACGGGGTTAGCTCGGGCGCCTTCTGGGAAGGTGTGGTCAGGCTTTTCCGGGCCTGCGCTTTCGCCGTCGGACAGACCTCGCAGGAACAGCGTGATGTATTGCTCGACGATCGGATCGCCGCTTCCGGCGTCGGTGCTGCGGGTGCGCACCGTGAAGCGCGTGCCGCTCGAACCCACGCGGATACTGAAGGCCTCGGCGGCGGTCTCGAGCTTGGTGCCGGGCAGCAACGGCTGTGAGAAGTGCATGTCCTGCTCGCCGTGCACCACCATCATGAGCGCCTCGCCCGGCACTACGTCGCCCACGGCAGCGCCCATCGCGGCCCACGCCGGGACCACTGCGAAAACGGGTGGGGCGTACTTGCCCGAGGAGTAGGCCGGGTTGTCGTCGTTGGTTGCTGCGGCGTACGCCTTCGCGCGATCACCGTCGATTTCCTCCGTCAGCGCGTCATAGACGATGCCGAGCTTTGCTGGATCGAGAGCCATATCGGGCAAGCTATCGAACGTGGCGAAACGGCTCCTTCTCGTGCGGCACGGTGAGTCCATCTGGAACGCCGAGGGGCGCTGGCAGGGCGCAGCCAATCCCCCGCTGTCGGACGAGGGTCGAGCGCAGGCGGCCCAGCTGGCGCACTACATCCGCGACCACGGCATCGAGGTGATCGTCACTTCCGATCTGGATCGGGCCGTGGAGACCGGCTCGATCGTCGCGGACATGCTCGGCCTCGAGGCGCCCTTGATCGAGGCGCGGCTGCGCGAACGCGACGTGGGCGACATCAGTGGTCACACCCGCGACGAGATCGAAGCGAAGTGGCCTGGTCTGCTCGACAAGTGGCGCACAGGTGAGCTGACGCAGATGCCCGGCGGTGAGGACGACATCACGCCGCGGGTCACCGAGGGTCTCCAGGCGATTGCGGACGCACCCGATGGCTCTGTGGTGTTGGTGGTCACCCACGGCGGCGTGATCGGCGCGGTGGACCGGTGGCTTGGTAACGACTACCGCCGGGTGGGAAACGTGCAGGGGCGCTGGCTCGTCGTCAATGACGACGGATCAATTCGCTTCGACGCCAACTTCGGCGACGACCTCGACAGCACCACTCCCGTCGCGCTCTAAGCGCGTCATGGCCACCACCGGAGCGATCACGTCCCACAGGATCTGCTCAAGTAGGTCCTTGTTGAACAGGTCGGTGGCGTGGCCGCCCTCGCGCCACCACAGCTGCGCGGTCGGACCGGCTGCGCTCACCATTGCTTCAACTTGATCGGGCCCGAAGTACCAATCCGCCTTGTCGTGAATGATGACCAGCGGAGCGGGAGCGATATCGCCCACCACACTGACCGGGTCGATACGGCCGTCGCGACCGGGGCCCGCGATTCGCACCCGCATGAGGTACTTGAGCACGAGGCGCATAAACGGCGACGCCGCGAGCTCGAGCACGCGGCCCACGCCCGTGGCTGCATCCCGTCCACCCCACCACGCCGGGCCGCTTACCGCGATGACGGCGTCGGCCACGCGACCGGCCTCGCCGCGACCGGCCATACCTGCGTAGATCACCGACGCGCCCGAACCCATCGACGTGCCGAGCAAAATGAGGGCGTCGGTGTCGGGGACCTGCTCGACCGCAGCCATAACATCGAGCCACTCGTAGGCACCAAGCGTGCTCACGCCATCGGAAAGACCGTGGCCTCGGAGGTCGAGCACGATCACGTTGACGTGCTTGGCGAGGCTGGTTGCGAACTCGTGGATCTTCGGGTGCCGGTGCCAGTTGGCGAAGCCGTGCGACAACACGACCGTCGCCCCGCAGCCCTCGGGGCCGTGGAGGCGCACCGCGTGGAGCTTGATGCCGTCGACGGTGTGTAGCTGGAGCGTCTCGGCCGGCTTCTTGTAGCGCGGCGGATTCACGTACTTGCCGTACCAACTACCGACCGCTTCAAGCTTTTTCATCCGGGGCATGCCCGGTTGCTACGAAGCAGGATCGGACCTTGGATCGACGCTTCGCTCAGCGAGCGCTTCGAGCTCGGCTTCCGCGCCAGACAGCTCCGCTTCGACGCCGGCGAGCGTTTCGAGGTCATCGGTGAAGTCGACCGGCTGTTCGGTCCCTTCGTCTCGCAAGTCCGATACGTCGTCCACATCACTAATCGTATCGGCACAAATAGGGCGCTTTATGAGCGCGATGGTCTTGCTCGTAGGGGTGGAGGGGATCGAACCCTCGACGCTCGGGTTAAAAGCCCGACGCTCTGACCACTGAGCTACACCCCCTTGCGGGAGTGGCGATTATGGCCGCTGGCGGCGGCGCAGCCACCGTTTGCGCGGAGGCGCGGTCAAAGCCGGCGGTGCTGGAGGGGCCGGTTCGGGCTCGGGACGGACAGCCAACCAGCGCGCGACCACCTCTTCGGCGTCGAGTACGGAGAGCGAAGTAGGTGGGCCGTCGAGGGGTGGCATCCGGTTGAGCTGACGGATTTCGGCGTTGAGTTGTTCGACCACGTTGCGCACGGCGCCCTCCGTGCGGAGCTTGTGGAGACCCCCGAGCATGTCCTCGACCGACTTGCGGATCGCAAGCGCCGGTGGCGTAAAACTGAGCTCTTCACGCCGCAGCCACTGGCGGATCCACCACATCTCGTCGGCCTCGCCGTCGACGTTGGGCAGCGGCTTGCCGTAGCCGGGGAGGTTGTCGAACTCGCCGCGCTCGCGTGCGGCGCGCAGTTGTGCCTCAACCGACCGCTCGAGGCGGCTCCCTCCGTCGTCCGACATCGCCCGTGACGGTACCGGTGCAACCAACCGGTGCGCATTTCACACCTATGCGATGTGCAATCCGCAGAAAGTCGGGTGAGTTGGTTAGCGGCGCGGGACGGCGCCGGAGAAGCCGGTCTGCAGGTTGCGGGCGATGGCGAGGCGGATCTCGGGGGCGAGCTTGCGATGGGCCGCGTCGCTGAGGTCGAAGCGGTCGACGGCGAGACCGGCGCGGGTCTCGACAGACGCGGCGTGGATGTTCCCACCGGCGTTGGTGATGGCGACGGCAATCGCGTGCAGCAGACCGGGACGGTCCGGACCAGTGACTTCGCACGCGGTGTACATCGTCGACGCGTCCTGGTTGAACGTGACCCGGGTGCCGTCGACGGGCGGGGCGGTGATGTTCTGATCGAGCGACCACGCGAGGCAGCGCCGCAGCGCGACCACGTCGGGTTCGCTCGCGGCTTTCACCACGAGCGCCTGAAGCGCGGCACCGTCGTCCCAGGTAGCGAGCACGGCGCGGACGATCTCTATCGACTCGTGCACGAGTGCGCCCGTGAACTGCGCGAGCAGACCGGGCCGGTCCAAGGCCACGATGTCGAGGTTCCATGTGCCGGGTTCGCGACCCGGCGTCGACACGACGCGTACCTCGCCGTTGGCGACGATCGGCTCGAGCAGGGTGGCGTGACGAGCGATATCGCCCGCGTGGTGCACAAGCGCGTAGCCCGCCGGAGCGGTGGCGATTCGCGTCTTGACGACCGCGTCGGACACGAGCGGCGCGGCCTGCGCGAGGCGTGTGGCCAGCTGGGCGCGGTAGGCGCCGTTGACTTCGGGCTGCGGCGCGCGAGCAAGACGTTCGCGACGGGAACCGAAGCGCATCATCGGCGTTTGCCGCGCGTGGCGCGCACTTGCACGGCGCTGCTCTTGTAGGAGGGCTGACGCGAGTACTTGTCGAACGACGCGTTCGTCAGCAGGTTGGTGGTGGCGTAGTGCATCGGAATAAAGACCTGGCCGTCGCGCATGATGGGGGTCACACGCGCGCGCGCCTTAAGCGAACCACGCGGCGAGGACACCACGGCAATGTCGCCGTCGCGCAGTCCGCGTGCTGCAGCGTCGTTGGGTGAGACCTCGACGTACGCCTCGAGGTCCGTGAGCGAAGCCAGCACGGCCGACTTCCCCGTGCGCGTCTGAGTGTGCCACGCGCTCGAGCTGCCGCGGCCCGTTGATAGGAACAGCGGGTACTGCTCGGTCGTTGCTTCGGCGACGGGCCGGGGCTCCTCGAACACGAACCGGGCGAGCCCGTCGGGGTGGTAGTAGCGACCGTCCTCGAAGAGGCGTCGCTCGTTAGCTCCATCGAGCGACGCGCCTTCGGGAAACGGCCACTGCACGCCGCCGGCGCGGTCGACCATGTCGTAGTCCTCGATGCCGCTCATGTCGCAGGGCCGGCCCTTGGACAAGCGCTGGATTATGCGGAACACCGCTTCGGGCGACTGCCACTCGGCGAACATGTCGCCGCAGCCCCAGGCGTCGGCGATGAGTCGGAAGATCGCGAAGTCCGAGAGCGATTGGCCCGGCGCTTGCGCGACGCGCTTGATGATCCCGACGCGTCGCTCGGAGTTGATGAATGTGCCCTCCTTCTCACCCCACCCCGCAGCGGGGAGGAACAGGTCGGCGTGCCGCGCAGTCTCGGTGGTTGGATACATGTCCTGCACCACGAGGAAGTCGAGCTTGGCGAAGGCCTCGCGCACCATGTCCTGATAGATCCACGAGTGCGCCGGGTTGGTGGCGATGACCCAGAGGCCCTTGATCGTGCCGGCGCGGATGCCGTCGATGATCTGGTCGTAGGCAAGCGAGCCGCGATCGGGTATGCGAGCCACGTCGATGCCGAGGATGTCGGCCGCTTCCTGACGCTGGTCTGGGTTGGCGAAGTCGCGACCACCGAAAAGGTTCGTGGTGTTCGAGAACAACCGCGAGCCCATCGCGTTGCACTGACCGGTGATCGAGTTCGCTCCCGTACCGGGTCGGCCCATGTTGCCCGTCATCAGGGCCAGGTTGATGACCGCCTGCGCGGTACGCGTCGATTCGTGACCCTGGTTGACTCCCATGGTCCACCAGAACGACACGCGCTCGCCGTGGTGGATCGTCGCCGCAAAGCGTTCGATCTGCTCGACGCTGAGTCCGGTGGCTTGGGCGACGCGCGTCGGCGTGAACGCGAGCAGGAAGGCCGCAAACTCGTTGTAGCCACTGGTGTGTCCGACGATGTAGTCCTTGTCAATCCAGCCTTCGCGCACAAGCACGTGCGCAATCCCGTAAAGCAACGCGAGGTCGGATTTAGGCGTGAGCGCGTAGTGCTGCGTCGCGGCCATTGCGGTCTCGGTGGTACGAGGGTCGACCACGATGACCTCGGGGTTGTGCGGGTTGCGACAGATCCGCTCCCACATGATCGGGTGGGCGATGCACAGGTTCGATCCGAGCAGCACGATCACGTCGGACTCTTCGAAGTCTTGGTACGTGTAGGGAGGCGCGTCGAAGCCGAAGGATTCCTTGTACGCGACCACCGACGTAGCCATGCACTGACGCGTGTTGCCGTCTCCGTGGACCACCCCCATGCCGAATTTCGCCAGCGCGCCGAGGAACGCCATTTCTTCGGTGGGGATCTGGCCCGTCGATAGGAACGCGATCGACTCAGGGCCGTGCGTGTCGAGGATGGCTCGCATGCGACCCACGAAGGTCGCGATTGCCTCGTCCCACCCAATTGCGTGCTGCTTGCCGCGCTCGTCGCGCCACAACGGTGTGGCGCCGCGATCATCGGCCGCGAGCGGAGTCAAGGCCTCCCAGCCCTTGGGGCACGCCATGCCAAGGTTGACGGGGTACTCGGTGGTAGGCGTGAGGTTGACGGGCCGGCCGTCCTTGATGTGCACGTCGAGCGAGCAGCCCGTCGAGCAGTACCCACATACCATCGACGTCGTCGCGTCGGGCTGCAGCCGTGCCGGTACCTGGCCAAGTCCAAATCCGCCCGGCGTGCGGACGAGTTCCTCTGTGAGCGCGCCGCGCTTGTGCGGCCGCAGGATGTTCACTGCGGGGGTCCGGCGCGCGTGAAGAAGCGGAGCCGCTCCCACATCTGTACGGCCACCACCCCACCGAGGGCAACGGTCATGCCGAGGGCCGCGAGCCACGAGCCGTCGCGCAGCGTCGTGGCCCACGCGACCGTCGCGGCACCCGACACCGCCGCTCCACCGAAGAATCGAACCGACACTGACAGTGGCTTCCACGAACGCCGCCGCGTCGTGGTGTAGATCAACACCGAGCACGCCACGCCGGTAACGCCCATGGCTGCGGCCGCGACGCCAAGCGCGCCGCGCGCGGCCGTTGGCAACAGGCCCAGCCACACCACGAACGCATAGGGCACAGCGAGGCCTACGAACGCGCCGAAGGCGACGATCTCGCGGGAGAGCCACGAGTGCCGGAGGCCGATCACGGCGCGGTAGGCGTAGAGCGGCCGGCCGAGGTGAAGCGTCGACGCGCCCAGCGCGAGCACGCCAACGCCAGCGACGAGCAACGCGTCGAACGCAGGCAGGCCGTGCTCGGAACGGCTCCGAGCCCCCTGCAATAGCAGGTCGGCCACGAAGGCGCCCACCGATAGCTGCGTGAGCACGAGCATCACCGCGAGTGGGGGGTGGCTATGCGCGGGACGATCGTGCGACGCGACCGCGGTGGCGGCGCCCTTCGCGCTCGCGTAGATCGTGGTTGGCGCGGTGATGCGCGACGGTGCGGCGCCCGGCACAAGCACGGCGTCGCCGCGAGTCTTCTCGATCAGGTCCGCGACGTTGATGATGTTGATGCTGATTGCTTCGTTGGGGCAGCTCTGCACGCACGCGGGCGCTTCGCCCTCAGCGAGGCGATCGCTGCACATGTCGCACTTGCGCACGATGCCGCGCCGCTTGCTGAACTGCGGCACCTCGTAGGGGCAGGTCAACGTGCAGTACTGGCAACCGATGCACTGGTCGTCCAGGTGACGCACGATGCCGGTGACGGGGTCCTTTTCGTAGGCGTTGACCGGGCAGCCCTTCATGCACGCCGGGTCGACACAGTGATGGCAGGCCGTGGTGACGGTCTGCTGCACCGGCTCGCTCGGGGTGCCGCCGTGCAAGAGGCCCACGCTGCGCCAGGTCTCGGCTTCTTCGTCGTCCAGGCCGTTCAGGCGGTGGCAGGCCGTGACGCAGGCTTTGCAACCCGTGCAAGCGTCGAGGTCGACCTGGAAGGCGTACTGTTGGCCTTTGACCGGTTTGGCTAGCGGAATGAGGTCGTTGTACAGGCGCTCGCCTTCATGGAGCTCGCCCTCTTCGTGGCGACGCGAGAAGCGCTCGACCGCCGTAAGATCGCGTTGCTGCTCGAGAAATTGGCTGACCAGCGGCAGACGTACCCGGGGGGCGTCGCGCTCGTGCGCCTCCAGCAAACCGGCGACTTGGACCGTCATTCGGCGGGCAACGCCTCCGTCATCGTCACGGGCTGTTCGGCCAGCTCCGAGCGGCCGAAGCGAATCATCGCAGCTAGCGCCGCCGACGCCATCACTGCGCCGCCGAGCCAAAGCAACCCCGTCTGGGTGCTGCTGCCGTTGCCGCGGAACAATAGGCCGGCCAGTACGGCGCCCACGTTACCGCCGGCACCGACGATGCCCGCCACCGCGCCAACGCCGTTGGGCTTGATGAACGGCACTACGGAGTAGGTGGCGCCAGCCGCCACGTGCACGAACAAGCCGAACAGCACCAGCGTGATGGCCGCCGGTACGACGCTGTTCATGCGCGAGAAGATGATCAGGCCTACGCCTTCGGCCAGCAGCATCGCCGTCAAGAAGCGACCGCGGCCGTCGAGACCGAAGCGGCGCCCAAAGCGATCGCCCAAGTAGCCTCCGAGCGACCGCGCGAAGATCGCGAGCACGCCGAAGCTGCCCGCCAGCATGCCGGCCTCTTTCAGCCCCAACAGAAAGCGATCGTGGAAGTAGCTGGCAGCGATGTTGTGGATCGTCAGCTCGACGCCGAAACACGCGCCGTAGCCCACGAATAGCGCCCACACGCGCGGATCACGCGCGGCCTCCAGAAGAGACCCCTTCGACTTGCCGGTGTTGGCTTTGGCCTCTTTGCTCTCCGGCGAATCTTGCGTGTAACGCAGGTAGAGCACGGACATCAGCAGCATCAAGCTGCCCGGCAGGATCATGGCGTAGCGCCAGGCCTGGCCCTCGACGATGCCGAGGCCGACCAGCCCCATGACCACGACCGGCATCACCATCTGCGTCACGCCGCCGCCCAGGTTGCCCCAGCCTGCAGTCGTGGCGTTGGCGGTGCCGACCACGCTCGGCGCGAACATGGCCGACGTGTGGTACTGCGTGATCACGAACGAGGCGCCGACCAAACCGATCAGCACCCGGCAGACTAGGAACGTGACGTAGTCGTGGGCCAGACCGACGCCCATGACGGCTACGGCGCCGAACGCCAACAGGCCCGAATACACGCGACGAGGACCGTACTTGTCGCACAAATAGCCAATCAAGAGCCGCGCGAAGATGGTCCCGGCCACCGCCGCGATCATCGAATCTGCCACCTGCGACTTGGTCAGGTGCAGGTCGGCGCGCACCAGTGGCATCAACGGCGCCAGGCCAAACCAGCCAAAAAAGCACAAGAAAAAGGCGATCCACGTCATGTGGAAAGCGCGCATCGACGGCGTACTGAAGCTGAACAGACTGATCTTGGTAGCTTTCATGAATTCGTCTCGCGGCAGGCGTTCACGCTTTCACAACACAACACCCCACGGCCCCTACGCAGTCACTCCGCGGCCGAGGCCGCGTCTTCGTGCAAGTCACAGCGTGCCTTGATCGGCATGAGTTTTTCGATTTCAGCCTCGCTGGGCAGCTCTAGGTAGATTTCGCCGTTGTCTACCCGCACCGGGAACGTGCGCACCTTGAGTGCGTCGCCGCTCAGGCATTCACCCGTCTTGAATCGAAAAACTCATGCCGATCAAGGCACGCTGTGACTTGCACGAAGACGCGGCCTCGGCC
>JBKJQZ010000271.1:0-5751 GCA_046594835.1 Acidimicrobiales bacterium | reverse complement strand
AGCAGGTCGCCTTGTACGCACTCGTGCCGCTCGGTCTCGCCTCGCTGCTGACAGGTGTCGTGCAATCGCTCGGTACCCCGTGGGGACTCTTCCGCCACTACTGGGTGACCTTCAAACTCATGCTGAACGTCGTCGCAAGCGTTGTGCTGCTGCTCTACCTACAGACGCTGTCCTACCTGGCCAACCGGTCTGGCTCGTCGTTGTCTGCGTTGCGAGACCCTTCGCCGGTGCTGCACGCGTCCGGCGCCCTGTTGCTCCTCATCGGCGCAACGGTGCTATCGGTCTTCAAGCCGAAAGGGCTAACCCGTCGCGGCAGGCGTCGCATCGACGCCCTCCGAGTCGGGCGACCCAGCGCGACCGAAGCGACGTGAGCGGTAAAGAACTGCGCCGACGGCGAGGGTGACAGCGGCGACGCCGACGACGAGTCCGCCGCGGCCTTGGCGAACGACGTTGACAACCAGCGCGGCGCCGCCCAGCCACGCGCCCACCCAGACGACGGCGCCTACCGTCGCCGCGGCGACGAACCGAGCCGGATGCAACTTGCCGATGCCGGCGAGTATCGGGACGACGCCGTGGCCCACGATCGTCGGGCGGGCCGCGGCGACCGCCACTACGCCGTGGCGGTCAACCAGCCGTCGGGATCGGTCGACCATCCCGCTCATCCGGCGACCGTGGCGGTGCGAAGTGAGCTTGGCGAGCGCGGCCTCGCCGACCGTACGGCCGAGCGCGTACTTCAAGACGTCGGCGCTAACCGCGCTGATGATCGACACGACGACCAACGGCACCCAGGGAAGTCGGCCCGCCGACGCCTGCGCACCGCCGATCGCGAGTCCGGCCTCGTCTGGTCGCAGCAACACAAGCCCAAGGAACGGCACCCCGCGCACAACAAGGAAGAGCGGAAGTGCGAGGTGCCCGGCGACGGCCCGAACCGCGGCGACAGCACCAAGCGCAACGCCGATGTTGCGGCGACGATTTGTCGGCAACGACGGAACCGGTTGCGGTTCGGCGATCGCAACCACTTAGCTCAGCGTCTTCCCGGCCGCCACCCACGCATCCGTGCCACCGTCGAGATACACCACGTCGCGGTAGCCGTCGTTCATCAATGCCTCAGCCGCGGCCTTGGACATGCGTCCCGTTTTGCAATACAAGGCGATGGGTGTGGCGTGGTCCTCCGGCAGCCGGTCGTCGGAGGTGATCACGTCGTAGGCGATGGTTACGTCGGTCCCGGGAATCTCTGCGTCCGCCGAAGTGTGCACGTTCACCACGAAGGTCTTCGGATCCGCCATTCCGGCGGCGAAGTCCTCGACACTGAGCGCCATGTCAGACGTCATCGACGCCGAGCGTGCCGTCGCGCTACCGCTATGGCTCATTCCCGGCATCTTCACGACGAGGTACACCGCAAGGCTGAGTGCAACCGCTACGAAGATGACGACGATTCGACGCCCGCTAGTGCCCTCAGGGTCCGCGATGCCGTCGTAGGGGTCTGTCACCAGGCCAACAATACGACACCCTGTAGTTGGGGAACGAACTCCTCGAACTCAGGTGGCGTATGCCTCGGGGTTGGCCGCGAACTGCGCCGCGCAGGCGAGGCTGCAGAACCAGTACATGTGTTCGCGATGGCTGAGTCGGCCCGCAGCATTGTCGTGATGCACCTGCATGCGGCACACCGGGTCGATCGTCACGACCTCGTCGAGGGTCGCGACTTGGAGGTCGAACAGTTCGACCGATTCGGCGACGTTGCGTAGTGCGAACGCGCCAAGGTCATCAACGCCGACACCGAGGTCGCGCGCCGCGGCCGCCACCGCGGCCGTGACGAGGACCTGCCCACCGTGAGCTTGCGCAGCGACACGAGCCGCGAGATTCACGGCCGCGCCGATGTAGTCGTCGCCCCGGGCGATAGCGGACCCATGATGTAGTCCCGATCGGGGAATGGGAAAGTCCGGCTCGACCACAACCGCCTCGTAAAGGCGCCGAGTCGCGGCCACTGCGGCGGCGGGGCCGGCGAAGGCGACCATCGCGGCGTCGCCGATCATCTTTACGAGCCGGTCCTGTGGCCCGACTGCGCTCGCGACGAGAGCTTCGAACCGGTCGAGCAGTGCGACCGCCGTTTTGTCGCCATGGAATTCGGTGAGCGCGGTGAACCCCGCGAGGTCAACGAACCCGAACGTGGCCTCAACGTCGCTGGTCATGGCCTTGGCATCTGACGCTCTACTGACTGTCGAAGGAAGTGGCACCGGTTACCCGGCGCGGAACGTGCGCAGTCGCAGGCTGTTGGAAACAACGAACACACTCGAGAACGCCATGGCGGCTCCCGCGATAAGGGGGTTAAGTAGCCCCGCCGCAGCCAGCGGGAGCGCCGCAATGTTGTAACCAAACGCCCAGAACAGGTTGGTCTTGATCGTGCGCAACGTGGCCCGCGAGAGGCGTACCGCGTCCGCCGCGCTGTGCAGGTCGGCGCGCATGAGGGTGAGGTCGGACGCTTCGATGGCGACGTCGGTGCCCGTGCCCATGGCGAGGCCGAGGTCGGCTTGTGCGAGGGCGGCGGCGTCGTTGACTCCGTCACCCACCATGGCCACCACGCGGCCGGCGTCTTGCAGCCGGCGCACGACGTCGACTTTGTCGGCCGGGAGCACTTCGGCAATAACCTCGTCGATCCCGACTTGGTCGGCGACAGCTTGTGCGGCCCGTTGGTTGTCGCCAGTGAGCAGAACCGGGTGAAGGCCGAGGTTACGCAAACGCGCGATGGCGGCCGCGGATGTGGGTCGCACGGTGTCGGCGACCGTGATGAGGGCACGCGCGGCGCCGTCCCACGCCACGAGTATCGGCGTCTGGCCGCGGGCTTCGGCCTCGAGGCGAGCGCCGTCGAGCTCGGGCGGAAGACTGATGGCCCAGTCGGCGAGAAAGCGGGGGCGGCCGGCGATCACAGCGTGGCCGCCAACCGTGCCTTGCACGCCGAGACCCTGCGTGGATGTGAAGGACTCGACTTCTGCGAGTTCCAGCCCTTTGGCGCGGGCGCCGTCGACGATGGCGCGGGCGATCGGATGCTCGCTGGCGTGTTCGGCCGACGCGGCCAGACGCAGCGCCTCGTCCGGATCAACGCCCGCCGCGGGGCGCACGTCGACGAGGGTCATGTGACCGGTAGTGACGGTGCCGGTCTTGTCGAGCACGATGGTGTCAACCGTGCGAGTGGATTCCAGCACCTCGGGTCCTTTGATGAGGATGCCGAGCTGCGCGCCGCGGCTTGTGCCCACGAGCAGCGCGGTAGGGGTGGCGAGTCCGAGCGCACACGGGCAGGCGATGATCAACACCGCGACAGCGGCGGTCACGGCCGCAGCGGTGCCTTCGCCCGCACCAATCCAGTAGCCGAAGGTTGCGGCGGAGAGGCACACGACCACCGGGACAAAGATCGCCGACACCCGGTCCGCCAGGCGTTGGATCTGCGCTTTGCCGGCTTGGGCGTCGCTGACCAGTCGGCCGATGTGCGCGAGCGCCGTGTCGGCGCCCACCCGGCTGGCGCGCACGACGAGTCGACCGCCCCCCGCGTTGACGGTTGCGCCCGCGACGTTGTCGCCGGGGCCGACGTCGACCGGTACGGATTCGCCGGTCAAGAGCGACGCGTCGACCGCGGATGCGCCGACTTCGACGACGCCGTCGGTAGCGACTTTCTCGCCGGGCCGGACGACGAAGCGGTCGCCGACAACAAGCTGTTCGATCGGCACACGGACTTCGGCCCCGTCGCGCAGCACGGCGACATCTTTGGCCCCGAGCTCGAGCAGCTCGCGCAACGCGGCTCCGGAGCGGCGCTTGGCGCGGGCTTCGAGGAACCGGCCGAGTAGGAGAAAGACCACGACCCCAGACGCGACTTCAAGGTAAATCTCGTGGGTGCCGGTGTTTCGTTCGATCGTGAGCGAGAACTGCATACGCATATTTGGGTTGCCGGCGTCCCCCAAGAACAATGCGTAGACCGACCAGGCGAACGCGGCGAGCGTGCCGATCGAGATGAGCGTGTCCATGGTCGCGGCCGCGTGGCGGAGGTTGACCCAGGCCGCGCGGTGGAACGGCCAGGCGCCCCACACCACCACCGGCGCGGCGAGCGTGAGGGCGAGCCACTGCCAGTTGTCGAACTGGAGACGGCTAATCATGCTCAGCACCACCACGGGGGCGGCCAATGCCGCGCTGACCCAGAGGCGTTGCCGCAGCCCGGCCAGTTCGTCGGTCTCGACCGGTGCCACCGAGCCGGCGGCGTTGGCGGGCGCCGGAAGCGCGGCCGTGTAGCCGGTAGCTTCAACGGCGTCGATGAGGACATCGATGGTTACGTCGGCGGGTACTTCGGCCGTGGCTCGTTCGGTGGCGAAGTTCACCGTCGCCGCCACGCCGTCAATCCGGTTCAGCTTCTTCTCGATGCGCGCCGCGCACGACGCGCAGGTCATGCCGCCGATGTTGAGCTCGACGTGACGAGTCGGTGACGCCGTAGCCGTCATGACGATCGGTGTTGCTGGTGTTGCTGATGTTCGGGCGGCGACGGCTTGGTATGGGTCGCAGCGCCAACAAACGCACCGCCCGCCGTTATTGCGAGGACAAGTGCGACGAAGAGCGCGAGCTTGAGCGGCGGCTTCATCCGACCAGCTCGAAGCCGGCTTCGTCAACCGCGGCGCGCACGGCCTCCTCAGCGAGCGCCTCGGCGCTCGTCACCTTCACCGCTCCGGCTTCAAGGTCGACGTCGACAGAGGTGACCGTTGACAGCTTGGTGATCTCGCCGGTTACAGCAGCAACGCAGTGCCCGCAGGTCATGCCCTTGACGGTGTAGGTCGTTGTGGTCATCGGTTTCTCCTTGTCGACCTTCAGGGGACTGCACCCCTGAGAGGTATTACAGCATACCCTGGCGGGGTATAGGTTGTCCACATGACAACTGGCGCGATCGTTCACTCCACCGATGATGAGCCGCTCCAAGCGCGGACGGACTGGACGCTCATCGGCTTCGGCGTGTGGACAATCCTCGGCTTGTTCCTCGATGGCTGGGCGCACAGCGAGGGCCGGCCTGACAGCTTCTTCACGCCCTGGCACGGCGTCCTTTACTCCGGCGGCCTCGGCCTGGCGGCGGTCACGTTGTGGCGGGCACGCCGCGAGTTCCCGCACGCGGGGCCGGGCGAGCTGGTCCGTCGCGCCGATCGGGCGTCGGTAATCGGGTTGGCGATGTTCGCCGCTGGTGGCGCCTCCGACATGGCGTGGCATGCCCTGTTCGGTATCGAGGTCAGCCTTGAAGCGGTGCTCAGCCCGACCCACCTGGTTTTAATGACGGGCGGCCTGCTTGTGCTGAGCGCTCCGGCCCGTCGAGCGTGGAACCACAACGCACCGACGGGTCTCATTGCGTTCTTGCCCGCGCTCGTGTCACTCGGCCTCATAAGTGGCGTTGCGTTTTTCTTCACGTTTTACGCGTCACCCTTCGGTCAAACGGTGGTGCCGTCGCTCAGTTCGGTCAGTGCTCACGTCCACGACTTCACGCAGGTAACACCATCACGGTTCGCGCAGGTACGCGAGATGTGGGCGCTGGCGTCGATGCTCGTCACCACCGTTCTCGCACTGGTTCCGGCGCTACTTCTCGCTCGCCGATGGAAAGCGCCGCGAGGCAGCTTCTTAGTGCTGTTCGGATTGTTCGCGCTCTTTGCGCAATCCGGTTCCGAGTTCACCGACCCGGCGGCGCTGCTCGCCATGGCCGCGGCGGGCGTTGCGGCCGAATCCACTGCCCGCCGC
>JBKJQZ010000242.1:0-4090 GCA_046594835.1 Acidimicrobiales bacterium | reverse complement strand
ACCAGGCCGATCACGCTGCCGAGGCGACCGGCTGCGCCAAGTCCGCCGTTGGCGGCCGAGCGCGCCTCGGTCGGGAACAACTCGGCGCCGTACACACCGAGCGAAGGCACAGCCGCGGCGCCGATCACCGAAGCGAGCGTCGACCATCCGTACAGACCCAGCCCACTGGAATAGAACATGCCGACGGTTGCGCCGACGCCCACGAACGTGGCGACCGCTCCCACCAGGCGCCGCCCTCGTTCGGCGAGCCACCCGCCGGCGACGATGCCGACGCCACCTGGTAGCGAAGTGAGCGTGATGAACAGCGTGATCTGCGCTCCGCTGAAACCACGCTCGGTGCGGAGGAACTCGTTCTGGAATTGCGCGGCTGGCGTGGTGAAGACGGCGATAAGCAGCGCAGACGCAGACATCAGGATGAAGCGGCCGCGGTGGGTGCGCAGCACGTCCCACAGCTTCACCTTCTCGACCCGCTGGGCCACGTGCGCGATGAACCGGGTGGTCTCGGTCAGGCCGCGACCCACCCGCAGCACGGGCACGATGAAGAGCAGCGGTAGAAGGAACAGCACGCGCCACGCGGGCTCGGCGAGATCGGCGAGTGGCAACGCGAACAGGCAGATTCCGGCGCCGAAGAACCCCGCCACCGCCATAAGGCTTGTCGCCCAGGCGCGACCACCTGCCGGCATCTCTTCGGCCACCATCACGCCGAGAGCGACGGCGCACGCGCTCGAAAAGCCGCGTGTGAGCACCTGGGCGCCCGCAAGCGTCCACAGGTTCGGTGCCAGCGCCCCGAACGCGCTGAGCGCGCACGCAGCGGCGGTGCCGTTGACGATCAGGAAGCGACGGCCGCGCCGGTCCGCCAGCAACGCAAGGGGCAACGCGAGGAATATGTCCAGACGGACCGACGCCAGGGTGACGCCCTGCGCGGACTTGTTCGCACCGAACTCGCTTGCGGCGTAGGTGATGGTCTGGGTCAGGGTGACGCCGATGTAGCCCAGGATCGCCGCAATCACCCCGAGCTTTGCGAGCGTTGCGCTCGCGCCGTCGTCCATCCCTTCGGGAGGGAACCACACTGGCCGTGGGTCGTTAGGGCCGCCGATCTTTGCCACGTGCGCGGTAAAAATGGGGCGGAACAGCCAACCCCAGTACGGGATGTCGAAGCGCACGTCGATTCGCTGCGTTACGCGGTGCGCTCCCTTACCGTCGGGTTCGGCGCGCACCTCCCGGCGATAGGGCGCGCCGTCGGCCGCGACGAAGACGCCCGGTTCGGCCTGGGTCTCGACGATGAACCCGCGCCGGGGCTCGAGAGCGGACGCCAATTGCGCGTCGTCGAGAACAGCGACCCGTTCTCGCACGCCCACGGCGCGGCACCATACTGGGGTATGCGTCGCATTGTGGTCCGCGCCGGCGGCCCGCTCACCGGTGAGGTGACGGTCTCGGGCGCGAAGAATTCGGTGCTCAAGTGCATGGCGGCCACGTTGCTCGCCCCGGGGCGGCACGTGATCACGAACGTTGCTGCGATCGAGGACGTCACGGTGATGGGCGACGTGCTCAGCGCGATGGGCGTCAGCGTCGATCGCTCTGCTCTCGGGTCGGACGCGACCCTCGTGCTTGACGTCCCGGAGGAATGTGAGCCGCAGGCGCCCTACGAGCTCGCTGAGAAGATCCGCGCTTCGATCGTGGTGCTGGGACCGCTGCTGGGTCGCTTCGGTCGAGCGGTGGTTCCGCTCCCCGGCGGCGACGACTTCGGCTCGCGTCCCATCGACATGCACATCAAGGGCCTCGAAGCCCTGGGCGCGCAGATCGTGATGCGCCACGGCAACCTTGACGCCACAGCCGACCGGTTGCGCGGCGCCCGGATCGTGCTCGACTATCCAAGCGTCGGTGCCACCGAGAACCTCCTCATGGCCGCAGTACTCGCCAAAGGCACGACTGTCATCGACAACGCGGCGCGTGAACCCGAGATCGGCGATCTCGTGGAACTACTCACGGCGATGGGCGCGCAGATCGGCGGTCAGAACACCTCGACGCTCACCGTCGACGGCGTGGACACACTTCATCCGATCGAACACGTCGTCATTCCCGATCGCATCGAGGCGGCGACCTACGCAACTGCCGTCGGCCTCGCTGAGGGGGGTGTGACCATTCGTGGCGCCCGCCTCGACCACATGGACATGCTGGCGGAGAAGCTCGCGGAGATGGGCGTGCACATGTCCGGCGTCGACGGTGGCGTGTGGGTCACGAGTGAAGGTCGTCCGCGTGCCGCCGACGTGAGCACGCTGCCATACCCCGGCATCGCGACCGACTACAAGCCCTTCCTTCTCACGCTGCTCACCGTTGCCGAAGGGGTGGGCATCGTCACCGAGAACGTCTACGGCGCGAATCGCTATGCGTACGTGGCCGAGCTCTCGCGCATGGGTGCCGATATCCGTACCGAGGGCCACCATGCGGTGGTCAGGGGCGTGCCCCGTCTGTCGGGCGCACCGATCAAGGCCCACGATATCCGCGCCGGTGCAGCGCTCGTCCTCGCCGGCCTGGCGGCCGACGGCACGACCATCGTGGGCGACGCGCACCACGTCGAACGGGGCTACTCGGATCTGGTCGCTTCGCTGCGCGGGGTGGGCGCTGACGTATCCTGGGAAGAACCTTTGACGCCTGAGCGTTAGTACCAACATCGGTACTGGTAACTGGAGATAAACCCGTGGAAACAGCTGTCCTAGAAGCGCTTGAAGCTATTCGCCCCGCTCTGCAGAGCGACGGCGGTGACATTCGGTTGCTCAGCCTCGACGAAACGACCGGCGTCGTCGATGTCGAGTTGATGGGCGCGTGCGGCAGCTGCCCCATGTCGACCATGACCTTGAAGCAGGGCGTTGAGCGGATTCTCAAAGACCGCGTCGAAGGCCTCACCGAGGTGCGGGCCAAGGGCATCGACTTCGACGTCGATCCCAGCGGCTTCTAACCAGCGGCTTCTAACCAGCGGCTTCTAGTCAGCACCGCCTCGGCGCCTAACGTGCCCAGGTGCGCGCGACCGACCCTGCGGAACTTCTCGTCTCGGCCCAGGGTGGCGACCGCGGCTCCATTGCACGCCTGATCTCGCTCGTCGAGCGTGGCGGCGAATCAGCAGCCGCCGTCAGTCGCCTTACGTGGTCGGCGGCGCGCCAGGCCAGCGTCGTCGGATTGACGGGCGCGCCCGGCGCCGGCAAGTCGACCCTCACCAACGCGATGGTCAAAACCGTCCGCGCCCGAGGCGAACGCATCGCCGTGCTCGCGATCGACCCGTCGTCGCCCTTTACTAACGGAGCGATCCTCGGCGACCGCGTCCGCATGCAGGACCACGCAACCGATGACGGTGTGTTCATCCGTTCGATGGCCACCCGAGGCCACGTTGGTGGGCTGTCGCTCGCCACGCCTGAGGCTGCTCGCGTGCTCGCCTCGGTCGGCTACCCAACCGTGATCATCGAGACGGTTGGTGTCGGGCAGGTCGAGGTTGAGATCGCGGGCGCGGCCGACACGACGGTCGTGGTCGTGAACCCCGGCTGGGGTGACGCCGTGCAGGCCAACAAGGCAGGCTTGCTTGAGGTCGCCGACGTGTTTGTGATCAACAAGGCCGACCGGCCCGGCGTGGCCGAGGTCCACCGCGACCTCGAAGCCATGCTCGACATGCACACCTCGCCCGGGCCGTGGCGCCCGCCGATCGTCGAAGCGGTCGCGTCGCGTTTCGAAGGCGCGGATGCCGTGTGGGGGGCGATCGACGCCCACCGCGCCCACATGATCGAGACGGGTGAACTCGAGCGCCGGCAGGCCAAGCGGGCCACCAACGAAGTCCGCGAGATCATCGTGCGCACGATCGAGCGCCGGGCGGTTGCGGCGCTGCAGTCCGACGAGGGCCAGGCGCTCTGCGATGCGGTGACCGCAGGCTCGATCGACCCGCACACCGCGGGCAACAAGATCCTGGAGGGGTTGTGATGGCCGAGTTTGTGCACGTCGAACGGGGCGACGACGGGGTTGCTCTCATCCGGCTCGACCGTCCGAAGATGAATGCGTTGTCCATCGCCCTGCTAGGCGAACTCCAGGCCGCGGCCGAAGACCTCAC
>JBKJQZ010000067.1:0-21702 GCA_046594835.1 Acidimicrobiales bacterium | reverse complement strand
CGACAACCGAGCGCGCCGTGACGACCGAGCGCGCGTTAGCGGCCGAGGGCGCGCAGGCGCGTGATCGCGGCGGCTTGCACGCGGGTGCGGACGCGGGGGGTGCGGCCTTCGGCAATGGTGGGCGAAAGGACGGCGTCGCCGAAGCGGGACGGGTTTCCTTCGCACTGGTGCGAAGCGGGAAGTGGTTCACCGCGGTTGTCGCGGAGGAAGTCCTCGAGCGCGACCTCGCTGAACTTGCCGGCGCGTGCCAGGCGGCGGTTCACCATTGCGATCGACGCCGAGGTCGCAACCAGGCGCGGGCCGCTGATGCGAGGTGGCGCGCCGCGCCCGCCCCACACTGCGTTGGATTGGATCGTCGCGACGGGGTCACGATGAATGTGGACTACGTCGTAGTCGTTGGACATGAGCTCCAGCAGGCGAGCACCGGCGGGGCCCTTCGAACTGTCGATCACGACCGACGAGTTCGTCGCTCCCGCGACCGCGGCGTACATCGCGCTCACGAGCCTCGCGAGTTGCTTCGCTTCTCGCGTTCCTCGTTTGATCTTCGGGAGGTGGCGCGTGCGGCCAGTTTTTTCGTGCAAGGCAGCGACGCGACCAACGAACTCGTCCAGTGGCATGTTCGCTTCCTTCTCAAGGCGTGTCAGGACCTCACTCCACACCGCGCAGTTCGGCAACTCATCGCCGCACGCGCAGTCGCGGTGGAAGAACGGCGGCAGGAACAGGTTGTGCACCTCGCCGGCCGCGAAGACGCCATCGGCGCCACCGCAGAACCGTTCGTAGATCGTCGAACCCGATCGGTTCAGGCCGATCAGATAGAGGATGCGGGGTTCGGGAATGACTTAGCCCTTGGAGCGCGCGACGAGCGCCGCGGTGACGGCTTTGCCGTCGGCCTTGCCGCCTGTCGCCTTCATGACGGCGCCGACAAAGAAGCCGGTGACCTTCTGGTCGCCGTCGAGGTAGCGCTGCCACTCCGCAGGGCTGTTGGCGATGATGTCGTCGAGCACCGTATCGAGCGCGCCGGTGTCCATCGCCTCGAAGCCGTGCTCCGCCGCGATCGCTTCGGGGTCGCCGCCGCTCGCGAGCAACACGCCGAGCACGGTCTTGGACTGCGTGGCTGTGATCGTGCCGGCCGACTCCATGCCCACGAGCTTGGTGAACGCGGCGATGTCGAGAGCGCGACCAGCTTCAGCGTCAGCTGCAACTTCGTTCGACGCCCGAGCCAGGGCGATGCGTCCGTCTGCGCCTGCCGCGATGGCGCCCACAACAAGCGCATCGAGACCAAGGTCCACCACGGTCGTTACGGGTGTCGAGGCGGGCTCGGCCCCGGTCGCGTCGGCCACGATTTGGCGCCGCGCTGCGGGAAGGACGGCGAGGTTGCTGCGCACTTGCGCGACCCACTCATCCGACGGCGAGAGCGGCACGAGGTCGGGCTCGAGGAAGTAGCGGTAGTCGTCGGCGTCTTCCTTCACGCGGCCCGTGATAGTGCGGCCGTCCTGCTCGTTCCAGTGGCGGGTTTGCTGGATGATCTTCTCGCCCGCTTCGAGCGCGTCGACCTGGCGACGCGCTTCGTATTCGATGGCGCGACCGAGGCTACGGATCGAGTTCACGTTCTTGATCTCACACCGCGTGCCAAAGGGATCGTCAGCGCTGCGGCGCACCGACACGTTGGCGTCGACACGCATCGAGCCTTCTTCCATGCGCCCGTCGGACGCGCCCGTCGCAATCAGAATGCCGCGCAGCTCGGTCACGTACGCGCGGGCCTGCTCAACGGTACGGATGTCGGGCTCGGACACGATCTCCACGAGTGGCACGCCAGCACGGTTGTAGTCCACCAACGAATGCGTGGCGCCGTGGATGCGGCCTTCGCCCCCGACGTGCTGACTCTTCCCGGTGTCTTCTTCGATGTGCGCACGGGTCACTCCAACGCGAAAGCCGTCGGGCAGGTCGAGCCAGCCTTCAGTGTTGATCGGCTCGTCGTATTGAGTGACCTGATAGTCCTTCGGCATGTCGGGATAGAAGTAGTTCTTCCGGTGGAAGGTCGATGGCTCGATGCCGCAGTTGAGCGCGGCACCGATGCGCATCGCGAGCTCCACGGCGTTGCGGTTCAGTACCGGCAATGACCCAGGCAGGCCCAGGCACGTGGGGCAGACGTTGGTGTTGGGCTCGTCGCCGAACACGTTGGGGCAGCCACAAAACAACTTCGTCGCGGTCTTGAGTTCGCAGTGGACCTCGAGGCCGACCACCATTTCCCAGCCTTCAGGAATTTCTGCCATCAGTTCGCTGCCTTCTCAAGAGCGGCCGCGACCCGGAACAACACCGGTTCGCCAAGCGCGGGTGCAAGGACCTGCACGCCAACGGGCAAACCGTCATCGCCGGTGCGGAACGGCACACTGATCGCAGGATCGCCACACAAGTTCGACGGAATCGTGCACACGTCGCTCAGGTACATCGCCAGTGGGTTGGTGGTCTTGGCGCCAAAGCCGAAGGCGGTCGTGGGCGCCGTGGGCGAGAGCAACGCGTCGAAGCTCTCATACGCACGGGCGAAGTCGCGGGCGATAAGGGAGCGCACCTTCAATGCCTTGCCGTAATAGGCCTCGTAGTAGCCCGCCGACAACGCGTAGGTCCCGAGCATGATCCGACGTTTCACCTCGGGGCCGAAGCCGGCCTCGCGGGTCGCGGCGTACATGCCGTTGATGTTGTCGGCGTGCACGCGCATGCCGTAGCGAACCCCGTCGTAGCGCGCGAGGTTCGACGACGCCTCGGCCGGAGCGATCAAGTAATAGGCCGACAAGCCGTAGACGCACGCAGGGACCGAGGTCTCCTCGATCTTGGCGCCGGCGTTGCTCAGGGCCTCGGCCGCTTCGGTCACGCGGCGCTTCACGTCGTCGTCGATGCCGTCACCGAGCAGCTCGGTGATGAGGCCGATGCGCATGCCCGATACGTCGCCCTCCAACTCGGAGCCAATGCGCGGCATCGGCTCGGCGTAGGAGGTCGAGTCGCGCGGGTCATGTCCGGCAATCACGTTGTAGGTCGCCGCCGCGTCGGCGACGTTCGCGGCGAACGGCCCGATCTGATCGAGGCTCGACGCGAACGCGATGAGGCCGTACCGCGACACCGCCCCGTAGGTGGGTTTGAGACCAACGACGCCGCACAGTGCGGCGGGCTGACGGATCGAGCCACCGGTATCGGAACCCAACGAGATCGGCGCGAAGCCGGCCGCCACTGCTACCGCGCTGCCGCCGCTCGAGCCGCCCGGCACCTTCGAGGTGTCGTGTGGGTTCTTCGTGGGGCCGAACGCGCTGTTCTCGGTAGACGAGCCCATCGCGAACTCATCGAGGTTCGTCTTGGCAATCGGGATCGCACCCGCGGCGCGGAGACGGACGACGGCCGTCGCGTCGTAGGGCGGCTCCCAGCCTTCGAGGATCTTGGAGCTGCACGTCGTGGCCACACCACGCGTGCACATGTTGTCCTTGAGCGCCACGGGCACGCCTGCCAGCGGGCCGACGTCTTCGCCCGCGGCGACGCGTGCGTCGATCACCGCAGCCTCGGCGAGCGCCGAGTCGCGCATCACCAGGTTGCACGCGTGCAGTTCAGCTTCGCGGGCGTCGATCGCGGCAAGGTGTTCCTCCACGACAGACACGGCGGTGCGGGCACCGCTCTGGACAGCGGCGGCGATTTCGAGCGCGGTCACGGTGCTTCTCCGAGGATCTGGGGCACGCGGAACCGGTTGTCTTCGGCGGCGGGCGCCATGCCGAGGACCTCATCGCGATCGAGCGACGGCACCACGATGTCCTCACGCAGCACGTTGGTCAGCCCGAGCGGGTGCGCCATCGCTTCCACGCCGGTTACGTCGAGCGCTTCGACCTCGTTCGCGTGCTCGAGGATGTCTGCGAGCTGGTCCGTGAACTCATCGAGTTCCGCCTCGGTCACTTCCAGACGAGCAAGGTGGGCCACGTGGGCCACCTCTTCACGGGTCAATCGCTCAGGCATAGGGCTGGCAATCGTAGAAGAGAGTTGGCCTACCGCTTGTAGTGGTCGGCCAGGTTGGGTTCTTCCCACCAATCATCGGGGGCCGGCGTCCAGTCCGGATCCGGGTGGATGCAGTTGACCGGGCACGGATCGAGGCACTTGTCGCAGCCCGAACACAGCTCGGGGATGATGATCACGTCGATGCCGTGATTGAAGATCGCCCCGAACTGGGGCGGGCAGTGGCGCAGGCACGCGTCGCAGTTGATGCAGATCGACATGTCGATCATCAGCGGAGGCGACTTCCACTTGGGGTTGCGCTCCCGGAACTCGATTCGCTCGGTGCGATTCGCGGCTGTCATCAGCCCAGAAGTTACGCCGCGGCGGAGGCCGCAGTGGTACGACCTGCCGAACGCACTAGCGCAGTCGTGACAACGCCGATCAGCGCCGAGCCCACGACCCCGCCGATCCACAACGACCACGGGGCCGACGAGGGCGGCGGCCCACCGTTCGACGGCAGTGCGGGCACACCCGCTTGGACGGGGTCAATCTGGTCGAGGGCGACCACGTGCCACTCGTCGGCCTCGCGCTGCATGGTGAGGACGCCCTCGATCGTGACGGTCTTGTCACGCGGGCGCCGAGCGTGCACCCGGAAGCCGACCCGCACCGTGTCGGGATCGGTCTCGGTAACCCGCACGGCCTTGCCGACCTCGAGGTCACGGAAGCCGGCCTTGCGGTCGATTTCCTCGGCGTGGGGATGCAGGATCGGCCGGGCCAATTCCGGCGCGCCGATCTCGTCGGCCCGACGGGTGGAGTCGGCCTCGACCCCCTTGCGAGTGGTCTCGCCGATCGCCGTGAGCCAGTCCTCGGCGATTCCTTCGGGACGGTTATGGCCGTGATTCAGCACAAACAAGCCGCCACCGATCGCGAGCATCAACGCAAGGCACACCACGAGACCCGATGTGAACTGACGGTTGGTCACGGGGCGATTACTTCCGCCGGCCCCAGCACGTAGACGTCTTCGAGTTCCAGCCCCTTGGTCTCGGGCATGAACCGCCAGATCAGATACAGCGCGGGTAACTGCAGGATCATCAACAACGTCACCGTGTCGCCGATGTTTCCAATCGCACCCGTCGAATGGTCACCGAGAATCCCCACGAGCGCAGGACCGAACACGTACCCGGCTATCTCGAACCAGTTGCGGATCCACGCGGCGGCCTGGCCGCGGATCTCGGTCGGGAACAGCTCGGTCGCAAAGCTGCTCATCACCGGCCCCATGCCGAGGCCAAAGAACACCGCAAACATGAGAGCGAAGAAGCTCACCGGCTTGCTGCTCGTTTGGAAGAGCAGGATCGAAAAGACGATGCCGCCCGCGAAGTAAATCAGCGCGGTGGGCCGACGCCCGATGCGCTCCATGAGCCGCCCGCAGACGTAGTAGCCCATGCAGCCGAGGCCGTAGCTGGCGATGATGTAGATCGACACCTCGACGGCGGTGAACCCGCGCTCGCGCTCCGCGTAGAACGCCCACCACGCGGTCGAACCAAAGATCGGGATCGAACGCAGCATGTGCACGATGCCGACCAGCACGAGGTTACGGCGGTACTGGGGCTTCCACGGCTCGAGGAACGGCACCTCCTTTTCGAGCTCCTCACCCGCGGCGCGCGCGGCGCGCATTTCTATGAAGCGCTGCGTCTCGCGCAGGCGGCGGCGGTACGGGATGAGCAGTAGCAGCGGCACAAGCCCGACCAAGTAAAAGGCGCGCCAACCGAGACCCGTTTCCTGCAGTCCCGCTCCGAGCAGCAGGCCCACGACGATCGTGCCCAGGGCACTAAAGGTAAGAAGCGTGCCCAGCGCGCGACCGCGACGGCCGGAGGGAAACTCCTCGACGATCATCGTCACGCCGACCGCGTACTCAGCACCGAGGAACACGCGCGAGCCGAACTGGAAAAACGCAAAACTCCATATGTCCCACGAGAACGCAGTCAACGCAGTGAAGATCGTGTAGCCAACGACCGACCACAACAGCAGCGGTCGGCGTCCGAGGCGATCAGACAAACGCGTGACGAAGAAGGCGACGAAAAGCCCGAGCTCGATCGGGATGCGCGTGACGCCGAGCACGGCTTCGCTTGCATGAAACGAACTCTGAATGTTCGGCAGAAGCAACGCGAGGATCGAACTGTCGTAGCCCTCGAAGAACGCAGCCGAGACCAGGAGCAGCAGCAGAAGCCGCAGGTACTTCGGGTCGACCGTGGAGTCCGGTCTCGGCTCTGTCGTTACGTGCGCCACGGTACGGACCCTAACCAGCGGTACTAGGTTTCGCGGCGCACTGTTCCCGATCCCCCAAGGAGTTCTTCAGTGGCCAAGTACCCATTCCTGTCTGACGAATGGATGGACGCCGCCAAGGCGATCCGCGAGGAATACAAGGGCAAAGGCGCTCCCTCGGCGCACGTCGTGCGAATGAACCAGATCATCACCGACGTCCCTTTCGGTGAAGGTTCCATCGACGCGCACATGGACACCAGTTCTGGCGAGATGGAGATGGACACCGGTCACCTCGAGAACCCCGACGTCACCGTCACGCTCGATTGGGCCACCGCCAAGGCGATCTTCGTCGAGGGCAACCCGCAGGCGGGAATGCAGGCGTTCATGAGCGGCAAGATCAAGGTCGCCGGCGACATGACCAAGATGATGGCGATGGGCAACGCAGCACCCGATCCCAGCGCCCAAGAGATGGCCGCCAAGATCGCCGAAATCACCGAGTAGCTCTCGCTAGAAACTCTCGTTCAGTTCTGGATGGGGGTCGGGACGACGGTGTTCGTTCTTGACGCCCGTCGCCAACAACACACCACCGAAACAGACCGCGCCGCCTACCAAGTAGGCGGCGCGGAAACTGTCTAGGGCCGCGTGGCCCGTCGCCCCGTGGGCGAGCGTGGTCTGCACCGACGTCATGATCTGAATGCCGGACACGATGCCGACGTTTTGCGCGAGCTGTTGGGCTGCGCTCGCTACGCCGAGGTCCGCATCGGCCACTGCGTTGGCAACGCCGGCTGAAATCGACGGCTGCGACACCCCGAGACCGACGCCCGACAGCGACAACGCGAGGATGATCAACAGGTCGGGCGCGCTCGGCCCGAGGCTCGCGAACACGCCCATGGAGACAACTACGAATGCGGTGCCGGTAACCGCAGACGTGCGCTGACCGATCTTCACTGCGAGGTAGCCCGCGACCGGCGAGAGCACCGAGAACGTCAGCGGACGCGCGATCACTAGGAGACCGATCTTCTTGTCGCTGTAGGCGTAGACGGTCTGCAGCAGCGCGGGCGTGAGGATGAATCCGCCCATGTACGCGCTGTTCGCAAGCGCGCTCGCGGCAACGGGGAACGCGAACGCCGGCTTTTTTAGATATTCGAGCGAAATCAGCGGCGTGGGGCTACGGCGTTCGACTACCACGAAGCAGTACAGCAGCACGGGGCTGAGGAAGAACGCCACGATCACGACCGGGCTGCTCCAGCCCATCTCCGGACCGCGGTTGATCGCGAACAGCAGCGACGTGATGCCAAGCGACAGCGTCACCGCCCCCGCGATGTCGAATTTCTGTGGCGGCAGCGTTTCGGTCTCGGGCAGGACGATTGAGCCGACGATGAAGGCGATCAGGATCAGCGGGATCTGCGCGGCGAAGATCCAGCGCCAGCCCACCGCCTCAAGCAGGAAGCCGCCGAGCACTACGCCGATAACGGGACCACCCGCACCAACGAGGGACCACCACCCCATCGCCTTGACCCGGTCCTCGCGCTCGAAGGTGCGCATAACCAGCGCCATCGACGCGGCACCGGTTGCCGCGCCCTCGAGTGAGCCGACGGTCCGAATCACGATGAGTGGGATCGCGCCCCACGCCAGGGCCGACATCGCCGCGGCGGTGAGCGACAACAGCAAGCCGAGCTGATAGATCCGCTTGGCGCCGTACTGGTCGGCCGCTTTGCCCAGCGTCGGCGCGGCCACGCCAAAGGCGAGGAGCGGGCCCGTGATGACCCAGGTCATCGTGTTACGGGTCACCCCGAAGTCGTGGGCGATCCGGGGCAGGGCGACGGCCAGGATCGTGAAGGTCACGTTGACCGAGAACAGTCCACCCATAACGGTCCAAAGGACCAACCAGCGGTAGCGGGGGCTCTGCTGGAGTCGCTGCGCCCTCGTCAGTGTCACCGGCCGAAGGTACCCAACGCGGCGGCCTCGACCCGAACTGAGGCCGGACGCGACAAAGCCCGAGAGGGCGACGGTACCGGCAACGGCTGGGGAACGTTGCCTCGACGCGTCACCCTCTCGGGCCCTGTCAGGAGGTCAACGAGAGAGGCGCGCGATTTCTCGCGCGCCTCCCGAAAGTTTTTCGCACATTGTTCGATTACGCGAGTGTCTTGAGCTCCGAGGCCAAACCATCGATTGTCCAGCGGTCATCGGCGTCGAAGGACTGGCCCATGGCCCAGTTCGTCATGTGCGTGACCTTGGAGCCCTGGACGAAGAACACCTTGCCGGTGAGGGGGCAATCCGCTGTCGCGAGGTACGCCACGAGTGGACTGATGTTGGCCGGGTCCCACATATCGAACTTGCCGGCGGGCACCTCGGCCCGGACGATGTCACCAAGGCCGGGCGTGGCCTCGGTCATGCGGGTGCGAGCGGCAGGGGCGATCGCGTTGGAACGCACGCCGTAGCGAGCGAGCTCCTGGGCGGCGATGTTCGAGAACGACGCGATGCCGGCCTTGGCGGCGCCGTAGTTGGTCTGGCCCGGGTTGCCGATCAGGCCCGAAGTGGACGACGTGTTGATGATCGCGGCGTTGACGGTCTTGCCCGCCTTGGTCTGCTCACGCCAGTACGCGGCGGCCCAGCGGGTCGGCACGAAGTGGCCCTTGAGGTGCACTTCAATGACCGAGTCCCACTCTTGCTCGGTCATGTTCACAAGCACACGATCGCGGAGGATGCCGGCGTTGTTGACCAGCACGTGGAGGTCGCCGAAGGCTTCGATCGCCGTATTGACGAGGCGTTGGCCGCCTTCCCAATCGGCGATGTTGTCGGTGTTGGCAACGGCTTCGCCACCCATTGCGGCGATTTCATCCACGACCGTCTGCGCGACGCTGCGGTCGTCGCCCGAACCGTCGATCGCACCGCCAAGGTCGTTCACCACAACCTTGGCCCCCTCGCTGGCGAACAGCAGTGCGTGCTCCCGGCCAATGCCACCACCTGCGCCGGTGATGATTGCTACACGCCCATCAAGTGCGCCCATGTGAAACCCTCCAAAAATCGCTTTTGCGGGGGCCGACCCTACTTGACGGTATGGAAGTCAGTTCTTGGAGACGAGCAGGTCCACGCTTGTACCGCGCTGCACCTTGGTGTTCGGACTGGGGTCGGTTGCCAGCACATGGCGGTTGTCGCCGTTGCCGTTGCCGAACACCTCGCCCACCTTGAGGCCCGCGCCTTGCAGGATCGCTGCCGCTTGGCCAATCGTCTTGCCGCGGACATCAGGCACCAGCACCGTTGCGGGACCGACGGCGACCGTGACGGTGACCGTCGAACCCTTCGGCACGGTCTGGCCCGCGCTGGGCGAGGTGCTGATGACGTTGTCCTTCGCAACCGTGTCGGAGTAGCCGTCGACTCGCTTCACCACGAGGCCGGCCTTCTCGAAGCCGGCCTTTGCGTCGCTGAAGAGCTTGTTGATCCAGTCCGAAATCCTGCGTGGAGGTGGGCCGTCGGAGACCGTCAGAGTGACCACGGAGAACTTTGGTGCCGTCTTGGCGTCGGGCGTGACCTTGAGCACGAGGCCCTTGGCCACTTGTTCGTTGGGCTCGCGCTTGACGTCTTCATCGACGGTGAACTTCGCGGCTTTGAGCGCGGCGATGGCCTCGGCCTCGGGCTTGCCGATGACGTTGGGAATCGGCACGGGTGGAGGGCCCTTGGAGATCACGATGCGCACCGTTGCGTCCTCGCGCAGCTTCGATCGCGGACGCGGCGTCTGGCTGATGATCTCGTCCACCGGGACGGTGTCGTTATACGACTCGGTTGACGCGAGCTTGAAGTGCAGCGGACTCGTGAGGCCCCGCGCCTCGTCGAGCGTCTTGCCCTTGAGCGTGGGCACGACGTGTTCGGCCGTGAGCAGCGTGGGCACGAACAGCGCTCCGGCGGTGATCGCCGCGACCAGCGCCAGCGCGCCCAACACGTAACGGATTCGCTTGCTGGACCTGCGGCCAACGACTTCGGTCGCGACGGTCGCCGGTGGTGCGCCGACGACCGGCACCGTGGTCGTGGTACCGAGTTCGGTGTGTTCTTGGGCCGACGGCGTGCGCGCGTCGAGGTTGAGAACGGGTGCGAGCACGAGCGGCGTGGGTGCGTCGAGCTGGCGGGCGGCCGCGTCGAGCATCACGGCAACTGCCGCCGCATCGGGCCGGTCGACCGGATCGACCACTCCCGCCGCGTCGATGATCGGCCCCAGCGGACCGAGGCCGAAGGGAGCGATGATCGGCTGGTTGGCGCGGGCCATCAGCGTAGAGACCGTGGTGTCTGACACCGGCGGCGCCTCACCGGTGACCGCTTCGAGCAGTACGAGCGCAAGGGCGTACACGTCGGCCTTGCCATCAACGGCCTTGCCTTGGGCGGCCTCGGGCGCCGCGTACCGGGCGGTGCCCAACAGCACGCCGTCGGGCTCGGTCCAGGCGGCCTCGGCCAAGGCTCGGGCCAGGCCGAAGTCGGCAATCGCGGCGCGGCCCTCTTCGTCGAAGCAGATGTTGGCGGGCTTGATGTCGCGATGCACCAGTCCACGGCGGTGCGCGTAGTCAAGCGCCCGCGCCGCTTCGAGGCCGACCAGCACGCTTTGCGCGACCGTCAGCCGACGACCGGTATCGAGCATGTCGCGCAAGCTGCCGCCGCCGAGAAACTCCATCACGAGGAAGGGACCTTCCTCGTCCTCGCCCCAGTCGAAGATCCGCATGATGTTGGGGTGGTTGAGCGCGGCCACCGATTGCGCCTCGGCACGGAACCGTTTCAGGAAGGCCTGATCGAGCGCAAGGGCAGGCTGGAGCACCTTCACCGCGACCCGGCGCTTGAGCGTGGTGTCATCGGCCACGTAGACGTGCGCGGACCCCCCGGTGCCGATCGGGGCAACGAGTCGGTAGCGACCTCCGAGGACGCGGCCTACTTGGTCGGCTATTCGTCCACCGGCCATGCCACCACGGTACCCAGAGGACCAGCGAGACTCGCGGCATGGCCCCTGACGAACCCGACGCGTCGGCCGCGCGGCGTCGGCTCGAGGTGGCTGTCGGACTCGCGGTTTTGGAGGTGTTCGCCCAGGCTGTGGTGCTCATCGGGCGCGGTGCGCTTGGCGGCGCACCTCTGCGCGTGGTGTTCCTCGCCACCAAGCTGCCCTTCGCCGCGATGGCGTGGAGACGCAAGCCCGGCGGGTATCTGGGCTTGTGGGCCTACGAGCTGGCGGGTCTCGCCGCCGTGTTGGACCTGCCCGGCTCGCGACCGGTCCGAGGTGGCTTCGGCCTCGTAGCAATCATCGTGATGGTCTTGCTCGGGCGCGCCAGTTCTGCGTTCCCACCCGTAGAGTGGAAAGCGCGATGACCCAAGCCCTGCCCCCCGCGAAGCAGCGATTCGTTACTCCTTACCGGGTGATGGTTTCGACGCTTCTCGCCGCCGCCATCGCGATGTTGTACGTCGGCTTCGCATCCTCGGTCGACCACACGCCCGAGGACTCCGCTCGCGATCAGCGCGTCGCCGAGGTGCGGCCCCAAGCCGACGGAGTGGCGCTGCGCCAGTCGCGCATCTTCGCCCAGTTGGCGGCGAACTACACGGGCATCCTCGTGGTCGACGGACAGGAGATCCCCGAGGACCAGACCGACCGCACTGAGGGCCTTAACACCGTCGGCTACACACCCGGTGAGGGCACCGAGACCGGCGCCCTGAAGCCGGGGCAACGCTGCGCCGTGGTCGTGTACTGGCCCGTCACCTCAACCCGCGAAGCCGGCACCCAGACCTACCAGTGGTGCTGGCAGGTGCACTAAATCCTAGGGGAGCTCGCCGGTGTGGAGGAGGTGCTCGAAGCCGGCTTCATCGAGGATCGGGACGCCAAGTTCTTGGGCCTTGGTGAACTTGGATGCACCCGGGCCCTCGCCCACTACCACCGCAGTCGTCTTCTTGGACACGCTGCTGGGAGACTTGCCGCCGCGGGTCACGATCGCTTCCTCCACGCTTTCGCGGGTGAAGCGCTCGAGCGTGCCTGTGACCACGATCGACATACCCGCGAGGGTCTGGGGCAGGTCGGGCGCCTCCGGGCCTTCGAAGTTCACACCGGCCGTGCGCAGCTTGTCGATCAGCGTGTGATTGCTCGGCTCGGCGAACCACGTGACGACGCTCTCGGCTATCACCTGTCCCACTCCGTCGAGCGCTGCGACCTCGTCGGCGGTCGCGGCCGCGATCGCATCCATGTGTCCAAGGCCTTTCGCCAGCGCGCCCGCAACCGCGCCACCCACATGCTTGATGCCGAGGCCGAACAGCAGGTTGGCAAGGGGACGGTCGCGCGCCCCGTCGACCGACGCACGCAGGTTCTGCACTGAGATGTCCCCGAAGCCCTCGATCTGGCGCACCTTGTCGTAGTCGAGGAAGAACACGTCGCCCGCGTCGGCAAGTAAGCCAGCGTTGAGGAACAGCGAGACGGTCCGCTCCCCCAGGCCTTCGATGTCCATGGCGCCTCGCGACACGAAGTGACAGATGCCGGCCCACTGCTGCGCGGGACACGCAGGGTTGACGCAGAACGTCGCGCTCACACCCTCGCGACGTACCAGCGGTTGTTCGCAGGTGGTGCAGTTCTTGGGGAACTCCCAGGCCGGCAAACCCTTGGGCCGCATCGAGAGGACGGGCCCGACGACTTCGGGGATGACGTCGCCCGCCTTCCGCACGATGACGTGGTCGCCGGGGCGCACGTCTTTTATTGCAACCTGGTCCTGGTTGTGCAGCGTGGCGAGAGACACCGTTGAACCGCCCACAAACACGGGCTCAAGAATCGCGAACGGTGTGGCTTGGCCGGTGCGTCCGATCGAGACGTGAATGTCGCGCAGCAGTGTGGTGCGCTCCTCCGGCGGAAACTTGAACGCGATCGCCCAGCGCGGCGCTTTCGATGTGAAACCGAGTTCGTCGCGCTGCGCGAGGTTGTCGACCTTCACGACCACGCCGTCGATCTCGTAGGCCAGCGCGTGCCGACCCGCCAAGCGGGTCTCGCAGTACTTGTGCACCGCAGCGAGCGAGGCGACCGCCGTGATCGCGTCGTTGACCGGTAAGCCCATCTCGCGCAAATAGTCGAGCGTCTCCTGATGCGTCGTGAACGACGGACCGCCTTCGACCTCGCCGAGCTGGTAACAGAAGAAGTCGAGCTTGCGGCTCGCTGTGATCGACGGGTCCTTCTGGCGCAGCGAGCCGGCCGCCGCGTTACGCGGGTTGGCAAACAGGGTGGCGCCGAGCTCGGCCTGGCGGGCGTTCAACTCGGTGAACGACGCCGCCGGCATGAACACCTCACCACGCACCTCGAGCACGGCGGGCGCGTTGCCCATGAGCCTCTTCGGGATCGAGTCGAGCGTGGCCACGTTCGCAGTGACGTCTTCGCCGACGCGTCCGTCGCCTCTGGTCGCCGCGCGCACGTAGCGACCATTTTCGTAGCGGATCGACATCGCGAGACCGTCGATTTTGGGCTCACACACAAACGTGATCGGCTCGCTGATGTTCTTCTCGAGCCGGCGCCCCCACGCCTCGAGTTCCTCGAGGTTCATTGCGTTGTCGAGCGACATCATCCGCGCGCGGTGCACCACGGGCGTGAACAACGACGACGGCGTGAAGCCGACGGTCTGCGTGGGTGAGTCGTCGGTCCTGACCTCGGGGTACTTGGCCTCGAGCTCGTGCAGCTCGCGCACCGCGAGGTCGTAATCCGCGTCGGGGATCTCGGGCGCGTCGAGCTCGTGGTACGCCTTGTTGGCCGCGACGATCAGCGCTCGCAGCTCGTCGACCCGGTCGACCGTTTCCTCGGCTGGCTTCGCCACGACTCCAAAACTAGGCGGACGGTGTGACACGCTTCGGCGGTGTCGGTAGAGAAGGCATCGCCCTGGGTTCTACGAGCGGCATGGGCCGTGTTACCCATCACGCTCGGCGTGGTGTTGGCCGATCGACTCAACGGTTGGGAAATCCCGACCCGGACTACCGCATCCATCCTGCTTTGGGTCGCGTGGGCCGCCGTTGCGGTGGCAACCGTGGTTCCCACGCCCGCGTCACTCGCAGTTGTGCGCGTGGGCGCCGCCGCAGGCGGGTTCGTTACCGCTATCGCGATGGGCTACGGATCGAGTTTTGTGGGCGGCGTCTTCCCGCTGGTCGCCATCGCCGTCGCGTCGAGGCCCGAGATCGCCGAGTGGTTCGTAAACGGCCCTGCGTACGCGAACGAGAGGCGCTTCCCGTTGCGGACGCCCGGCCCGTTGTTGCTGGGACCCGTTTGGCTCGCGGGCATCGTCGTAGTCGGTGGTCCGGTCGGCGGCGCCTTGCTTGTCGCCGCGGGCGAACCCGTCGCCGGCGTTCCGGTGCTGGTTGTCGGCGGCGCGCTCGCCTACTTCGCAGGGCGCGCGCTGTTCGGCCTCACGCGTCGTTGGCTCGTGTTCGTGCCCGCCGGCGTCGTGCTGCACGACCCCATGAGCCTGACCGATCCGGTGCTGTTCGACCGCAAGCTGATCGAGACGCTGCGCGCTGCACCTTCGACCACCGACTCGCTCGACCTCACCCAGGGTTCGCTTGGGCTCGCGCTCGAACTCGTGCTGTACGAAAAGGTTCCTATGGTCCGCGCATCAGGCCGCAAGGACGCGTTGTCGGGCGCCTCCGCGCGGATGCTGTTCACCCCGACGCGACCCGGGCGCGTGCTGGCCGAGGCCGAGGCGCGCAACCTGCCCGTCGGCTGAGACAACTACGCCCGTCGGCTGAGACAACTACTGCCCGTCGGCTAGCGACGCCTCACACGTCGCACACGTCGTCGTCGCACGCGTCGCCCTCGCTCGCGACGATCTGGAGTTCCCGGTGGGACTCGCCCCAAGCCCGCTCGAGGATGTTCAGATACACCTGCGGGTCCTGCGCCCCGGGAATGCCGTACGCGTCGTCGATGAGAAAGAACGGGACGCCGGTGATGCCGATGCTCTGCGCGACGCGTTCGTCGGTGCGCACCTCGTCGCCAAACAACTCGCCTGCGAGCACCACTCGCACCTCGTCGCGATCAAGACCCACCGACACTGCGACGTCCTCGAGCACTTCGCTCGTTCCGATCGCGCGCGCCTCGGTGAAGGTGGCGATCAAAAGGGCTTCTTTGAGCGCGTTTTGCAAGCCGTGGCGCGCCGCGAGATGCAGCACGCGGTGCGCGTTAAAGGTGTTGCCGGGCTGCATGGTTTCGAACTTGAAGTCGACCCCCGCTTCCGCACCCGCGTTGACCATGCGGGCCATCGCGGCGCGCGCCTGGCCAACCTCCATGCCGTATTTGCGCGCGATGCGCTCGGCGTAGGTCCCCTCGCGCACCGCGGGGCCGTGCGGGTCAAGCTCGTAGGAGCGCCACGTGACCTCAACCTTGTCGCCGTGCGCGAACTGCACCAGCGCCGCCTCGAAGTTGCGCTTACCGATGAAGCACCACGGGCACACGACGTCGGACCAGATTTCGACCTTCATACCGGCTCCTTAGAAACCTTTCGCCAAGAAATACCCGATGGCGATGCCCACAAAAAACACCAACGCGATCGCGAGCAGCGCCTGCTTGGCCTGCGCGTCGCGCCGCGGCAACCGGCGGAAGGCGCCTTCGGCTTCTTCGTCCGCCTCGTCTGCTTCGTCGGTCAACGGTTCCTCGCTCACTGGGCGATCCCTCCGCCCAGCACGCGGTCGTCGTCGAGGTCGTAGAGCACCACGCTCTGGCCCGGCGCCACGCGTCGACGCGCCTCGCTCCACTCGATGCCATAGCTGCGCCAAGTGGCCAGCGTCGTCTCGCCGTGGGCGCTGGTCTGCACGCGCACGACCGCACCGCCACCCACCGGCTCGTGCACCCACGTCATCGAGTCGACGCCCTGGGCACTGACCATCAGTTCGTTGATCGTGCCGACGGTCACCACTCCCGCGCCGGGATCGACCGCGAGCGCGTACCGCGCATCGCCCGATTCCGAGGTCGCACCTAAGCCCAGGCCGCGTCGCTGGCCGACTGACACCAGTTCGGCCGCGTCAACCGTGCCCAACTCGCGGCCGCTGCTGTCGACCACGCGTGCGGCGCGCAGCGGGATGCGCGCGCCCAGGAAGGTGGTGCGCCCGCCGTTTTGCGGCAGAAAACACGTGTCCTGGCTGTCGGGCTTTGTCGCAGTGCGTAGTCCGAGCGCGTCAGCGCGGGCGCGCACCTCGGTCTTGGTCATCTCACCTACGGGCAGCAAGGTGCGCGCCAACGAAGACTGGTCGAGCATGTGCAGCACGTAGGACTGGTCCTTCGATGCGTCGTGACCGCGTCGTAATTCGAACCTCTCACCGCTTTCCACGACCCGCGCGTGGTGGCCAGTGGCGATGGCGTCGAAGCCGAGCTGATCGGCACGGCGCAGAAAGCGATCGAACTTGAGGTGGCGGTTGCACTCAATGCACGGGTTTGGCGTGCGGCCGTGCTGGTGCGCCTCGATGTAAGGCGCCACCACCGCCGCGTCGAAGTCCTCACTGAAGTTGAACACGTGATGCGCAACGCCAAGCTGCTGACAGACGCGGCGCGCGTCGTCGACGTCGGCGACCGAGCAGCAGCCTTGGTCCGACGGTCCGCCCCACAGCTTCATCGTGGCGCCCACGACTTCGTGGCCCGCCTCGAGCAGCAGTGCGGCGGTGACCGAACTGTCGACGCCACCCGACATCGCAGCGAGGACTCTCACGCCCGGCTCCGCAGCATCTCGATCGCTTTCGGCAGCGCTACCAGGGCACGGGCCACATCGGCTTCGGTGGTCGACCAGCCCAGCGATACCCGCAGCGCGCCCCCGGTCATCGTAGGGGTCACGCCCATCGCTGCCAGCACGTGGCTGGGTTCGAGCGCGCCACTTGCACACGCGGACCCTGCCGACACGCACACGCCGAGATCGTCGAGCGCGATCACCAACGCCTCACTCTCGACGCCGGCGATCCGCACGTGAAGCGTGCCCGCGGTGTGGGGCGCATTCGGCGCAGTGATAACCACGTCGCCCGCGTCGCCTACGGCGCGCCCGATCTCGTCGCGCCACCGCTCCACTCGGGCGACTGCCGCCTCGCGCTCGCGTACAGCGGACGCCAACGCCGCCGCCATGGCCACGATGCCCGCGACGTTGTGGGTGCCCGAGCGCCGCTCGCGTTCCTGTCCACCGCCGAGCAGTTGCGGGGACAGCTGCGCCCGCTCTCGCACCACAAGGGCACCGACGCCCTTCGGGCCTCCAAATTTGTGTGCACTGATCGAGACCAAATCGGCCGCCGCTGCGAGCGCCGCCACATCAATCCAGTTGCACGCGGCAACGGCGTCGGTGTGCACCAACGCATCGGGCGCAGCCCGGCGCACAACGCCCGCTGCGGCCGCAATCGGCTGAATCACACCGGTCTCATTGTTCGCAAGCATCAGCGACACCACGCCTACGTCAGGCCCGATAACCCGCGCCAGATCGTCGAGATCGGCCACACCGTCGGCCCCGACCCCGAACGTGTCGCCGGCGCACCGCTGGACCGCGTGCAGGACTGCGTGGTGCTCGATGGCGCTGCACACGCGGCGCCCGTCGGGCGCGCCAAGGATCGCGAGGTTGTCCGCCTCAGTACCCCCACTGGTGAAAACCACCTCGCCCGCGTCGCACCCCAGCGCGTTGGCCACGACGTCACGCGCGTCGTCAATCGCGGTGCGGGCCGCGCGCGCGATGCCGTGCGCGCCAGACGGGTTGCCGAAATGATCACCAAGGTACGGCAACATCGCGGTCACAGCCTCGGGTCGCACCGGCGAGGTCGCGGCGTGATCAAGGTACGCGTAGGAACGCGGCGCGGTCATTGCCCCCAGCCGCGTCGAGTGCTCACGGTTACCGCAAGATCCGGGAACGCTTTCTTGGCCTCGCTCAGCAAACGTGCGTTCGCGCCGGCACGGGCCGGCAGCACGTCAGCCCCCGCCGCCGTAAGACGGAACTCCGCGACGCGGGCGTCGCCCTCGAGCCAGCGCGCCAGCGCAGGAGATCCGTCGGTCAGGAAGAGGCGGGGACCACGATGTCCGCACGACGGACAGACCGCGGCGTCGATCGCGCCAATCCGCACACCCGTTCGCAAACGGAGAAATACCGTGCCCGCCCAGCCGAGCCCCGTCCACAGCGCCTCGTCACCCTTATCGATCTCAATGAGTTCGGCGGCCGCGGTCGTGTGCCAACCGGCGGTCTCGCCGCCCGAGCACTCGAACCACACCGAGCGGGCACCCGGCACCGCCCAGGCGCGCCGCACCGCGACATCATTGGCCGCGCCGAGCTTGGCGACCCGGGCCGAGACCCTTTGCGCATCAGGACCGAACACGATGGCAGTGCGTAGTGCGGGCCACACGCCGGCCTTGAGCGCAGTCAGCACCGCTTCCGGGCGGCCCGCGATGACGCTAAAGCCCGCCGTATGTGCGTCAGCCGGGTGCTCCACAACCGCGAGCGGCACCCCGGCGCGCCGTGTGCCTCCGCTCAACTCCCACGGTTCGATGGCGCTCGCGGCACCTTCAAGCAGCGCGACCGAGTCGTCGCCGCGTACGCCGAGCGCGCTCATCCACTCCGCGCCAAGGGCGGCGAGGCGTACGAGGTCTTTCGCCGCGGCACCGATCGCCACGCCATGTGCGTTGAAGTAGTGCACCGGCCGATAGGAGGGTTCGATGAGTGCAAGGAACCGAGGCCAACTTCCCCACGTGGAAGCCCACGCGGTCCTCGCGCGCATGATCGGCCCGGCCGAACGCAGCAACTGCTCGCGCGTCGGCTGGATCAGGTGACCGGCCCCGTCACCCGCCTCCGCCAGATCGATTGGCGTGACAGCGGCGAGGCCGCCGCCCGAGCGCAGGCTTTTCGCGTCCAGGTGGGCCCCACCAAGTTGCTCCCGTGCGGCCGCGGAATGAGCGTGCAGCTCGCGCCGAACGTAGGAGCGAACGGCGCGATTGCGCCGATTCTGCGAGCGCGTTCCAGAAGCCACAGCACAACGCTACCGGTGGGCTTAGAAAGCGCGTTACCGCGCGCTGCCCGCAGTAACGTCCGGCAAGAGATGTATGACGGCGCGCGCACATGAGCCAGCTTCGGCTCGACCCCCTTACCGGTCGATGGGTAGTCATCGCGGCCGAGCGCGCCGCGCGTCCGGACGCGTTCACTCGACCGAACCTCGAAGTCCAGGCCGACCCGTCCCGTTGCCCGTTCTGCCCCGGCAACGAGGAGGCCGCACCTCCGGCGCTTGAGAGCTACGGACCGAGTGGCTCGTGGCTCGTGCGCGTCGTCCCGAACCTGTACCCCGCCTTCTCAGGCGACGAGCCCATGGCGGTAAGCACACTCGGGCCCGTCTTCACGCAGGCGCCAGCCAGCGGCATCCACGAAGTGCTCGTGCTGTCGCCGGACCACGGCTCCCCGTGGAGCGCGCTCTCCGACGCCCAGGCTGGCCTCGTGATGGCGGCGATCCGCGACCGCGTCGCTGAGCACGCCTCTACCGCGGGCCTGCGGTACTCCCAGGTAATCGTGAATTCGGGCCGCGAGGCCGGCGCCTCGCTCGAGCACCCCCACGCCCAACTGCTCGGCATGCCGTTCGTGCCGCGCGAGGTGGCTGATGAGCAGGCGGGTTTCGCCCGTTTCGAAGGCAACTGCCTGCTTTGCACCGTGGCCGACGCCGAACAAGACGTAGGCCACCGGGTGGTCCTCGAAGACGAGCGCTCCGTTGTGATCTGCCCGTTCTGGAGCGGCACGCCCTACGAGATGCTCGTGATCCCGAAGGCCCACGACGCCCACATTCACCGGGCCGCACCGCCCGACGTGGCCGCCATCGGCCGCGCCATTCGCGACGCGCTGATCCGCCTTGAAGCCACGGTCGGCCAGGTCGCGTACAACGTGGTCTTCCATGCGGCGCCCTACCGGGCCTCGGGTGGCTTTCACTGGCACGTGCACCTGCTGCCGAAGCTCACCACGCGTGCTGGCTTCGAGTTGGGTACCGGCGTGCCGATCAACCTGGTTGCGCCTGAAGACGCCGCTGCGGCGCTGCGCGCCCAAGACGCCGCCGCCGCCGCTTCCTAAGGAGACGTCGTGCGCATTCGGGGATCGGTCGCGATCGCTGCATCGGTCCCACAGTGCTGGGACCATCTCGCCGACCTCGGGTCCCACGTCGACTGGATGGCCGACGCGGAGTCGATCCGCTTTACGTCCGAATCGACTCGGGGGGTCGGCACCACCTTCGAGTGTGTGACCAAAGTGGGCCCACTCAAAACCGTCGACAAGATGACCGTGGTCGACTGGATTGAGGGTACCTGCGTCGCAGTCCAACACACCGGCGTTGTCATCGGAACCGGACGATTCGACCTGCAGCCCTCCCCAAACGGTTGCGAGATCGTCTGGACCGAAGAACTCCAATTTCCGTGGTACCTCGGTGGTGTTGTAACAACTTGGGTGGCGCGCCCCGTCCTCAAACGGATATGGATGGGTAATTTGCACCGGTTTGCCCGGCTTTGCGAGGCACCAAATCGTTTTTAGAGATATGGCATATCTCAGCAAACTGTTTGATTGATGGTCGTACAGGTTGCAATCTTGTGAACGATGTACGAAGCCTGGAAGGATCAAGCCGCTTGTAAGGGTCGCACGGAGCTGTTTTTCGCGCCGGCCGGCGAGCGTGAGGAACCCCGTATCCGTCGTGAGGCACTCGCCCGCGCCGTGTGCATGACTTGCCCCGTGCTGCTCCCCTGCCGCGACCACGCTCGCATGCAGGGCGAGCTGGGCTTCTGGGGTGCAGAGAACGACGACGAGCGCCGCGTGGCGCGACGTTCGCTCCGCCGGATGGCCAGCTAACGCTTCACCGTTAGCTCCCGGAGAAGCTCGCCTTCCCCGGTCCATTTGTGAGAAAGCTCTCGACGCCCGTACGGGCGTCGTTTGTTTTGAACACCTCGACGAAAAGTTGTTGTTCGAGCGTGAGGCCATCGGCCAACGACCCATCGAGGCCGTCGTCGATGGCCTTTTTCGCGAGCGCCTGACCGGCCACGGCACCCTTGGCTAGCTCCGCCGCCCACGTCCGCGCCGCGTCGAGCACTTCAGCGGCAGGCACAACGCGGTCGACGAGACCCATCGAGCGCGCCTCGTCTGCCGCGACCTGGCGGCCGGTGAGGATCATGTCTTTGGCGCGGCTCGGTCCGACCAGGCGAGCCAAGCGCTGTGTACCGCCGCCGCCAGGGATGATGCCAAGCAGGATCTCGGGCTGACCGAACCGGGCGGTGTCCGCTGCGACCCGGAAGTCACACGCCAGCGCGAGCTCGCAGCCACCACCGAGGGCGTAGCCATTGACCGCTGCGATCGTGGCCCGCGGGATCCCAGCAACGGCGTCGAGCGCGGCGCGGAACTTGCCGCCGATCTCCATGGCTTCCTCCGGGCCGCTGAACTCGCTGATCTCGGCGCCTGCGGCGAAGATTCTCTCGCCGCCCCAGACCACAACTGCACCGGGCGGGTTGGTGGTGAGGTCTTCGGCCGC
>JBKJQZ010000031.1:0-4557 GCA_046594835.1 Acidimicrobiales bacterium | reverse complement strand
ATCGAAGTCGAGCGCACGCGTGATCGCCTGCGTATCGATCTCCACACGGCGCGTCCGGGCATCGTCATTGGTCGCCGCGGCGCCGAAGCGGATCGTCTGCGTGAAGCGCTGATCAAGATCACGAACAACCCCAAGGTGCAGCTCAACATCCGTGAGATCGCGCAGCCGGAACTTGACGCTGCGCTCATCGCGCAGGGCATCGCCGACCAGCTTGCGGGTCGGGTGTCGTTCCGCCGGGCCATGAAGCGCGCTATGCAGACCGTGCAGAAGGCAGGAGCGCAGGGCATCCGCGTTCGCTGCGGCGGTCGCCTCGGTGGCGCTGAGATGAGCCGGCACCTCGTGTACCGCGATGGTCGCGTGCCGCTGCACACGCTGCGCGCCGACATCGACTACGGCTTCCGTGAGGCCAAGACCACCTACGGCCGTATCGGCGTGAAGGTCTGGATCTACAAGGGCGACATCCTTCCGTACAAGCTTTCCGCTGACGACAAGATCAGCCGTGAGGCGGCAATGGCTGTCGGCGAGACGTCGGGCGAGCCGCGTCCCAAGCGCGTTGTTACCGCCGGTGGTGGCAAGCGCAGCGCCGCTCTCGGTGAAGTTGGAGCCGAGCCCGGTACCGAGGCAATCGAAGCGCCAGCCGAGATGGTCGAAGAGACAACGCCCATCATTCAGGAGGCCGACCCCGATCTCGAGCGCATTCTCGCCGAGGAAGAGGACATCAACCGTCGCCTGCGTGAGCACCACGAGGCCCCGCACTTCCACAAGGACTCCGACTGATGTTGATGCCCCGGAAGGTCAAGCACCGCAAGCAGCAGCGCGGGCGTTTGTCGGGTCAGGCGAAGGGCGGCACCGTCGTGTCCTTCGGTGAGTTCGGCATTCAGGCGCTGGAGCCCGGCTGGATCACCGCTCGTCAGATAGAAGCCGCTCGTATTGCGATGACCCGTCGCGTCAAGCGCGGCGGCAAAGTCTGGATCCGCGTGTTCCCGGACAAGCCCGTCACGCAGAAGCCGGCCGAAACCCGCATGGGTTCAGGCAAGGGCAACCCTGAGTTTTGGGTAGCCGTCGTGAAGCCGGGCCGCATTCTGTTCGAGCTCGGTGGCGTCAACGAAGAGTTGTCGCGTTCGGCGCTTGAGCGAGCGATCCAGAAGCTTCCGATTAAGGCCAAGGTCGTGAGCCGCAAGGCCCAGACCGAGCAGGTGGAGGTCTAAATGGCAAACCTGACCGCAGATCTACGCGCGCTGTCCGACGATGAGTTGGCCGGCCGCCTGCTGGAGAAGAAGGACGACCTGTTCAAGTTCCGGTTCCGTTTGGCAACCGGTCAGCTCGACAACATCTCCGTCATTAACCGCACGCGCAAAGAAGTTGCGCGCATCGAAACGCTGGTCCGCGAGCGCGAGATCGCTCTGCACGAAGCCGAAGGCAAGTAAATGGCCGAAGAAACCACAGCTACTCCTGATACCGAGAAGCGCGAGAACCGTCGCAAGGTCCGTGAGGGCCTCGTGACCTCGAACTCGATGAACAAGACCGTCATCGTGTCCGTGGTCGAGCGCGTTCGTCACGCCAAGTACTCCAAGACCGTGCAGCGCACGAAGAAGCTGTACGCGCACGACGAGAACAACGACCTTCGTCTCGGCGATCGCGTCCGTGTGCAAGAGACCCGCCCGCTCAGCAAGCTGAAGCGCTGGCGTGTCCTCGAAGTGTTGGAGCGTGCCCGATGATTCAACAGGAATCGCGACTTCGCGTTGCCGACAACAGCGGCGCCAAGGAAGTCCTCTGCATCAAGGTGCTCGGCGGCTCGCGTCGTCGCTACGCCGGTATCGGTGACATCTTCGTCGCGACCGTCAAGGACGCCATCCCTGGCGCGGCGGTCAAGCGCGGCGACGTCGTCAAGTGCGTTGTCGTGCGGACCAAGAAAGAGCGTCGTCGTCCGGATGGTTCCTACATCCGCTTCGATGAGAACGCCGCAGTACTGATCAACGATCAGCAGCAGCCGCGGGGCACGCGCATCTTCGGACCTGTGGGCCGTGAGCTGCGCGACAAGAAGTTCATGCGCATCGTCTCTCTCGCTCCCGAGGTGTTGTAGATGAAGCTCAAGAAGGGCGACCGCGTCCGCGTGTTGCAGGGCAAGGACCGCGGCAAGGACGGCGTGATCATGAAGGTCATGCCGGCGGCCGACAAGGTCATTGTCGAAGGCATCAACGTCGCGAAGAAGCACCAAAAAGCGACCCGCGCCACCATGCAGGGCGGCATCATCGACAAGGACATGCCGATGCACGCAGCGGCTGTCGCGGTGATCAGCCCGGCCGACGGGAAGCCGACTCGCGTCGCCTATCGCTTCGACGATCAGGGCAACAAGGTGCGCATCTGCGCCCGTACGAAGGTTGATCTGTAATGGCACTCACAGCTACATCGCCACGGCTTAAGGCGAAGTACGAAAACGAGATCCGCGCGCAGCTGAAGGAATCGCTGGGCCTCGGCAACATCATGGAGGTCCCGCGCCTTCAGAAGATCGCCATCAACATGGGCGTCGGCAAGGCCACCCAGCAGGCGAGCCTGCTCGAGTCGGCCGTGCGCGACCTCACGATCATCAGCGGCCAAAAGCCGAAGGTGACCGTCGCCACAAAGTCCATCGCCAGCTTCAAGCTCCGCGAGGGACAGGCGATTGGCTGCATGGTGACGCTGCGCGGCGACAAGATGTGGGAGTTCTTCGACCGCCTCGTCGCCGTCGCCATCCCGCGTATTCGTGACTTCCGCGGCCTGCCCACCAAGGGCTTCGATGGCCGGGGTAACTACACGTTCGGTGTCACCGAGCAGTTGATCTTCCCGGAAATTGAATACGACAAGGTCGACAACCCGCGCGGCATGGACATCACCATCGTCAACACCGCACGCAACAACGCAGAAGGCCGGGCATTGCTCGACGCCTTTGGTTTCCCGTTCCGACGCACCGAGGGGCAGTAAGAGGCAATGGCCAAGAAGGGTCTCGTAATCAAGCAACAAGCCACACCGAAGTTCAAGGTGCGCGGTTACACGCGCTGCCAGCGGTGTGGTCGCCCCAAGGCGGTGTTCCGCAAGTTCGGTCTATGCCGCATCTGCCTGCGCGAGCTCGCGCACGCGGGTGAGCTTCCGGGCGTCACCAAGGCCAGCTGGTAGGGGAGAGGAGAGCTAATGCCTGTATCTGATCCCATCGCCGACATGCTCACACGGGTCCGCAACGCGAATACCGCGATGCACGACACCGTGTTGATGCCTTCGTCCAAGCTCAAGGAAGCGCTCGCGAAAATCCTCGTACAAGAGGGCTACATCGCGAGCTTTCAAGTGTCCGACAACGGCGCACGACCGGGGAAGACGCTCGAAATCGAGCTCAAGTACTCGGTCGATCGTGCCCGCACCATTAGCGGTATCAAGCGCGTGTCGAAGCCTGGCCTGCGCGTCTATACCGCCGCTGACCGCCTGCCGCGCGTTCTTGGCGGGCTTGGTGTTGCCGTCCTGTCCACCTCGCAAGGACTCATGACCGACAAGGAAGCGCGCAAGCGCCGTGTCGGTGGCGAAGTCCTTTGCTTCGTCTGGTAACTCATGTCTCGAATCGGTAAGAACCCCATCCCAGTCCCGAGCGGTGTCGAAGTGTCGATCGTTGATCGCCGCGTGACCGTCAAGGGCCCGCAGGGCACGCTCGAGCGCGACCTTCCGGGTGAAATCCAGATCGCGCAGGAAGAGGCGACTCTTCTGGTGACGCGTCCCGACGACTCGCGCACGAGCCGCTCATTGCACGGCCTCACCCGCTCGCTTGTGAACAACATGGTTCTCGGCGTCAGCGGAGGCTTCGTCAAGGAGCTCGACATCGTCGGCGTTGGTTACCGCGCTACGGCGCAGGGCGCTAACAAACTTGAACTGGCGCTCGGGTTCTCCCACGCGGTTCACGTCGACGCGCCGGCCGGCATCACCTTCGAAGTTCCGGTCCCCACGCGCATCATCGTGAGGGGTATCGACAAGGAACTCGTCGGGCAGGTTGCCGCGAACATTCGCAAGATCCGCAAGCCCGAGCCCTACAAGGGCAAGGGCGTGCGGTACGTCAACGAGGTCGTCCGCCGCAAGGCCGGCAAGGCCGCGAAGTAGAGGTTTCGATCGTGTCTACGTCTCACAAGCTCGAAACGCGGCTCCGCCGCCACAACCGGGTTCGCAAAAAGGTCGCTGGCACCGCAGCGCGTCCGCGCCTGGCTGTGTTCCGTTCGGCCAAGCACATCACCGCGCAGATCATCGACGATGTATCGGGCCGCACGCTCGCTGCCGCGTCCACCACCGAGAAGAGCCTTCGCTCCGGAAACGGCGGCAATAAGGCCGCAGCCGAGAACATTGGCAAGCTCATCGGTGAGCGCGCCAAGGCCGCCGGAGTCGACACGGTCGTGTTCGACCGCGGCGGCTTCCTCTACCACGGCCGTGTGGCCGCACTGGCTGACGCGGCGCGTGCCGCAGGTTTGGAGTTCTAAATGGCTGATTCCCAGTACGAAGAGCGCTCGATCGGCCGTCCCCGCCGCGTTTCCAAGGTGGTCAAGGGTG
>JBKJQZ010000207.1:0-8490 GCA_046594835.1 Acidimicrobiales bacterium | reverse complement strand
TACATGACGGCCTCCATGCGGGAGTGGAGCTGGAGCTTCTCCAGGATGTTGCGCACGTGGTTCTTCACGGTGTTCTCCGAGATGTAGAGCTCCTCGGCAATTTCTCGGTTGCTCATGCCCTTGGCGACGAAACGCAGCACCTCGACCTCACGGGGCGTGAGGCTCGGTGACGCGATCTGCTGGCGTTGCTCGACCTTCTTGGACAAGCTCGAAAACTCGGTCAGGAGCTTCGACGCCATCGACGGACTGATCAGGCTCTCGCCTTGGTACACCCGCCGGATCGAACTCGGGACCTCTTCGATCGCGATGTCTTTCAGGAGGTAGCCGTTGGCACCCGCCTTGATCGCGTCGTAGAGGTGAGTGTCCTCATCAGACACGGTCAGCATGATGATGCGCGTCGAAGGCACCAACTCTTTGATCTGACGCGCGGCTTCGATGCCGTCGACCCGGGGCATCCGGATGTCCATCAGCACAACGTCGGGTGCGACTTCCGCGGCGCGTTGGATCGCCTCTTGGCCGTCGGCGGCTTCGGCCACCATCGCTATGTCGTCCTCGGTCGAGAGGACTACCTCGAGCCCGCGTCGATAGAGCTCTTGGTCGTCTGCGACGAGCACACGGATAACCGCAGGCGGCGCGGGGGGTTCAGCCACGCCGCAACGTTAGGTCTAACGGTGTGCTTAGTGGGCGATCACGACGCGATGGTGCGGGTGGCTGCGTCCGACGAGCCGTCCCTTCCGTCGCTCGAGTTGATGAACCAGCTTGTCCATCACAGTGTCGAGAGCGGCCATGCAATCGCCCGCCATGGACCGGGCACGCACGACGGTGCCGCCCCCCACGAGCGTGACTTCGCAGATCTCACGCTGGTCGATCCGCTTGTGCGGCTGCTCAACAAACCGGACCTCAGCGCGCTCGAGATGGTCGAGGTAGCGATTGAGGTGTCCAACCTTTTCGTCGACCGCTTCACGTAGATCACGCGGAACGGTCACGTTGCGGTGGCTAATGGAGATGTCCATGCACCAACCTCTCGGTAGGTATTCGGTTGTTTGTATTTTATATGGATCGGGCGTGGCTGACCTGGTCTTCGTCCCCACACTCGCCTGGCGCCACCGGCCGAGTTTCGGCCGCGCAGCGATCAGGACTTACATCTAAATCGCACCGTGCTCAGCAACCGAGGTTGCCTTACGTGGGCCGTTTTGCCTGCGACTGGCATCGGCTTGCAACCACAGACCCACACCCAATCCATAAAGGAATGGTACGCCTCTAGCCAGCGCCGTGTCACCGGGCCGAAGGACCTAATCCCGGAGGTGGCGTGTAGGCCGCCGAAACGGCGTGGATCGTTTCGGCGCCCGACCCGCGCAGTGCGGCGGCCGCGGCCCGCAGGGTCGCTCCGCTCGTGATGACGTCGTCGACGATGAGAACTGCTTTCGGCACAGAGCGCACGACCCTTAGCTTCAGGCTGACACTGCGCTCGGCGGCCGAACGCCCGGTTAGGGGCGCGTCGTCCTCCCGCACGAGGAGTTCCACGGGACGCAGGCCCACGCGTCGGCCCACGGCGTTGGCGAGCAGGCGGCCGTGGTCGAACCCGCGCGCCTTGCGGTGGCCGCCGTTGGCGGGCGCCCACGCGATCGCATCTACCGGCGCACGCACGACTGCGAGCGCGGCCATGCCATCGGCGAGCCACGCGATCGCGGCGCGGTTGTTGCGGTACTTCACGCGGGCGACGAGTTCGCGCGCGGCTCCCCGGTACTCCAGTAACGCGGCGGCGTCGTCGACCCCTTCGATGCGTGGGACCGGATCGGCGCCGCGCATCATCGACCGGCAACGCGCGCAGGGCACAAGCCCCGACGCACCACACACCGGGCAGCGCCAGCCGAGAATCACTCTGATGAAGATACGGAGACGGTGTTACGCCGAGTAGAAAATCGCCATGGCACAGCTGACTCCGGGCATCACCGCGCACGACCTCCTTACCCCCGAGTGGCTGTCCGAGGCCATGGGGCTTCCTGTGAGCGGCGTGAAGCTGACCAAGGTCGGCACGGGCCAGATCGGTGACTGCGAACGCATCGAGCTGACATACAGCGAGGCGTGTGACGGACCGGCGACGATCGTGGCAAAGATCCCGTCGCAGGACCCGACGAGCCGCAACGCGGGCGTCGCCCTCGGCACCTACCGCAAAGAAACGAGCTTCTACCGCGAGCTGCGCGACCAGCTTCCCGTGCGCGCGCCCCAGTGCTTCTTCGTCGACTTTGACCCCGAGACCGGTGAGTTCGCACTCTTACTCGAGGACCTCGCCCCCGCCGAGCAGGGCGACCAGATCGCAGGCTGCTCCGCGGACCAAGCGAGCATCGCCGTGCTCGAACTCCCCAAGCTCCACGCACCGCTGTGGGGCGATCCGAAGCTCACCACGATGGAGTTTCTGTCGGGCGGTTACGCCGAGAACCCGGACATGAGCGGACAGTTCCTCAGCATGCTCTTCGGCGGCTTTAGGGAGCGTTACGAGGGGCGCGTTGACACCGACATCATCGAGCTATCCGAGCGCATGCTCACCAAGCTCGTGCCGATGTACGACCTTGGGGATCGCCCCAAGACGCTTGTCCACGGTGACTACCGGCTCGACAACATGCTCTTCGCCACGGCTGCGGGTGGCCCGTCGGTAGCCGTCGTCGATTGGCAAACGGTCGCGCACGGTTACGGCGTCGCAGACCTCTCGTACTTCATCGGTGCCGGCCTCACCGTCGAGGACCGTCGGGTGCATGAGGAGGACCTCGTACGGTCCTACGTCGAGACAATGGCGGCGGCTGGGATCGAGCTGTCGTGGGACGACGTGTGGTGGCAGTACCGGCGCCACGCGACCTCGGGCCTCGTGATGGCGATCGGTGCGTCGCAGGTTGTGGGCCAGACCGACCGCGGCGACGACATGTTCGTGACAATGGCGCAACGCCATGGTCGCCACGCCCTCGACCTGGATTTCGAAGGCACCCTGTAGGTGGACCAGCCCGTCGGCGGAGACACACCACAACTCAACGAGCTCGCGTTCTACGGCATGGCGGGCGCCGCACGTGACCCGAAGGCCCTGCTGTTAGACGTGCGCGACGCCGAACGAATCGGGCTCGGCTCGGTGTTTTTGTCCGAGCGCTTCAACGTCAAGGAGGCCGTGACGCTCTGCGGAGCGGTCGGCGCAACCACCACCACCCTCGGGATCGCCACGGGCGTGACAAACCACAACACGCGTCACCCGATCGTCACCGCGTCGTTCGCGACCACGATGGACAAGCTCACCGACGGTCGATTCGCGCTCGGCCTCGGCCGCGGCATCGCTCCGCTGTTTAAGGCGTTCGGCCTGCCGAGCATCACCTCGGCCCAGCTCGAAGACTTCGCCGGCCTGATGCGAAACCTGTGGCAGAACGAAATGGTGTTCGGCCACAACGGGGCGGCGGGCAGCTTCCCGTTCTTGCGCGTCGATTGGGGCGGCGAAGGCCGGACAATCCCACTGATGTTCACCGCCTTCGGGCCCAATTCGCTCAACCTCGGCGGTCGCGTCTTCGACGGCGTAATCCTCCACACATTCTTCACCGACGAGACCCTCGCCCGGTGCGTCAAAGAGATACGCAACGGCGCAGAGCAGGCCGGACGCGACCCCGACTCGGTTCGCATTTGGTCGTGCCTCGCGACCGTGGGCGATCACATTCCCTACGAACTGCGGTTGAAAAAGACGGTGGGCCGCATGGCCACCTACCTCCAGGGTTACGGCGACCTTATGGTCGAGACCAACAACTGGGACCCGGCGCGGCTCGCCGCGTTCCGAGCGAGCGAGGCCGTCACGAGCATCCCGGGTGCGATCGATGACATCGCCACTACCGAGCAGCTCGAGAAGGTGGCCGAGGTCATCCCCGCCGAGTGGCTTGCGCCCGCAGCAACGGGCGCCCCGGATCAGTGTGTCGACGCGGTGCAGCGCCAGTTCGATCTCGGAGCGACCGGCGTGATCCTGCATGGCGCGACGCCGGTTGAACTCGAGCCGATCGTCGCGGCGTACCGCAAGCGACGCGACGCAAGGGCGTTCGCACACTTGCAGACAAACCCCGCGCGTTGATGCACCACCAATGAGCCGCGACCTGGCGTCGCGCAGCGCGCAATTGATTGTTGGACTGCTCGGAGTGGGCCTCGGCGTCGCGCTCATGGTGAAGGCCGGTGTTGGCCTGTCGCCGTGGGACGTGTTGCACCAGGGCATCCACGAACACCTCGGCGTCGGCATCGGCACCGTGTCGATCGGCTTGGGCTTCGTGGTGTTCCTGTTGTGGATTCCGCTCAAGCTTCGCATCGGGCTCGGCACGGTCGTGAACGTGTTCGCGATCGGCCTCGCCATCAACCAGTTCCTGCGCGTGTCGTACCACCCGCACGGCGCCACCCGCTACGTCGTGTGCATCGCCGGTGACGTGATCATCAGCGTGTCGGGCGGCGTCTACATCGGCGCCGGACTCGGCACCGGACCGCGCGACGGATTGATGACGGGCCTCGTGGCGCGCGGGCTGCCGTTGCGCACGGTGCGCACCGTGATCGAAATTGTCGTCCTCGGCTTCGGCTGGTTGCTGGGCGGAAACGTGGGCTTCGGCACAGTGTTGTTCGCCTTAACCGTCGGGCCGATCCTGCACGTCGCGCTGCACCGCTGCGACCGCGGCCACTACCGCGCCGCCGGATCCACGGAGCACGACGTCGGCGACGATGTGTTTCCCCCGCCCGCCGTGGCCTGACGCGTAGGGTCGCGCCATGCGCCGCACGGTGGTCGTGGTCCTGCTAATCGCCCTCGGCTCAGTGGGCCTGAGCGGATGTGCGAGTTCGGGGGGTGACACGCGCACGATCGAGGTCGACGGCAAACACGACGAATTCGCCGGCACGTTCCGCGCGTTCTTCCCGCGTGACGTAACGGTGAAACCCGGCATGACGCTGAAGTTCCACCAGACGTGGGGTGGGGAGCCGCACACCGTGACGTTGGGCACCGCCGTCCAGGATCTGATCGAGCCCGAAATGCTCCCGCTGGTCCTCAAGTCGAAGTCCCTCGGCGTGGACGACCGGAACCTGTCCGACGACGTGAACGCTGCCGCGGAGAAGTTCTTCGGCACCCTGCCCTTCTTCTTCGGCGAAAAGGGCGTCAACCAGGCGGCCGCCCAGCCCTGTTATCTCGACTCGGGTCTACCCAAGGGTGCCAAGGCGTGCGTGCAAAAGGCCCAGCCGGCGTTCAGCGGGAAGCAGAGCTATTACTCGAGTGGGTTCATCCCGTATCTCGGCAGTTTGGGCAACGCGTTTGAGATGAAGATCGCGGAGAACGCCAAGCCGGGCACCTACTTCTATTACTGCGCCTTGCACGGCCCGGACATGAGCGGACGGATCACGGTGACTAGGTCCGGCGACGTGCCGTCGCAGGCCGCGCTGAACCGTGAGGCGCGTAAAGAGGTCGAAGCGATCGCCAAGCCGCTCATCGCGCAACACAAGAAGGAGGCGGCGGGCAAGGGCGCGTTCAAGGGCAACCTGGCCGGGTCGGGCTCCGAGACGAACTCCCTGGTGAAGGGTCAGGCCAACGAGTTCACGCCTCGTAACGTCAAGGCGTCCGTCGGCAAGCCCGTCACGTGGACCTTCATCCAGAATCACACGATCAGCTTCAACGTGCCGCCGTACGTGCCGTACTACAGCGTGCAAAAAAGCGGCACGGTGGCTGCGAGCGAAAAGATCAACCAACCAGCGGGCGGGTGGCCCGGGCGCGGCGCTCCGACCGCAGACGAGGGACCACCGGTGCCGGGCGTGCATGTAGACGCCGGCAAGTTCGACGGATCGGGCGGACTCAAGTCATCCGGCATCGACTGGCAAACCGGCGACACCTACACAGTCACGTTCACGAAACCCGGCACTTACCCGATGGCGTGTCTCGTACATCCCGGCATGATTGGCAAAGTCGTTGTCGGGTCCTAGGTTCACACTCATGCGGACCTCCACAGCAAAAGCAGTTGCTCTGGCTCTCGCCCTGCTCGGCACCATGTTGGGCGCCTGTTCGAGTGGCGGCGGAAACTCACGCACGATCCAAGTAGGTAGCAGTACCGACGAGTTCGCGGGATCGTTCCGCGCCTTCTTCCCACGCGACGTCACGGTGAAACCGGGCATGACATTGAAGTTCCATCAGACGTGGACGGGCGAGCCGCACACCGTCACGATGGGCACCGCCGTGCAGGATTTGATCGAACCTGAGATGCTGCCGCTCGTACTGAAGTCCAAGTCGGTCGGCACCCCCGACGACGATTCGGATTTCACTGACGCGCAGAACGCGGCTGGCGAAAAGTTCTTCGACGAACTGCCCTTCTTCTTCGGTGAAAAAGGCATCAACCAGGCCGCCGGACAGCCCTGTTTCCTGAACTCGGGCCTGCCCAAAGGTGACGGCGCATGCCCGCACAACGACACCCAGCCCGCCTTCAGCGGCAAGCAGAGTTACTACTCGAGCGGGTTCATCCCGTATCTCGGCACCCAGGGCAACGAGTACGAAATGAAGATCGCCGAGAACGCCAAGCCGGGCACCTACTTCTACTACTGCAACCTTCACGGCCCGGATATGAACGGCCAGATCACAGTCACCAAGTCGGGCGTCGTGCCGTCCCAAGAGGCGTTGAACCGTCAGGCGAACAAAGAAGTCGAAGCGATCGCCAAGCCCCTTGTTGCGCAGTTGAAGAAGGAGCAGGCCGGCCACGGCGACTTCAAGGGCAACCTCGCGGGTTCGGGCACCGAGGCGACTTCGCTCCTGAAAGGCCAGGTGAACGAGTTCACGCCCCGCACCGTAAAGGCCCAAATCGGCAAGCCGGTGAAATGGACCTTCATTGGCAGCCACTCGATCAGCTTCAACGTGCCGCCGTACGTGCCGTTTTACAACGTGAAGAAAGACCGAACCGTGACCGAGAGCGAGGCCATTTACGGGCCCGCAGGTGGCTGGCCCGCTCGCACCCCGCCGTTGAACAATGAAGGCCCAGTCGAGGGGCAACCGCTGCCGCCAGTACAAACCGACGCAGGCAGGTTCGACGGCTCGGGAAAGCTGCGATCGTCGGGCGTTGACTGGGAGAACGGTGATAGCTACGTGGTGACCTTCACCAAGGCCGGCACCTACCCGATGGCGTGCCTGGTTCACCCGGGCATGATCGGCAAGGTCGTCGTTTCTTAGCGCAGCCCGTAGGCTGTTTGGCCTTATGACTCCCGTTGAGGGCGACTTCAAGGTCGCCGATATGTCGCTGGCCGAATTCGGTCGCAAGGAAATCGTTCTCGCTGAAGAGGAAATGCCCGGGCTGATGGCCCTGCGCGCCGAGTTCGAGGACTCCCAGCCCCTCGCCGGCGCCCGCATCACCGGCTCGATCCACATGACGATCCAGACCGCCGTGCTGATCGAGACCCTCACCGCGCTCGGCGCCGACGTGCGCTGGTCGTCGTGCAACATTTTCTCGACTCAGGACCACGCCGCCGCGGCCATCGCCGCGGCGGGCGTTCCTGTCTTCGCCTGGAAGGGCGAAAGCCTCGAGGAGTACTGGTGGTGCCTCGAGCAAACGTTCCGTTGGCCCGACGGTGGCGTAACCAACATGATCCTCGACGACGGCGGCGACGCCACGATGCTCGTGCACATGGGCACCGAGTTCGAAAAGACCGGCGAAGTCCGCGCCGATTCCGGTGACGACTCCGACGAGATGAAAATCGTGCTCGCCAAGCTGCGCGAGACCCTCGGCATGTGGACCGAGGTCGGCACGACGATCCAGGGCGTGACCGAAGAGACCACGACCGGCGTGCACCGCCTCTACGAGCGTGAGAAGAACGGCACGCTGCTGTGGCCGGCGATCAACGTCAACGACTCGGTTACCAAGTCCAAGTTCGACAACGTGTATGGCATCCGCCACTCCCTTATCGACGGCATCAATCGCGCGACCGACGTGATGATCGGCGGCAAGGTCGCCCTCATCCTCGGCTACGGCGACGTGGGCAAGGGCTGCGCGCAATCCCTACGCGGCCAGGGTGCCCGCATCCTCGTCAGCGAGATCGACCCCATCTGCGCGCTGCAGGCCGCGATGGAAGGCTACGAAGTGGTGCGCCTCGAGGACGTCGTCGACAAAGTCGACATATTCGTGACCGCCACCGGCAACAAAGACATTCTCAGCGCCGAGATCATGGGCAAGATGAAGCACAACGCGATCGTTGGCAACATCGGCCACTTCGACAACGAGATCGACATGGCCGGCCTCAACAAGCTGAGCGATGTGAAGCATTTCAACATCAAGCCCCAGGTCGACGAGTACGCGTTCCCGGACGGTCACTCGATCATCATCTTGGCCGAGGGTCGTCTGCTGAACCTCGGCTGCGCCACCGGCCATCCGAGCTTCGTGATGTCGACGAGCTTCACCAACCAGGTGCTCGCACAGATAGAACTGTGGACCAAGGGCGACAACTACCCGGTCGGCGTGTATCGCCTGCCGCGTG
>JBKJQZ010000346.1:0-13104 GCA_046594835.1 Acidimicrobiales bacterium | reverse complement strand
CAGCGACCAGCACCATCATGTCGAGGGTCCGGGCCCGCAGGGCGCGGACAGCACCGTCGAAGAAGATCCAGGCCGCCCAGAAGACGACCGGCACGCTGAGGATCAGCTGAAACACGTCGTCGCGCAACCCGAAAGGCGCCGCGACATCAAAGTTCAGGACGTCGCGACCGATCGGTGACCACAACAAAATCGGCACCGAGAACACCGCGGCGACAACGAAGCGTCGGCGCATGTCGGCGACCATTCCGGCCATCGACATCCCGGCGTGACCACCGTGACCCATCGCCTCATGCGGCGACCGCATCGCTGCTTCCGAGCCGTGTAACACGGGGGTAGTGCCGCTCGGCGGCGGCTGGTGGTCGTGGTGGGTCGTGGCCTTGGTCATCGCTGCTCCTGCCCCGACGTGGCGTCGAGTATTAGGTATTCGGGGTTGTACCCAGGTCGAAGGCCGGTTGGCGGATTCACCCGCCGAATAAGTGGGTGGGGATGCGGCGACCGGTGATCGCCGTCGGCCGAATCCGGAACCAGTGCGACTTGGTTCCGCCTGCCCACGGCTGCACTTCCAACTCTTTCAGCACCTGCACCGCTGGGCTGTCGTATGGCGAGATCTCCTCGGCCCGGCCTTGAATCAACACGCTCCAGCCGGTGTGCGCAGCGTCGTCGAATTCGTCGAGCTGAAAGCAGACTTGTCCGCGGGTGGCTTCGGTCAGCTTGGTGCCGTCGTCGGTGCGAAACACGATCTCGTCGTCGACCAGCGCATAGTTGATCGGGAACACCAGGGGTTGGCTCCCGTTGACGACCCCGAGGCGCCCGACACTGTGCTCAGCGATGAGCGTGAGGCACTCGGCCCGGTCGACGTTGAGCAGGCTCATCGCGGCGCCATCCTGTCGGGTGCGGCAAAGCCCGCCGAGTCGATGATTACCGGCGCCAAGAGTCCGTAGCCGTCGTCGCGCATTTATCGTCTCCTATTCAGTTCCGTCGTCGGGTTCGACCATAGGGAGAACTTCGCGCGGCGCCATCCGCGGCAACCCCGGATCGCACTTGCGGCCCACCCGCAGGTGGGGACTGTTGGGCTACGGACGGACGGTCCAGGTGGTGGTGACGGGGTCTGGGAGTCCGTCGATGGTGAGCGTTGCGGTGCCGGAAGCGGAGCCGGCGGCGGTGAAGCGCAGGTCGCCTTCGCGGTGATGGCCGCTTGGCCCGTCACCGGTCCAGCTCGCCGTCGGCCAGGTGGTGCCGCCGACAACGAGGCGAGCCTGGCTGCGCAGATCCTGATTCAGTTCGACCGAGTGGGTGTCGAAGATGATCGTGAACACCGCGCCGCCCGCATCGAGCTGGCGCGGCTGGATCTTGACGGTCACCTCGCCGGCTTCGATAGTGCGCGCCGCCAACGACGTGGTGGCCGCTACTCGGTTCGGGCTTGCATCGGGGCGCAGGCGCGGCCACGCGAAGATGCCTCCCGCTAGCAGGACCGAGACGACTGCGAAGACCAGCCACGATCGCCGCGACCTCACGGCGTTGCGCGGGGCCGCTACGCGTGTGCCCACGAGTTCGCTCCGTCCTGGGGTCGGGGCGCGTGAGTGTGGCGCAGGCGCCGGGCGGCAATGGCCACACCGGCGGCATTAACGCCAATACCCACGACCATGAACGGAATGCGGTAGTCGGTCAGGAAGCTGGCCGCGCCCGTGGCCCCGATGAACGGGGCGAGATCGGCAATGTGGTGGGCGCAGCACGCGACCATTCCGGTCGTCGACGCGCCCATGCCGGCTCCCCCGGCCATTGCGGCACTGTGCTGGAGGCGGTGACGCCGACGCAGCTCGCTCACGAGCGCGACCTGGATGCCGAATCCGCCGACGATGGCGACCAGGAAATACCAGTCGCGTCTGACTTGTTCGACGAGGTGGTCGAATGAGCCTGAGGCGGCCCACACGACTGCGACGTAGAAGGTCGCGAGCCCGAAGGCGGCGATCGCCCCCCAACGGATGCTTCGTGGGTGCACCACGAGCCTGTTGATCACTAGTTGTCGTCCGGTTCGTCGTCGCGAACGACCACGACCGGACAGGGTGCGTGGTGGGTGACTTGGTGACTCACGGAGCCCAGGAGGAGTCCGGTGAATCCGCCCAGGCCGCGGGACCCGACGACGAGGAGATCGGCACCCTTCGCGGCCTCGACGAGTGCTCCCGCAGCGGCACCGTGGACGACGAACCCCTCCACGGGGGCGACAAGGCTGGATTGGCCGACGGACTCAATTTCGCGCTCGAGGGTGTCGCGCGCGGCGTGCTCAAAGATCTGCGGGTCGGTGAAGATCGGGACGTTCTGCACGGCGCCCAAATGGGGCTCGCGCCAGGCGTGCACCGCTTCCACCGAAGCTCCCCGGATCGCGGCCTCGGCGACCGCCCAACGCAGCGCGCACCGGCCGCCGCTCGATCCGTCGACGCCCACAACAATTCTCTCGGTCACCACCGCCTCCTTCGTTCCGGTGGCCGTGCGACTCATGAGACCGCCGTCCGTTCAACGATCGGCGGGGCGGCTCCGCAGCAGCCCTTCGGCTCGATCGCCACTGGAGTGTCGAGCGCTGGATCACCGACGTCATCGTGGTGGTGGTGCTCGACATGGTGGTCGTGATCGTCGGCTTCGTGGTGGTCTTCTTCGTGGTGGCAACAGCAGCTGCCGGGGGCGCAAGCCATGTCGTTCCTCTTTCGATATCGCGGGTTTCGCGTGGTGAACTGATCGTGGCCCCAGCCACCCGAGGTGGCATCCGCAAGGGCTACGCATTCGGTCTTCGGCGATCCCGTATAAGACGCTCCGAGTGAGCGGGCGGCGCTCAGGCCTGCGCCGCTACTTGCGTTCGACGTTGAAAGACGATCGCGGTGCCGGTCGTGAATGCAGCCAGCCAGGCGAGGCCGAGCAGCAGATAGCCAACTTGGTCAAAGGACCCGGTGAAGGCGCCATCGATCATCACCCGCGACGCGCCACGAGCCGGGAGGAACGCACCCCACGAAGGAGGGCCGCTCGGGAACATGACGCTCTGGCCGAGGCCCACGTCGACAAACGCGAGTACCAGGATGAGGTAGAGGCCGCCGAGGCGGCCGACGAGCGGTCCGACCAGCACGCCCACGAGGGCGTAGGTGAGCGCGATGAGCAGATTCGCGGCCGCGAAGACGATCCACTGTCGGGGCGGGTACCAAACGCCCGACACGGTGACGGCGACCGCGGTGCTGAGCACGGTCGCGGCGCCGATTATCCCGAGGCGACCGGCGAGCACTTCGGCGGGCCGAACGCCGGCCAACACGAGACGCCGATCGCCCGCTGAGGAACCGGTGACCACAAACAGCCCCGTGAGGCCGGCCAGGAACGCGGCCGTGACCGGCACCATGGTGGCGGCGTGGATGCGTCGCTCCGACAGCATTGTGGTGAAGTGGCGGGCGCCATCGACGAGTGCGATCGGACCGGGCGTATCGACGGTCACGGCGATGGCGAGGCCGATGAACACCGCGGGAACCGCGACCAGCAGTACCCACAGGACCCGATTGCGGCGGTACTCGCGTATCCCGGCCCGCAACACCGCTCGGACGCGAGCGGCGACCGATGCACGGCCCACCGCGGGCACTTGTCGGTACGCAACCACGGGCGCCGCCGTGATCGGTGTTGGCGCGGGGCGCGCCGCGACAGGACGCCGAGGGTGCGCGGTCGCTTCCGGGCCAGGGCGGACGTCCGCAGCATCGCGGCCATGAGCGGCAGGTGCGGGCCGCGTCGTCGTGATGAGGCGAGTCACGGCGATCGCCGACAGGCCCGCGGCCCACAGCATCGACCAGCCGACGTCGCCAAGGGGCCCCGCGTGACCGCTGGCTTGCCCGGTGAGAACCAGCGTCGGAAAGTGCAGCGGGAACACTCGGGTCATGGGCGAACTGCCGCCCAGAGCGGGCCCGAAGAACACGTCGAACACCCAGGCCAACGTGACCACGAGCGCGCCGTTCATCTCCGACTTCATGACAGTGCCGACGAGCACGCCCAGTGCGAGGTAGATCACGGCGATCACCGCCGTCGCAGCTATTGCCCGCGCCGGATCGTTAATTCCCGAGCGGATCGCCAACGCCAGCAGGCCGCCCACCGCGGCGGCGAGGGCCAAGCCGAACGCGGCGCCAAGGCGTCCGATGACCACCGGGGCCGTACGTCTCCCCGCGGCCGCGAGCCGGCGATCGGCTGCTCGAGAGCCGGTGACCTGGAAGAACCCCGCTAGGCCCGCCACCGCCGCGGCCGCCCAACCGGCGGTCGCGGCTTCCATCTGCGTGCGGTCGCCGGTGCCGCCGAACAGCTTGGAGAAGTCTGCCAACGTGGCGCCCCACACAAACACGATCACTACCGGGACCGCGACGAGCAGCACAAGATTGAGCGGCCGGCGCGCATAATCGATGACCGCCCGGCGGCCGACCACAACAGCCATCGTGTTCATCGCGGAAACGTCCGCCCATCGCGGAGGTCCACCAGGCGGTCGAAGCGTTCCTCATCATTGATGAAGTGGCTGATGACCAACACGCTTCGTCCCGCGGCGCGCCGCGCGGCCGTGAGGTCCCAGAACCGTAGGTACGTATCCCAATCGAAGCCCGCGTAGGGCTCGTCGAGCAGCAGGACCTCAGGGTCTGCGAGGAGGGCAATCGCAAGGTTGAGCTTGGCCTTGGTGCCGCCTGACAATTCCTCGACCCGCTCGGCGCGCCAACGCTCGAACCCGAGAGTGGAGTACAAGTCGTCAGCGGACGCGGCCACGGTTTCCGCGCTCATGCCGTAGGCGACGCCGAACAACTCGAGGTGCTCGTCGCAGGTGAGCCGGTCGTACAAAATCGGCTCCTGTGGGCAATAGCCCACCCGTCCCGACACCTGGATGCGGCCGCGGTCGGCCGCTAATGCGCCGACGAGGATCTTCATGAGGGTGCTCTTGCCTGAACCGTTCTCCCCGACCAGGCCGACTACTTCGCCAGCACCCACCGCGAGATCGGCGCCAGTTAGCACCGCCAGTTCGCGCCGTCGGGGCCAAATTCCGCGGCGGTAGGACTTGGTGATCCCGACCGCGTTCAGGCCAGCGATCGCGGCACCAGCCGCAGGCGACGTGGAATCCGCGTGCGGGCCGCGAGGCAGTATCAGGGTCAAGGGTTCCCCTTCCAGGAGTGTGCCCGAAGTGTCGGCATTCGCCGAGGCATCGACATCGGCACCACCTACGGATTCGACCTTCGGCACATCACTGACGGGAATCCCCGTAGCGCAAACGAGCCAGCTGGTCGACCATCCGCTTCGCCCGGAACTGGACGATCCCGAAGTTGGGACCAACGTCACGCCGCGAGCAGCCGAGCGCCTCTGTCAGCTAATACGGATCGAGCCCACGATTTTGGTCATGGTAAGTCGCTTGACGAGTTGCTCATTTGAGCGCGGTCATGTAGGCCCGCGACGGGGCGCGGCTGGGTTGGTTTGATGCCTATCCAGGTTCGAGAGCCGCCGATCGGCTTAACCGCGCCCGAGGCGGCGAACCGCCTCGCCGCGAACGGGCCGAACGTCCTTCCCGTCGCGGTAGGCAAGCCGGCCTGGCGACAATTCGCCGACCAGTTGGCCCACTTCTTTGCCCTGCTCTTATGGGCGGCGGCCGCGTTGGCCTTCGTGGCGGGCCTGCCCCAGCTTGGCGTCGCCATCGCCGTGGTGGTGGTAGTCAACGCCGCCTTCGCCTTCGCCCAGGAATACCGGGCGGACAAAGCCGCGGAACGCCTCCGTGATCTACTGCCCCGGTCGGCCAACGTGTTGCGCGATGGCCGAGTAAGTCAGATCCCGGCTTCCGAACTCGTCCTTGGCGACTTGGTGCTGCTCGCCGCCGGTGACCGGATCAGTGCCGATCTCGACCTCGCCGTGGCCCGAAGCCTGAGCATCGATCAGTCGATGCTCACGGGTGAAAGCGTCGCGGTGTCCGCCTCCGCCGGCGAGCCGGCTCTCGCGGGCACGTTCGTCGTCGGGGGCGAGGGGCGCGGCGTGGTGTCGGCCACTGGATCGTTTACTCGCATGGCCTCGATCGCCGCGCTCACCCAGGACGGTCACAAGTCAACGACGCCGTTGGGCCGCGAGCTCGACCGCGTGGTCCGCACGGTGGCCGCGGTGGCTGTCGCCGTGGGTGCGTCGTTCTTCCTGATCTCATTACTCTTAGGCACCGACCTCTCGGACGGCTTTCTGTTTGCGGTTGGGGTGACGGTCGCACTCGTGCCGGAGGGCCTGCTACCGACCGTGACCCTGTCGCTGGCCATGGGGGCGCAGCGGATGGCACAACGTCATGCGCTCGTGCGTCATCTCGAGGCGGTGGAGACGCTGGGCTCGACGACGTTCATCTGTACCGACAAGACCGGCACCCTCACGTGCAACCAGATGGCGGTGGTCGCAGTGTGGACCCCCGCCTCGGAGATGGACATTCCCGCGAGCGGCTACGACCCCACTGACTGCCTCGACTCACCCCGGGCCGAGGTCATCGAACTCGCGGCTGCGGCCGCCCAATGCTCCGACGGTCACGTCACCCTTATCGACGATCGCTGGACTGCCACCGGGGACCCGATGGAGGCAGCCATCGACGTCCTTGCTCGCCGCGTCGGCGCGGACGGGACCTACCCGGCAGCCCGCGACGGCCTCCGCTTTCCGTTCGACCCAGAGCGCCGGCGGATGTCGGTAGTGCAGGACGGGGTGGCCTACGTGAAAGGCGCACCCGACGCGGTCCTCCAGCGCTGCGACGCCGTTGCGGGCGCCGACGCCGCCCTCGAACGGCTCGCCGGCCGGGGCCTGCGGGTGCTGGCCGTGGCGCGTCGGTGGTGCCCCAACGCTTCCGACGACGTGGATGAGATCGAACAAGGGCTAACGCTGGTCGGCCTCCTGGCATTCGAAGATCCCCCTCGACCGGAAGCGGCTGCCGCCATCGCCGCCTGCCGGCGCGCCGGTATCGCAGTGGCTATGGTGACCGGCGACTACCGGGTGACGGCCGAGGCCATAGCCCGTGAGGTCGGGCTCTTCCTCGACGAAGCCCCCGCCCTCGAGGGCGCGGACCTGCCGATCGACGACGAGGCGCTCGGGGCCATGATCGACGCGGACGGCGCCGTGATCAGCCGCGTCTCGCCGGAGGACAAGCTGCGCATCGCGAAGAGCCTTCGGGCGAGGGGCCACGTGGTGGCAATGACCGGAGACGGTGTCAACGACGGCCCGGCTCTGCACGAGGCCGACATCGGCATCGCCATGGGCCGGTCGGGCACCGACGTGGCCCGCGAAGCCGCCGACCTGGTGTTGCTCGACGACAGCTTCGCCACGATTGTGGTGGCTATCGAGCAGGGTCGATCGACCTTTGCCAACATCCGTCGGTTCCTCACGTACCACCTCACCGACAACGTGGCCGAGCTGACGCCGTTCGTTCTCTGGGCCCTCTCCGGCGGACGATTTCCGCTCGCTCTGGGAGTGCTTCAGATCCTGTGCCTCGACATCGGCACCGACCTGCTCCCGGCTCTGGCGTTGGGCGCGGAACCGCCGAGGGGCGACGGGCCGGGCCGCCCTTCGGCCGGCCAACACCTGCTCGATCGGCCGGTCCTCGTTCGCGTGTTCTGCGTGCTCGGACCGGTGGAGGCGGTGGTCGAGATAGCGGCATTCCTGACCGCGTTCGCCGTGGCCGGATGGCGGCCGGGCGATTCATTCCCCGAGGGCCACGTACTCCTCGCGGCCTCGGGCGCGGCGTTCACGGCGGTGGTCGTCGGGCAGTTGGCCAACGCGTTTGCCTGCCGAAGCACGACCACGGTGCCGTGGGCATTGGGCTGGCGCACGAATCGTCTCCTTCTCGGAGCGGTCGCCACCGAGGCCATGGCTCTCGCCTTCTTCCTCTTCGTCGCTCCGGTGGCCCGAGCGCTGGGCCACGCGCCTCCGAGCACATGGCCCTTCGTTGTCGCGCTGCTGGCGTTCCCGGCGGTGCTCCTCGCGGACGCCTTGCACAAGCGGTCCAGGCGGAAGTTGGCCACACCCTCCAGTGTTAAAGCCCTTGGTCACGAAGTGAGCGCAACTAGTGACTCTGCGGGCGTGGTGGTGGTGGTATCGATCGTCGACGCTGACGGCCAGGCCCCGGCCGCCGCGGTCATGGCAACTGCGATAGTCGGCGTCGCATCGGAAGGATCGCCGCCGCCCGTGGCCCGCTCGACGAGGCGGTGGGCCGCGACCTCGGCTGGAGTGGCGCAAGCGCATACCGAACGCGCCTGTCAATCCTGCTGCGCAAGCTTTTGACACGCCATCGGAGGAAGGGAACCGGAGGATTAAACCGAAACCGATCGCCGATACGCACCAGACTGCGGTGAATCCGCAGCCCGTGTCCGCACTTCGCCCTGATGCGAACCGGCAGCCAAAGGCCTTTCAATGGACAAGAGACCAATCCAGTAGGAGGACGTGGCGATGATGTGGTTTGACGGTGGTTGGGGCTGGATGTGGCTCGCGATGGTGCCGATGACGGCGTTGATGTGGACGTTGATCGCCCTGGTGGTGATCCCATGGGCGCGAAACGGCGTGACATTGCCCTCTCCGCTTGAACGGCTCGACCGGCGGCTCGCGTCCGGCGACATCAGCGTGGACGAGTACCGCACCCGCCGGACCGCGCTGGAGCACCGATCATGAGCGTGCACGCGACCCGCGGATTTAGGCGGGCAGCGGCGCCAGGTCGGGGCGAGGACATCCGTCAACTTCTGGTCAACGTGCCCTAATCCGCTCCCCACAGCGAGGCGACGTGGCGCGCGTCCGTGCCGCAGCAACCACCCACGAGACACAAGTTCGGCAACAGCGGACGGAGTGCGTTGACCGCACTTGCTAGTTCGGCCGGGTCGCCTTCGTCGAGATCGGTCATCGCGTCGAGTTCCTCGTGGCTGCGCGACGACGCGTTCGCACGCAGTCCCACGATGCGCGACCGCCAGTCGCCCGCGCCAACTAGTCCTTGGCCGATGTGGGTTGGATGCGCGCAGTTCACCATGAAGTAGTCGGGCGCCGCGGCGGCGTCGACGGCTTCGATCGCGGCACCAAGCTCCGTGCCGTCAGGAAGGCGCCCGTCTTGCTCCACCGTGAACGACACAGCAACAGGCAGACCCACGGCGCGGCTCGCAAGTACCACGCCGATCGCTTCGCCGGCGCCCGTCAGCGTGAGCGCCGTCACGAGATCGGCAGACGCCTCTGCGAACGCTTCGATTTGCGGGGCGTGGTACTTCGCCGCGACTTCGGGATCAACTTCCTCGCCCGCCACGTAACCGTCACCGCGTGGCCCAACGCACCCGCTGATGAAGAACCGCTCGATACCGACTTCAGAACGCAACTCGCGAAGCAGTGCCACGGAGTCGCGGTTCACGCGTCGAAGCTCGGCCGGCGCGTACCCCACGCGCTCGCCCCACTCGGTATTCGCGCGCCACGTCGGCGTGTCGAGCTGCACCGCCGCGCCCACGCGTTCTGCGATGGCGATGTAGTCCCGGAAGTAGTTGCGCAGTAACTCTCGGCCGGCGCCGTCGTCGACAAGCGGGAAGGCTGCGAACTCCGGCAACTCGGCCCCGTGGTGGTAGATGAGATCTGTCTCCAAACCTCCGTCGGTGACAACGGGCTCCCCGGCGAGCTGTGGTAGCTGCATGATGCGTTCCTTACTGATCCGCCTCAAGATCGATGTGATCGTACGCCGTCACGCGAACGATCAGCGGACTCGGATTCTCTTGGTGTGGTAGCCCGTCGCGCCATCAGGGTTCGGCTGCGCCTTGTCGGCGGTTTGGACAACACCGTCGCCGTCGGTCGCACGTACCGTCAGGACGTGATCGCCGCTTGCGACGTTTTGCGTCGTGGTCCACTGCACCCAGGTGTTGCTCGACGCGACGTTGCCCAGTTGGGCTTCGGTCCACTCGCCGTCGTCTATGCGCACTTCGACGCGGGAGATACCGCGTGTTGGTGCCCATGCGACTCCGGCGATCGGGATTGGCCCGGCGACAAGGTTGGCGCCGCGCACGGGCACGTCGATGCGCGACGCGGTCTTGATTGGCGCTTCCTTCGCCCAACCGCGAGGAATCCAGTACGCATCGAAGTCCTCGAGACGCGTCAGCTCGATTTCGCGCAACCACTTGGTCGCGGACACGTAGCCGTACAAGCCCGCGACAACAAGGCGGGCGGGATAGCCGTGGCGTTGCGGCAGCGGCTCGCCGTTCATCCCGACCGCGACCATCGCAGTGCGACCGTCGAGTGCGACCTCAGTTGGGAACCCGACGGTGAAGTTGTCCACGGACCGGCCCACGATCTGGGTGGCTCCCGCTTTCAGACCGGCGCGGTCGAGCAGCGCGGCCAACGGGACGCCGAGCCACGATGCGGTGCCGATGAGTGACCCGCCGATTTCGTTCGATACGCACTGCATAGTGATGGGCTCTTCGACCATGTCCATCGCCAACAGTTCGGCATAGCTGACGCGGTACGGGTTCTTGACGCGACCGCGGATCTCAAGACTCCAGTTGTCGGCGTTGATACGGGGAACGAACAGTGCAGTGTCGATCCGGTAGAAGTCGTCGTTCGGCGTGATGTAGGGCGAGGTCCCCTCTACAGCAAAGGGCTGCGATGCGGGGGCGAGCACGACGCGCTTGGCCTTGGGCAGCACACGGACCGCCACGTTGCCCGCGGAGGTGGCGGCGCGGCGCAGCAGCTGCGCGCCGCCGGCGGCCGCAACCGCGAGCCCGCCCGACGCGGCGAGTCCGCCGAGGAAGGCCCGCCGCGAAGCCACGATCACCGTCGGGTCGGCGTTCACCGGCCGGTCCGGCGCGCCGGGAATGATCGATTTCGACGGGCGTGGCCGGCGGACAAACGCGGCGAACGTGGCGCTGCCCGCCGCGGCGCCCAAGCAACTCGCGAGGACGGCGCGACCAGGCGAAGCGAGCGGGTCGCTGAGCCCCGCCCACACGCCGATCGCGCCGAACGCCGCCATGCCAACCGGGCCCGCGGCGCTCCGTCGAAGCGCAGCGGCGCCAAGGCGGGTACCGATGAAAAGACAGATTGCGACGATCCCCACTTCAAGCGCGAGCTTGTCGTTGGTACCAAAGAGCGCGACGGCGACGTCTTTCAGCGACGCCCCGAACAGGTTGATGACCAGAGTGCCAACCGAGTCGATCAGCGACGGGCCCGCCGAACCGAGCGCGCTGACCACTTGGGTGATCGCCAACGCGTTCGCTGCCGCGGCGACGCCCACGAGCATGGCGCTTCGGCGTTCGCTCGCCAACACTGCTTCGGTCACCGCGATTCGTTTTCGATGCGCCAAGGATTAGCAGGCCAGCGGTCTGTTTTGGCCGCGGTAACTAGGAGTTTGGAACCTTCTCCGGGCCGTTGCCTTTGTACGCAGTGACAAATCGACGGATGTTCGCGGGTTTAAATTCGTCACAGAGCAGCCGCCGGTGCCAGGCCACCGCCGCGACGGGCAGGGTGAGTTCGGCCCGGGGCAGAAGCAGCACGTCCTCGGAGTAATCGTTCGCGATCTCCTCGAGCGCGCGCAATCTGTCGGGCGACAGGTCAGGGCGATAGTGGATCGCAACCAACCCGTGTTCGAGCGCGTGCACCACCTGTCCTTCTGGTGGAGCGTCTTCGGCGCGGTAGACGCCAGCGGCCGCTGCAGTTGGCGGATGCACCCCACCCGACGGCGGGTCGACCCGGAAAGTCGGATTCGGCGCGTGCTGGTTGACTGCGCCCGGGTCACTGCGTGTGTCGTAGTTGCACGCACCGGCGGTGAACGCCGCGATGGTTCGTTGCGCGTCCCGACGGCTCGTGACCTGCCAGGCCACGATGCCCCCGACGAGGGCCACGGCCACGGCGATGGCACCGCTCCGCACAAGAATCGACCGACGACGCCGCGCCCCGCGCTCCGCCTCCCAGCGATGCGCCTGGGTGGGCTTGTTGGGGTCACGAACGCGCTTGGCTCGCGCGGGCGGATTGCCTTTTGTGGGCTTGCGGCCGCGGTTCGTTTTGCTTTTCGCCACGCGTGCTCTTCGCTGCGATCTAGAAGTGGTTTGTGGAACGGGTCATCCGCTGCATCACACCGCGGAACGTATCACGACACTCTGTCGTAGCTCGGGCGGCTGCGGCCATCACAAGGCTCCCCCGCTGGGGGAACGTGCGCCGTGGTCGCTCGGGTCTTCGCACGGATGACATTCGAGCTCGAGCGTGGCGTGCTCGATCCCGAACCGGTCATGCAGCACACCCTTTAGGCGATCACCGATGGCCTGGGCGTCATGCAGGCTGACCGACTCGCGCAACACGACGTGCGCGGATAGCGCTGGCGTATCCGACGCCAGGTTCCACAGGTGCAAGTGGTGAACCGCGTCAACGTCATCGTCATCATCCAGGGCCTCTGAGACGGCCGCAGGTTGCATCCCTCGCGGCGTCCCTTCGAGCAAGACGTTGGCTGTGGCGCGCAACAGACCCCACGCGGACCACACCACGAGTGCCGCGACGGCCAGCGACGCGATTGGGTCCACCCACTGCGCGCTCCACACGATCACGCCGATGCCCGCCACGATCGCAGCGACGGATCCGACCGCGTCAAGCGCCATGTGCACGAACGCGCCACGCATGTTCAGGCTTTCGCCCTGCGCCCGGGCCAGGATCACCGCACTCACCAGATTGACGAACAGACCCAGCGTCGCGACGACCAACAGCCCACCGCCAACCACCTCAGAGTCACCACTTGTGAAGCGCTGGACCGCCTCGAAGGAGACCCACACGCCGGCCACGACCAAGATGACGCCGTTCGCCTGTGCACCGAGAACCTCGGCTCGCTGCAGTCCGAAGCTGTGTTTCGCCGTCGCCGGACGCGCCTGCAATCGCTGCGCGATCAGCGCGATTACCAGCCCGACGACATCGGAGAACATGTGGGCTGCGTCAGCGAGCAACGCGAGCGAGTGGAATGTGATCCCACCAAGGATCTCGGCGACCAGGAACCCCGCATTGAGAACGAGTGCGATCCAAAGGGCGCGGCGTTGTACTTCGAGGCGTACGCCGTGGCTGTGCCCACCGGCGCCGTGGCGATGATCAGTCATCGCCGTGGCGCTCATGTTCCAAGGCCAC
>JBKJQZ010000344.1:0-3882 GCA_046594835.1 Acidimicrobiales bacterium | reverse complement strand
CGTATGGCCGTCATGGACTTTCTTCCGCAGGTCGTGTGGTTCCTACGCCGCATGAGCCAGGACCACCAGACGTTCCTGTTCTCGGCCACGCTCGACAACGACGTCGACCACCTCATGCGTACGTACATGACCGACCCGGTCGTGCACACGGTGGAATCCACGACCGTCACCGTCGACGAAATGCTGCATCGCTTCCTGCACGTCCACGAGATGGACAAGGCCAAGGTTGCGGCCTCGATCGCGAAGAACTCGTCCCGGACGCTGATGTTCACGCGCACCAAGCGCGGCGCCGATCGCCTCGTGGCCGACCTCCAGCAGATCGGCGTGAACGCGTCGCCGCTGCACGGCGACATGCGCCAGAACGCGCGTGAGCGCGCGCTGCAAGACTTTTCGGCCGGCAAGCTGCCGGTGCTGGTTGCGACCGACGTCGCTGCACGCGGCATTCACGTCGACGGCATCGAAGTAGTGATCCACTACGACCCGCCGGAAGATCACAAGACCTACCTGCACCGCTCGGGTCGCACGGCCCGCGCCGGTGAGAGCGGAGTCGTGGTCACGCTCGTGCTCTGGAACCAGCAACTCGAAGTGGAGAAGCTGCAGAAGCGCATCGGCGTGCGTCAGCCGATCTTCGAGGTGTTCTCGAACGACACGCGGCTCGAAGACCTCGCCGGCTGGAGTCACGAGCCCGAGGTGCCCGAGCTCTAGGAGCGCATGCGCCGGAAGTACCAGTCCTCGTCGCGTGCGTGCGCGTGAAAGTGATCGGGGATTTGGCGCATGTTGCGGTCGATTGACCACTCGGTGCCGATGAAGATCTCGGCGGCGACGCGCGTGAGCGCCGCCATCATGTGGGCCACGTCGGCCTCGGGTGGCTCGATGCCGTGGTGGCGCCACACGACCATCGGGATGTCGCAGACCTCGCAGTCTGCGATCCAACACACGTCGTCTTCGAAGTGCCACGGGGTGAGCCGGGCGGCCTCGCAGAGGTCGCAGGCGGCCACGGCTGTTACTTCTTCTTTTTCTTCGCGCTCTGCGAATGCGCTTCCATGCGCTTTTGCATGAGCTGACGGCGCTCCTGCAGCTCGCGGTGGGTGAGCGAGGTTGCGCCTTCAACGCCGAAGCTGTTCTTCACGCCCGACAAGTCGAGCTCGAAGGTCCCCGGCTCGAGGCCGATCTGCTTCGCGATCGATTCGCCGTGGTTGGTGGCGAGGTGCTCGGCGATGTGTTGGATCTCGCTGAAGATGTCGACGTCGGGCGCGAGCGTAGCCAGGGCGGCGTCGAGGAACAGCAGGTCCTTGATGAACAGCATGAGCTCCTTCGGCAACCGGGCGCCGTAGCCGAGGAGCTTCTTTACGACCTCGCGCATCTCGTTGAGGAGTTGCTCGGGCGTGATGCTGAGTGGGTCGATCGGCGGGCCGTCGAGGTGCAGGTCTTTGATCAACGTCGGGATGTCGGTGCCGCCGGGCAGGGCTCCGAGATCAATGAGCGCGCCGAGCTGGCCGTTGAGGTCGTTCATGGTGGCGCCGGCGAGTAGGCGCAGGAAGGCGAGGCGACGCTTCTCGTCGAGCCGGCCCGTGATGCCGAAGTCGAGGAGTGCGACCCGCCCGTCGCGCTGGACCAGCAGATTGCCGCCGTGGAGATCGCCGTGAAAGACGCCGTAGAGGATGGCGCCTTCGAGGAAGCTGACCATGCTCGCCCGCACAACCGCTTCAGTGTCGACGCCCGCGGCCTTCATGCCCGCGACGTCTTCGAAGCTGAACCCGTCGAGGCGCTCCATCACGAGCATGCGCTTGGTCACGAGCGTCGGGTGCGGGCGGGGCACGACGATCGCGCGCTGGTTACTGGCGGCGAGCACGCGGGCCACGTCGAGCATGTTCTGGGCTTCGAGGCGGAAGTCGAGTTCCTCCACGATCGTTTCCGCGAACAGGTCCACGAGCGCCGGGGGATTGGCCAGTGCGGAAATCGGAATGCGGCCAACCAGCACCGGAGAAATCCACGACATTGCGGCTAGGTCCTTGCGCACCAGATCGGCCACGGTCGGACGCTGCACCTTGACCACGACCGGCTCACCCGTTTTGAGGTGCGCGGTGTGCACCTGCGCGATCGACGCAGCTGCAAGTGGCTCGATCGAGAAGTTGTCGAACACTGCTTCGAGCGGCTTGCCCAGTTCGGCTTCGACCACTTTGCGCACAACGTCGAACGACTCGGCGGGCACGCGGTCGCGCAGGTAGCGGAACTCCTTGACGAGCTCTTCGGGAAAGATGCCTTCGCCCGACGACAGGATCTGGCCCAGCTTGATGTAGGTGGGGCCGAGGTTGGCGAAGGCGACGCGGAGACGGCGACTCAACCCGGCGCGGGCGGTCTCAGGATTGCGGCGCTGGTCCTTGAACTTCCAGCCCAGCAGCGCGCCGCCGATGTGCCAGCCCGTGATCGCAGCGCGCTGCACCGGCGGGACCCTTCGGCGCCGAACCAGTTCGGGTACCTGCGCCGCGACTGTGCGACGGAGTTCGCCGATGCCGTGTTGCCACGCCATGGCTTCCTCGGGAACCACCCAGGGGCCGACGTCCGTGAACGCACCCCGTTCCAGATCGGCTGCCTGCATGTGCGAAAAGTTACGCGCTGTCGGAACTCCGGCTGAAATTATTGGCGTCTGACACAGCGACGCGCCAGCGAACGTTTTCGGATTGAGGTGGTCATAACGTCGCGACCAGCGTCTGGCGCGCCGCGCGGCGATCAGCCTGTGACGAACTCGCAGCTCGAAACTGAGTCGACGTCCTGTCGGACGCAGTAGTCGGTCCCACCGCCGCCCGACACCACGTCACTGCCCTCGCCGCCATACAACCGGTCATCGCCGTCCCCTCCGTAGAGAGCGTCAGGACCGCCCAATCCGTACAGCTGGTCGTTTCCGGCGCCGCCGAACAGCATCTGCGACCCGACGGTTCCAACGATGACATCGGGTCCGGGGCTTCCAACGATGATCTCGTTGGTAGACCGAACATTGTCACCTTCGCCGATTGCACCGTCGTCCGCGACGTTGTCGAGATCCACCACGTGTCTCGTGGGCTCCAAACCCAAGAGCACCGTGTCGGTACCGTCGCCACCATCGAGGTCATCGGCTCCGATATCGCCCTGCAGCCTGTCTGAACCCAGACCACCAACGAGTCGGTCGTTGCCCCGGCCACCCCGCAAGGTGTCGTTGCTGGACCCTCCCGAGAGCACGTCGTCGCCGCCGCCGCCAATCAACAGGTCCGATCCGTTGCCGCCCAGGAGCGTGTCCGCGCCTGATGAGCCGACGATCGTGTCCGGGCCGTCCGATCCAAGCACGATCTCGAAGGAGTCGTGCACGTTGTCGCCCTCGCCGGCCGTGCCGTCGTTGGCAATGTTGTCGAGCGAGATGGAGTGTGCCGCGTTGCTCCGAGTAGAAACGAACGTATCGGTGCCCGATCCACCGTCAAGGGCGTCAGCGCCCGTCCCTCCATAGACGGAGTCATCACCGTTGCCGCTGCACACAGTGTCGTCGCCGCCTCCGGCGTCGATCACGTCGTTGAATGGCGATCCGACGATCACATCCGCGCCCGGCGTGCCTACAAATCGGCCTTCGTTGCCCGCAATGGTCGGCGCGAGGCCGTTGCACTTCGGGTTGCCAATTAGCAGCACCCCGGAGAACGTCGGGAGAGCGAAGCCTCCACCCGTAGCGACCATTGCGCTTTGCGTCGGCATCGCAATTAGCTGCATCGAGTCGAGCAGCCGATAGTGGCGCATCGAGTACTCGCGCAGTTGGCCAGCAAAGACCTGCAGCACGCGATCCGCCTGTTCGACCGGCGCGATGGGACCGGCGGCGCCGTATCTTCCGAGCAGCTGGTTCGTGCCGGGATTCACTACGGC
>JBKJQZ010000324.1:0-3306 GCA_046594835.1 Acidimicrobiales bacterium | reverse complement strand
CGGTAGCGTTCGTCAGGAACGCGACGACGGAAAACGAGAGGGCCCAGGTGACAGCCTGAGCCCTCGGTCGGGAGGAACACGACGGTGCCCGACTCGATGAGCCTCGCCCCATCTCGGAGCGAGGGCAAGAAAGCGTCGCGTCCCTTCGCCGACGATGGCGTGCAGGACGGAACACATCGGGCGCGAAGGGAGATGCCCGTGGTGCATGGCGCTCTTCGTGGTCTGCCCGTGCTGTGATCGCGGACAGGTCTACTGCGGCGAGGAGCACCGCGACGCTGGCCGCCTCGCGTCGCGACGGAGGAGCAACGCGCGTCACCAGGCGAGCGTGGAGGGGGCCGAAGATCACTGCGATCGGAACCGCGAGCTTCGGTCTCGGCAGCGCGACATTGCCTCGCGCGTGACGGGACATACTGCCGACAACTTGCCAACGGCTGCGACCTTCTCCGCCGCCGAGAGCACGCCCGCCGTCATGTCGACGTCGTCCGCGCCGCCCCCGGCGGGAGACGAGAGCGATGCAGAACACGACGGTGAGATTGTCGGCGGAGCCGACGCGAACGCGCCTGCTGATCACGCAGGACGCGAGGGACATCGGGAGAGCGATCCTGCCGCCAAGCCCGAGGGCGCACCCGCGCGCGATGGCGACGCTGCTCGAGGGGCTGTCGCTCTTCGTGGGCGAGCGCCTCTCCGTTGTGCTGTGTGTGGACGAGCGGTCCACTTCGTCGTGCGGACTCGGCCTGCTCGACGGCCACGACGGTGGCGAACGCAGCCTGTTCTACGAGGTCGGCGTCGCGGCGCGGGTCACGCGTCGTGATCGCCGGCGCGAACGACGCGAGCTGCATCTACCGGGCGTCGACTTCCGCGATCTGCGGCAGCTCGGCTGGGGGTGGTCGCGATGACGATCGAACGCGCGACCGAGATCGAGATCCGTCGGCTCTACTTCGGTGAGCACTGGAAGAAGGGGACGATCGCGACCGAGCTCAACTTGCATCACGACGTGATCGAGCGCGTGGTCGGTCCGCTCGGGCCCGAGCCCAAGGGTCACGAGCGTCGCGTGAGCGTGCTCGACCCCTACCGGGGCTTCGTGATCGAGACGCTCGGGCGCTACCCGCGCCTCGTCTCGACGCGCATCTACGACATGCTCGGCGAGCGCGGGTACACCGGGAGCCTTCGAACGCTGCGTCGCTTCGTGCTGCCGAATCGTCCGTCTGCTCCGCGCGAGGTGTACGTGCGGCTCGAGACGCTCGCCGGGGAGCAGTCTCAGATCGACTGGGCGCACGTGGGTCAGATCCGCGTGAAGGGCGGCGTGCGTCCGCTGTACTGCTTCGTGATTCTGCTCCGGCACTCGCGGGCGCTCTGGGCCGAGCTGGTCTTCGAACAGACGACGGCGAGCCTGGTGCGGTCGCTGGTGCGCGCGGCGACGTACTTCGGCGGGGTCACGCACCAGTGGCTCTTCGACAACCCGAAGAGCATCGTCGCCGCGCGCGACGGGAGCGCCATCCGCTTCCAGTCCGACCTCGTGGAGCTGGCCGGCTCGCTGCACGTTTCGCTTCGCGCGTGCAAGGTCCGCACGCCGACGGACAAGGGTGGCGTCGAGCGCGGCATCCGGTACCTGAAGACGCGATTCTTCGCCGCTCGCGTGATCAGCTCTCTCGAGAGCGGCAACGCCGCGCTCCTGCATTTTCTCGACAACGTGTCGATGAAGCGCCAGCACCCCAAGCAACGTGAGCGCACGGTCAAAGACGTCTTCGCCGAGGAGAGGGCGCGGCTGCTTCCGCTGCCTGACGCTGCGATCCCGACCGAGCTCGTGACCAGCGCGGCGGCCGACAAGACGGCGCTCGTGTCCTTCGACACCAACCGCTACTCGGTCCCGCCCGAGGCCGCGAACCGCATGCTCACGCTGGTCGCGAGCGACCTCGAAGTGCGTCTCCTCGATGGCGCTCAGCTGGTCGCGAGCCACGCGCGCTCGTGGTCGAAGAACACCACCATCGAGACGCCTGAGCATCGCGCCGCGATCCTCGCCACCAAGCCGGGCGCCCGAGACGGCAAGGGGCGAGACCGCCTCCGCGCCGCTGTGCCACGCATCGACGAGCTCACGACGCGCTGGCTCGACGATGGCCGGAACGTCGGCTCACTCGTGGCGCGCACCCTCAAGCTGCTCGACCTCTACGGCGCGACCGTGCTCGCGGCGGCCGTCGACGACCTCCTCCACAAGGGCAGCCACGATCACGGCGCGCTCGCGATCCTTTGCGAGCAGCGGCGCACGCGACCGCGCCGTGTGTTGCCCATCGAGCTCGCTCCGCATGTCGTCGAGCGCGACGTCGTTCCGCACGACCTCGGAGGCTACGATGACGACGACCAGTGACCCCGCGGAGGCGCTTCGTGCGCTCGGCTTCCGAGCATCCGCGGAGGCGCTTCGTGCGCTCATCGCCCATGCGACGAAGAGCAAGCTCTCGCCGGCGCAGCTCTGCCTCGAGCTCGGCGTCCTCGAGAAGCGCGAGCGCGACGACCGCAACCTCACGGCGCGGGCCAAGGCCGCGACGCTCGGCCCCGTGAAGCCTCTCGACCGCTTCGACTGGACGCATCCGCGGACGATCGCGCGCGACCTCTTCGAGGAGCTTCACGAGAGCCTCGGCTTTCTCGAGCGAGGCGAGAACATCTTGCTCCGCGGTCCCGCCGGCGTCGGCAAGAGCACTCTCGGCAAGCACCTCGGCCTTGCGGCGCTCGCCAAGGGCCACACCGTCCGCTTCGCGACTCTCGCGGCCACCCTCGCGGACCTCATGCGGCGCGACACGATCCCCGCGATCGAGCGGCGTCTACGTCGCTACACCACCCCAGACCTCCTCATCATCGACGAGCTCGGCTACGTCCCATGCGACTCCGAGACGGCTGACCTGCTCTTCCGAATCGTGAGCACGAGGCACGAGAGCCGCGCGATCGTGATCACCACCAACCTCGCGTACAAGCAGTGGGGCAGCGTGTTCGGCGACGCACCCTGCCTCGGCGCGCTCGTCGACCGCTTCGCTCAGCACTGTCACGTCATCGACATCGACGCCGACTCCTGGCGCGACAAGGAGCGCCTCGAGAAGAAGGGACGCCCGCCGAAGAAGCGCCGCTGATCGCGGCGCCGGGGAGCGGTCTCGCGCGCTGCTACGCCGCGCGCGAGATCGCGTCCGATTTCTCCGGATCGTGGTGGCCGTCTACACGGTGCCGTACGCGCTCGTGCACGAGGAGGTCTGGGTCCGCGCGACGGCCACGAGCATCGAGGTCCTGCTCAACGGCCGCCGCGTCGCCTCGCACCTTCGCTCG
>JBKJQZ010000295.1:0-3585 GCA_046594835.1 Acidimicrobiales bacterium | reverse complement strand
CTGTCGTGGAGCGGCATGGCCGACGGGCTGACGCGCCGTGAGGGCGAAGTGCTCGCGCTATTGCGCCGAGGCTTTACCAACCGCGACATCGCCGATCAGCTCTTTATCGGCATGCAGACAGTGAAGAGCCACGCGCACACCGTGTACCGGAAACTGGGCGTGCGCGGACGGGCCGAGCTCGACATCTGACGAGCCCGACCCGGGGGGTCGACTACGCGGAGGCGGCCGCTTCGCGATCTTGCGTGACGGCGTCGAGCAGTTCGTATTCGATCTCGGTGTCGGTCCAGGTCTCGAACTGACTGAGGTTGATCGTGTCGAACTTCTTGCGCAGCCACTTGTCGTTGGCGTCGAGCAGGCCGAGCTTGGAGAGGTTCGGGACGATCTTGGAGATCAGCATCTGCTGGAACGGATCGTCGGTCTTTTCCATGCCGGGAGGACGCATGGTGTTGAGGGCGACCTTGGGGTCAACGCCCATGCGCTCCCACACTTCGGCGGCGACGAGACGGTCGCGCAAGCGAACGGCGGCTTCGTACGCGAACTCTTGGCGCTCGCCGAGCTCGTGCGAGGTGAGGCCCTCGTAGTACTCCTTCAGCGACAACACGCCGAAGGCAACGTGACGGGCCTCGTCGGACATGACGTAGCGCAGCAGTTGCTTGAGCAGCGGCTCGGGCGTGATCGCCTGCACGAGACCGAAGGCGGCGAGGGCGAGGCCCTCCACCATGATCTGCATGCCGAGGTACGTGAAATCCCACCGCTCGTCGCTGATGATGTCGTCGAGGAGCAGGCCCAGGTGTGGGTTCAACGGGAAGTGGCCGTTGAGCTTCTCGTCGAGGTAGCGGGCGAAGACCTCAACGTGGCGAGCTTCGTCCATGACCTGGGTTGCCGCGTAGTACTTGGCGTCGATCCACGGGACGGTCTCGACGATCTTGGCGGTGCAAATGAGAGCACCCTGCTCGCCGTGCATGAACTGGCTGAGCATGAAGTTCTGCTGGTGGATCGCCAGCTCGGTCCATTCCTTCTGGCTCCACTTCGCCATTGGGCTGCCCGTGAGGTCGATGCCCATCGCGGCGAGCATTTCGGGGTTTGCGTCGGGGCTCATCATGGCGAGCTTTTCCTGGTCGACGTGGGTGTCCCAGGGCAGATCGGTCGAGCCGTTCCACTGCGAGGTCTTGGCCTTTTCGTACAGCTTGGAGAGCGGTGCGCGGGAGCGCTCGTAATCCCACGTGAAGATGGTCTCGGCGTTGTTCTGGACGGTGCGAATCGTCGCGTCCCAGTCGGCCTTGACCGCCAGGATCGCGTCGAGGTCGTCCTGGTCGTCCCGGCCAAGAATCTCTGCGTCAGTCGCCACGTGTATTTCCCTCCGCTGGTTTAATAACACGGTGTAACTTACACAGTGTTGGTTTATTGGTCAACGGGTAGTCTGCTGACGTAATGGCGGACACAGAGCCCAAACGTCGCGTCGGCCGGCCCCGGGGCCCCCGGGTTGACCCTGCGGCGCGCCGCGAGGAGTTGCTCGAGGCCGCCGTCAAGGCGATCCGCAAGCACGGGCCCGACGTGTCGATGCAGGAACTCGCCGATGCCGCGGGCGTTACCCGCCCAATTCTCTATGACCACTTCGGTGATCGCGCCGGGGTCGCCAACGCGTTGATTGACCGGTTCGCGGCCGAACTCGTTCCGTCGATCGGCGCGGTGTTCGAGGAGCCGGCCCCGCTGCGCGAAGCGGTGGCCAAGGGCATCAACATCTTCTGCATGTTCGTGGAGAAGGAGCCGGACCTGTTCCGGTTCTTCCTCGAAGCGAGCGGGCCCGAGCCGAGTTCGATGAACAATGCGCTCGGCTCGATGTTTGCGTCGTCGTTTTCTGCGTCGTTGTTCGCGGTCGGTCGCGACCCGGCGATGGGCGAGGTGTGGGGCCACGCGCTGCCGGGTGCGGTCTTCGCCGCCGTCGAGTGGTGGTCCTCGAACCGCACGATGCCGCGCAAGACACTCGTGGGGCATCTCACCTCGATGGTGGCCGACGCCTTCGAGGCGTCGGGTGTCTCGCGTCTCGCGCCGCCGTCGGCGTAATACGTGACGCGGTTCCGACCCGACATCGATGACGCTTCGGTAGCGATCGGGGGTAGACCATCAGCATGCGGTCTTCACTACGTCGAGTTTCCGCGGGACTCCTCGCGATTGTTGCCACCACGGCCCTGCTCGCTTTCGGCGTCGGCGACGCCGAAGGTGTGGTGGCCCAGCAGTATCTGATCGCCACCGGGCCCGGGCCCGGCGGCGGCCCGCACGTTGCGCTGTTTAAGGCCAGCGACGCCAAGGTGCAGATCAACTTTTTCGCCTTCGCCCCGTCGTTCTCGGGAGGCGTCGACGTTGCGCTCGGTGACCTCGACGGCGACGGCCACCTCGAGGTGATCGTCGGAGCCGGGCCCGGCGGCGGGCCCCACGTGCGGGTCTTCACCGATCACGGTGTGCCCATCGACAAGTGGAGTTTCTTCGCGTACGCGGCGAGCTTCAGCGGCGGGGTGAACGTGGGCGTGGCCGACATCGACGGCGACGACGAGAAAGAGATCCTCACTGCGCCCGCGACCGACGGACCGCCGCTGGTGCGTGTGTGGGACATCGTTAATGGAAAACCCGTTTCGACAGGACAGTTCCTCGCGTACGGCTCCACCTTCAAGGGCGGCGTCGACGTGGACGGCGCGTATGTCGACGCCACCAAGCGCGAAGGCATCGTCACCGGTGCCGGCCCCGGCGGTGGCCCGCACGTGCGCACATTCTCGCCTTCGTTCGCCGAGATCGGGAGCTGGTTTGCCTATGGCGCCGACTACAGCGGTGGCGTATCGGTTGCGGCGTTCAACGAAGACCTCAACCCCGGATCCGAAATCGTTACTGCGTCGCGCACTGGCCGCGGTCACGTGCGGTCGTTCTCCACCAACGGCCTCGCGCGTGACCTGAACTTCTACGCCTACGACGCGGCCGTCGAGACGGGCGTGTCGCTGGGCTCGATCGCGGATGACCCGCACGGTCCGTTCGTGTTTGGTCCGCTGCTGCCCGGAGTGCCGCCATGCTCGACGCTTGAGAATCCGCCGAACTGCAAGCGGGGCGACTACTTCCGCGGCGTGGACAAGCACGGCGACTGGACGATCCAAAACCTGCCTTACGGTGCCACGTGGCGCGGTGGGATCCGCGTCGCAGGTGGTTACGGCACCTTCGACGACTACGGCACCGTGTTCAACCCGACCACCACGTCGACCTCCAGCACGACTGCGCCGAGCACGACCACCTCGACTTCGACAACATCCACGACGCTGCCCCAACGGTGAGACAGGCGTCACAGACCGGTTGAGCTGAAAATGAAATGCTCGACCTGCGGCCGAACGACCGCGGAACCGGGGGCAAGGGCATGCGGATCGTTTCTTCTTCAGCGCGGAGGCGTGTGGTTGGACTCGCAGCGGTAGCGGTACTCGTTGGTTCGACGGGTGGCTTCGCGCTCGCCGACCCAGCTGGCGCTCCTGTAATCAACGGGTGCGTGCACAAGGATTCGCGGCAGTTACGTGTGCTCAGGGCCGGCGACACCTGCAAGACCAATGAGGA
>JBKJQZ010000112.1:0-8363 GCA_046594835.1 Acidimicrobiales bacterium | reverse complement strand
GCCTCGCCCGGCACGACGGCGAGGACGCCACCACCGGGTCGCAGCGTGATACGGGCGGTACCGAAGAACGGCTGCCAGCCCGCGGGCACCGGGATCAGTGCCCAACCGTTGGTGCCGAACCCGCGGTCAATCGCGCCGAGCGCGTTGAGGCGGCCGATCTGCCACCGCTCCGCGTCGAGACCGCCGAGGACGAACACACCCCCGTCCGAAGTCGGCACGAGCTGGGACGCGTCGCCGACTACCGCAGTGCCGTTCGCGCCGTAGCTCGTGTCGAGCCGCCCGTCGGGAAAGACGCGTGACACCGCGGCGGCGCTGTCGGTTCCGTCGGCCGCAGGCGATCCGGTATCGATGCGGGACAGGACGAGGTAGCGGCCGTTCGCGTCGACCACGACGTCGATCGGCTCATCAGCGCCGCGCTTTAGCGGGTAGCGCACCGCGCCGTTGACGCCGAAGCGTGCGTCGCGTCCGCCGAGGTTGCTCGGCGCAGGAAGCGTCGGCAACGCGTCTGCGGCGCGCACGCGAGGCGCGCCGAGGGCTGCCCCTGCGCTGAGCAACGCGAGCACACAAATGGCGACGCGGCGAACAGGCGGGCGCACCTCCCACCAATCGGCAGAATCACCCCAAACTTCAACACCCGGCGCAAGGTCCCAACCACCGACCCCCCAGGAAGCGTTCAGTCCGCCTCACGCCACACGCTGATCGCCGTGGTGCGGTCTTGGTAATCGCGCAACACATCGACCGGGACCATCCCCTGAAAATGGCCGAGCAGTGGGCGTGGGCGCTCGGGGCGCGCTTGGAAGTGTTCTCGCCCGACGGTCTGCTTTGGGACGCGCACCGCGAACGCTTTGGCGCAATGTTGTCCGAGTTCCTCGCCGGCGGGTAAGCGGCCGATGGGTTGGGCTGCGGGTACGGGAGTGGCTGCCGCCGAAAGGCGCACGAGGTCGTGGCTACGTTGTTTTGAGTGCTCGACCTCCGCTCCTGCCGGTTCGACAGCATCGCCCTGTGGAGCGCTATGGACGATCAGCGAGTCCAGCGAGGCTTGACATGGAACGGCGTCACCCGCGAACTCCGCGACGCCGACAGCGGCCTCGGCGCCCGACTGGGCAAGCACAACCATCCGATCGCGGCGTCGACAATGGCGAAGCTCAAGACCGGAGCCGAGCCGGGATGCCACTTCGCGCTCGGATACCTGCGGTGGCTCGACGCGACGCCGGAGTCGTTCCTGACAACAGGTGATCCGCTCGGACTCGCGGAGGCTTTGCCGCGGACCGACTCGCACCATCGCCTCCGCTGGGACGTGCCGACCCTCGCAGCAGCTGCGTCGGCGCGCCGCGAAGCAGAAGGGCTCACGTGGAAGGCGCTGGCCGATTACCTGGGCGTGTATCCGGGTCCGCTCTCGAGCTTGTCACGCCTCAAATACGGGACCAGCATGACTATGGCGATGAAACTCACGCAATGGCTCGGGAAGTCCGCGTCCAGCTTCACCTACGCGGCCGAGTGGTAGGCGCTGCGTCGAAAATGAAACACGCTCTGTCGTGAAATATGCGTAGCTGTTACCAGCAACGCGGCAGGTGAACGTGCCTTCGTGGATGGCCGTCGCGTTGCGGCATCGCGGAACACCACGCAATTCGCCGAAGGCTTGTACGACTGGCTCCACGGCCCGGGAACCGAAGCAGCGCGCTTCGACCGCTGGGTCGCGACTCTCGGCGACCTCCCCCGCGAACAAACGCGGGTCGCGACGTAGCCCGTCGCCACGGTGTTCGGCCCGATGGCAAGGCCCCGCTCACATATCTTCATCAAGCCGCTCACCCCAAGCGCGCGGCACAGGCCTACGGCTTCGACCTGCCCTATCGGTTGCCCCCGTACTCGAGCACATATGGCAGCGTGCTCGAGCTCGCCCGAGTCATGCGCGACGACCTTGTTGACCTCGTGCCACGCGACCTAGTCGACATCCAGTCGTTCATGTGGGTGATCGCGTCGGATGAGTATGCCGAGGCGCGCGCTGCGTGACGTCGCGCGCCAGTGCTGACGTCGAGCTAGGGATCGCGCTGAGCTCTGTGGCGCACCCTCTTATCGAGCGACCGTCGACACGTCAGGCCTGAATCTGGTGGTCGACGCCGCCGTCGCGGAGACGTTGCGCGAAAGCGACCGTGTCGCTCACGTAAATCACTTCGACATGCCACCTACGCAGCGCAATCGGAAGCGGGATTTCTTCGATAGCCACGGCCGTTTGCGCGGTACGCGTTATGAACTCCCCCGTCGGGATCTCCTCGAAACCAGCCCGGTCGAACGCGTACACCGTAGGCACGAACTGTTGGATCAACGCCTCGTTTTCTGACGAAGTGAAGATCACGGCTCGCAACCCTTCGGGCCACGTGTAACCCATCGCTCGCAGGCGATCGCGTCGCGCATCCTCGTCGAGCCAGACACGCAGACGCCACACCGATGGAAGCAAGTGAATGTTGATCTCGTCGAACGGCGCCGCGTAAAGCACGCAGTCCTCGATGAGGCCGTCGTGCGGATGGTCGTCGCTGAACGACCAGTCCTCCGAATGCCAGAACACCCTCGGCGCGAAGGTAGTGCCGCGGCCCGGCTCGCTGACCTTGTAAAGCAAGGACTCGGTGTCAGTCACCGAACGCGCTCACGTGCATACGAACGCGCCGGGATCACCTGCGACCACGAACGAACCGTTGGAATCGATACCGTCCTGGACCGCCCGGCGAACGTGCTCCACGACTTCGTCCCACGGACGGTTCACTTCGTGCTCGTATCCATCGCCCATGCTCGCGACGTACTCGGCCGCCAGGCTCGGATCGGTCAGCGCAACGGCGGGTGGGCTGTCAGGACGAACGCAGGCGACGGCCGAAAACGACGCGCCTAGAGCGTGGTGCCCGTTCTCAAGCGAGAACCCATGCGTCGCCTGTGATTGCATTTCCCAGCCTGGTGTCGCCTCCCGGACGCTGTCCTCGATGAGGCGAGTCAGGCTCCGGATGTGATTTTGTCCGTTCGATACCGCGACGAGCGTGCCGCCGCGACGCAACACGCGTCGGATCTCACGTACCGCTTTCGACAGATCGGGCACGTGGTACAGCATGTGGGGGGCAAGCACGACGTCGAACGAATCGCCGCGGAAAGGCAGCACCATCGCGTCGGCGTTGACGAGTTCTGCGTGTTCGCCGACCGGCAGGATCCCGAACGACAGGTCGCATCCGACCGCAGGCACACCCGCCTCGCGAAGTCGACGCAAGTAGGCGCCGTTGCCACAACCAAGGTCAAGCACGCGGGTTGCGTCGTCGAGAACGACGAGATCGAGCGTCCAGCCGACGAGATCGAACGGCGGCGATTGCGAAGCCCACAACCGTTGACGCGCCCGCAGCTTGGCGTCGTCGGAGTAGTGATTCCGCGTCCACGCAGTCGATCGTTCGTGCGCCACGAGAAAGAGTCTGCTCGGTTCTCGCGCTTCGTTCATCGAAGGACCTTGACCATTTGCAGCGCCGGGCTTTCTTCGCCCCACAACATCGGGTGCTCCTCGAGGTGCACGAAACCCAGCGCTCTATAAAACGCTCTGGTCTCCTCGTAACCCTCGTCGGGGTGACGCGCACTGAGGGTCTTCACTTGGAGCGCCTCAACGCCCTCGTCGCTCAGCATTTGTTCCGCGGCTTCGACGAGGGCGCGACCGATGCCGTTGTGGCGGTGAGGCGCTGCGACGGCCAGCAGGAGGATCTCGGCGGCGGCGTCGGAGTGGCGAACCGGCACGAGCAGTCCGACGGGTTCACTGTCGAGTTCCGCGACGAACGCGCAGCCGTCCTCGGCTGACGAGACGTATTCATCGTTTGCTTCGGGCATGCCGAACCACGCCGGCAGTGTGTCCAGAACGCGGCGACAAATCTCACCCGAGCCTGCATCACGTAATGACACCGAGAGGTCTCGGTCGCGCGAGGAAGCCTTGTTTGTTCGCGTCCGACCGACGAGGCTCGCTGTCGCGTCGAGCGCCGACTTGATGAGCTGCGTCGTGAGACGGGTGTGGGGGTAGTCCCACCCGAGCAGGCCCGCGAAGCAGCGCGCCTCGTGCGCCAGTTTGATCGGTGCCAGTACGCGGGCAAGTGCCATCGCCCTGTCCTGTTCGGACGAGCTGAGCGCGGGCAGCAACGCGTGGGCGTAGGCGCGCTCGGCGAGGGCCGCAACACCGTGGTCGACCGCGTCGACGCGCAACCGTTCGAAACTGAACAGCGGACAGCTGACGACCGCCTCCTCCCAGTCGAGAATGACGACCTGTCCATCGGGTCGGCAGAGGGCGTTACCGAGGTGAAGGTCAACGTGGTCGAGCGAGAGCGGGACGAGTGAGTCCAGTTCCTCGCCGAACCGAGTGAACGCGTCGCGGTGGCCTTCAAGGTCGTTCACAAGGTCGACCGGTTGGTCGTGGAGGTCAGTTAAAAGCGCAGCGACTTGCGTCGCGGTTAGCAACGGCACGTCTGGCGGCAACGCCGCGGTGATGCCGCGCTGGATCTCGGCGATTACCGCAACGACACCAAAGACCGCGTCCTTGCCGACGCCCCGCGCCGATTGGCCGTCGACGTATTCGAAGAGCGACCAATCTTGGCCGTCGCGGTGCTCGAACCGCAGCAGTTCGGGCACCGCCTTAGGCGCCACCCGATGCGCTGCTTCGTGCGCGCGGTACGCTGCGGGAAACAGCGGCGGGGCTGCGATCTTGAGGACAACGTGTTCGCTCGAGCTGGCAGCGAACGACGCAGTGAAGCCCCAGAGCTTGTTGCGCAGAACGTGATTGAAACGAGCGGGCGCTCCTACTGCTTGAGAAACCCACTCGGTGGCCAAGGCGAGCTCGACGCCGAACTCGTGTGGCCATAACTCGTTTGCTGTTGACACGCGTACTCCTTGAGTTTGCGGAGCGCGCGCGGCGGCGTCAGGTCAGCAAGCCGCGCGGAGAGGTGCTCCAGGAAAATAGGTCTGCATCTGTAAGCACCTCCTTCCACACGCGGAACGACGAAGCGAAACCTACTCGGTGGGCGTCGCCGCCGAGCCTCATAACTCGATCGCGAATCGCACGTACGGGCGATCCTCGGGTGGATAGCTGGCGTCGGCACCGATGGCATCGCACATGGAGATGGATGCCAGGTTCGCCGGGTGAACCAGCCACGTCGCCATCCCATTCGGATGGCCGTCGGCGAGGTCCGCAAGCGTGTTGACGAGGATCATTCGACCAAGCCTCTCGCCGTGACGCTCTTTGTCGACTCCCACTGCGTTGACATAAAAGTCGTCTTCGCCGTCGGGCTCGTAGGCAACGAAGCCGACGATTTCACCCCGGTCCTCCAGGACACGGACGACTCGCCCAACCTCTGCGACGAGCCAGTCGAGCAGGTCGTGCGCGAACGCCTCAACCTCGACCTGGTAATTCGGCGCATTGTCCGGTGCACATCGGAAAGCTGCGAGGCGCTTTCGGTCGGCTTCTTCAGCCGGCCGCAGATGCATCAGTGCTTGACGGGAATGTGAGGCGCCGCGTCACGCTTTAAACGCCCAGCCTTGGCACGAACTGCAACCCGGGACTCGGGCGATAGTGAGCGGCGCGTCGTCGTGGACACCGGCGCCACGATTTCACCTAGCGCAACCGACAGCTTTTGCACCGTGGACCACCGCGGATCGATCTCGCCGCGCTCGATGCGGGAGAGGTCGCCCTGATCGATACCGGCTTGCTGAGCCAGCTCTATTTGAGTCAGGCCGAGAGCCTTCCTCGTCTCCTTGATGTGAGTCGCGAGATCAAACGGCATTCTTTGAGGATATGGCGAATCTCACATATGGTCAATACCCATATTTACAGCAGCAGCCTTGCGCTCTCCTGCCAAGGCAGACACTCAGTCGAGCTGCCACCAGTAGTTGACATCGCCGAGCGGCTTTCGGACGCCACCGAGCGAGGCGTACAAAGCCTGCGCGCCCTCGTTGTGTCCCCCGGTGGGACAGCCAGAACTTCGATGAGCCGTTCTGGCGTGCGAGCGCCATAGCTTCAGTCACGAGCGCGCGGCCGGCTCCGCGCCGCCGCCCCCAACACGGCTTCGCAAAGCGCGACCAGTGCTGCAGATTCACCCACTCGCAGTTCTCGAATTACAAGCGCATTCACGAGACCACCGCGTCGGTCACAGACGATGAATCAGCTGTCGGCGAGGCGGGCCGGGAAGCCGCCAGTGGCTATCGGGCCCCAACTATCGATCGTGAGCCGCAGCAGACACTTGCCCTGCGCGACCATCGCGTCGCGGTATTCGTCCCAGTCGGAGTGCTCACCGGAGATCGAGCGGAAGTACTCGACCAGCGGTTCGAGCGCCCCGGGAAGATCCAGCACCTCGACGGTTCCCCACACCTGCACCCATTCGTCGTTCCAGTTCTCCGACAACACCACCGCCGAGCCCGCCGGTTCGCGGCGAGCGTTGGCGACCTTTGCCCGCTCGGGATACGTCGACACGACAAGACGGCCCTCGCCATCGACCCCGGCACTGACCGGGGACGCTTGCGGTGACCCGTCGAGTCGCGTCGTGAGCAGGATCACGCGATGCCGCGTACGTATGAACGCCAAGAGTTCGTCGCGGTCGACGGTGTTGTTGGTCGCGATCTTGCGCATGTGGTCCAGCCTGCCAGGACCGGCGGCGGTCGTGCCGGTCAGCTCACGACGATTCGGATGCGGCTCCTGCTCGGCCGCTGAAACAGTCAGTAAACGAGGTCATCGGCGGGCGCGTTCCAGGCCGCCGCTGCATCGAGCCCCAGTCTTTGGAGGCCGTCTGCGACCTTCGCCCAGCCGAGGGCGTACGCAGCCCAACGTGGTGTGTCTGAGCCCCCGAAGAACCATTTGGCGTGGTCATAGGCGGGTGCATCTAGTTCGGGACGCGCGAGCTCCCAGACGTGCGAGAGCTCTTGGTCGGTAAGGGAAACGGCGTAGACCGGCGGGCCACCGCGGAATGCCGCCTCGAAGTGTTCGGCCAGACCTTCGCTCGCGATGGCTTCGCGAAGAGTGGTGCCGTACGACCCGTCTGAGCGGTAACGCTTGCAGTGGTGCAGCTCGTGCGCAACCGTTGGCCCAAGCTCGGCGCGCCAGTGGGCGTCGAAGGTCGGCCCCGGATCGACGGACACAAGCAACGTGTGTGGTCCCGGAGCGGTTCCGCCGCACCCGACTTCCGGAATGACGCCCCAACCATTCTCATAAATAATGACATCCACAGCGTCGAGATCCAGCAGCTCGCCGGCGCGCGCACACGTCGTTTCGACATGGGACACGATCTCGTCGACGGCGGTGAATCGCCTTCCAGCATCGTGAAGGTGGACTCGAATCGTCATTTGCCGCTGACGGTACTGCCCCCGCTCCAGCGCTGCGCTCGGCGAACTCCTCGATGACGGCCAGGTCGTAATCCCAAAGTCGATGCGACGCGCGATGGGGTGGGACGGCGAAGCCGAGGTCGACGTTTATGAGGCGCCCGATGGAACCATCGCGATCGCTCCACTGGTGGACGGCCACCCGCGGCTCCTGACAACGAAGGACGGTTGGACCGTCCTGACCGGCCTTGGCCACACCGTCACCGACGACGACGTGCAGGCCGCGCTCAACGATCTGCGTTCGTGAACGCGCTCGACACCTCGGTAGCAGTCCCCGCGCTGCTCGCCGACCACGCCGACCACGAATTGCTGCGAACGGTGGGTGGACGGAATCGGGCGCTTCCAGCGCACGCTGCGCTTGAGACGTTGCCGCGTGACGCGACGTTTAGCGAACGGGCACGTGGCCCGAACACATCAACTCGATCCACGTGACGCCGCGGGCGTCGACTTCGTAATAGACCTGCTGCTCGAACACGAACCGCCGGCTGTATTCGTCGCTCCAGCGCACCTGGTAGCGCATGCCGGTGCGGCCCTCGACGGCGCCGTCTTCGAAGCCGTCGAGCGAGTCACGCCAGCCCTGGGTGAACCAGCGGCGTAGCTGGGCGAGCACGTCGCTGCGACCAGCGAGCTCGAAGAAGTTCCCGGGGGTGACGGCGCGGAACTGCACGTCGGGCGACAGAAGCGACGCCGCCGCGTCCCAGTCGCCGGCCATGAGTTCTTCAATGAGCGCGTGGCCCACGCTCGTGGTGGTGAGGCGGGCGATCGGCTCGGTCATCGTCATGGGACAGGTGTACGCCGCGCCCGATGGACCGAGCATCGGACGAACGCAGCATCGGTCAACCACGCCTCATGGGGTAAACGCCCCACGTAACGTATGTTCGAACATTTGTTCGGTTTGGGGGTTGACGGCGCGTGTGGGGTGACGGAGAATTACATCAATGCCATTTGCCGCGCTGCTCGAGGATGTTGTGTCTAGGGAGATCCCCGTAGAC
>JBKJQZ010000034.1:0-5662 GCA_046594835.1 Acidimicrobiales bacterium | reverse complement strand
TCGCCAGCGGCGCGTGTTCTCGAAGTAGTGGTGCCACTCCTGCAGCATCAGGCGCTCGGCGCCCTCGCGGGTGCCGCCGTTGACGAGCGTCGACGGGTGCGTGCCGTACTCGCTCATAGCAACCTTCGAACCCATGTCGTGCCCCGAGCTGAACATCGGGCCGAGGCCACCGAGGATCACGACGCGCACTTGGTCGTCGGCTTCGGCGGCAAGCATCGCCTCGTGGAGCTCCACGAGCATCCCGCGGTTCTGCGCGTTCCGCGCGTCGGGGCGATTAAGCATGATGCGCGCAATCAGGCCGTCGTCGAGGGTCTCGTACGTGATGAATTCGTAAGCCACCACACGAGCGTGCCAGCACTTCTATATTGACGTCAATGTCACGCGAACCCGACGCCCCCACCGCCGGGTCCCGATCACGCAAAGGCGCCGCCACCCGGGCCCGTCTCCTCGACGCGGCGCGGCTGGTTTTTGAAGACACCGGGTTCCTCGAGGCGCGCATCTCCGACATCGCCGAACGCGCCGGACTGAGCCACGGCAGCTTCTACCACTACTTCGAATCGAAGGAACAGGTCTTCCGTGAGGTGGCCGAGGTCCAGGAAGAACTGCTCACCTCGCCACCGTCGTCCGACGGGGACCACGCCGACGACGCGTCTTTGTCGGCGTACGAGCGCGTCCTGCGCGCCAACCGCAGCTACCTGCAGCGCTACCGCGATAACGCCAAGATCATGGGCGTCATCGAAGAGGTGTCGCGCTACGACGCCGTCGTGAACCAAGCGCGGACGCGGCGCCAGAAGCACTTCGCCGATCGGTCCGAGGCGTCGATCAAGCGCCTCCAACGTGCGGGCGCCGCCGACAAGTCGATCGACGCCGAGATCGCCGCGGTGGCGTTGGGCGCGATGGTGGCCCGTTTCGCCGAGTTGTGGTTGGTCGAGAGCTGGGCGCCGTATGACTTTGACCGAGCGGCCGAACAGCTGACGCGCCTGTGGGCCAACTCACTCGGCATCGACGCACCCACAGCAACCAAGCGCAAGCGCTGAGCAGCCCAATGACGATCCCGGAATTGCTCACCCGCGCCGTCGACGCACACGGCGATCGCACCGCCGTGGTCGACGGCGACACCAGCCTCACCTATACGCAACTCGACACCGCCGCTCGCACCTTCGGGGCTGCGCTCGTCGCGTCAGACATCGAGGTCGGCGACCGCGTGGCGATGTGGGCGCCAAACTCGCTCGAGTGGATCGTGTCGTTCCTCGGCCTCGAACTGGCGGGCGCGACCCTCGTGCCGATCAACACTCGCTTCAAGGGCACCGAGGCCGCCGACATCCTGCGGCGCAGTCACGCTCGCGCCTTGATCACCGTTACCGAGTTCCTCGGCGCCGACTATCTCGCGATGATCGAGGGCGCCACGCTCCCCGACCTCACGCTGCGCATCACCGACGCCGCTGCGTTCGCTCGCGGTGCAACGCCGGAGGCGCGCGCTGAACTCGACGCACGCGCCGCGAAGGTGGTCGACGACGACGTCTCCGACATCCTCTTCACGTCCGGCACCACCGGCGTGCCCAAGGGCGTGGTCCAGACCCAGTCGCGCACCACGCGGATCGGTACCGACTGGGTCGCGATGACTGGGCTAACCGCCGATGACCGCTACCTCATGGTCAACCCGTACTTCCACATGTTCGGGCTCAAGGCCGGCATCCTCGCCTGCATCGCGGCGGGCGCCACGATGCTCCCCGAGCCGGTGTTCGACGCCGACCGCGTGCTCCAGCGCATCGCGACCGAACGCGTCACCGTCTTGCCGGGCGCGCCAACGATCTACCAGGCGCTGCTCGATCACCCTGAACGCGCCAGCTACGACCTGTCGTCGTTGCGCGTTGCGGTAACGGGCGCGGCCGACATCCCCGTCGAGCTGATCCGTCGCGTGTTCGACGAGCTGCCCTTCACCGTTGTGCGCACCGGCTACGGCCTCACCGAGGGCGGAACCGCAAGCGGCACCGGCCCAGACGACGATCCCGGGACCATCGCGACCACCGTCGGCAAAGCCCGCCCCGGTTTCGACCTCAAAGTGGTTGACAGTGCTGGGGAGTCGGTGGCGGCGGGCGAGACGGGCGAGGTATTGCTGCGCGGCGCGACCGTGATGTCGCACTACCTCGATGACCCTGAGGCCACCGCTGCGTCCTTCACGACCGATGGCTTCCTCAAGACTGGGGACCTCGGCACGCTCGACGAAAACGGCAACCTGCGCATCGTCGGCCGCGCGAAAGACATGTTCATCGTTGGCGGCTTCAACGCGTATCCAGCCGAGATCGAGAACCTTCTGATCGCGCACCCGGCCATTCGTGCGGTCGCCGTGATCGGCATCCCCGACGACCGCCTCGGCGAAGTCGGCATGGCCTTTGTTGTGACCGAGCCCGGCGCGTCCCTCGACGAGGACGCGGTCATCGCGTGGGCCCGCGCCGAGATGGCCAACTACAAAGCGCCGCGTCGCGTCACGTTCCTCGACGAGCTGCCCGTCAACGCGACCGGCAAGGTGGAAAAGAACGTGCTTCGAGAGAGAGCCAACGCGTGAAGTTCACCCTCTTCCTGCCGCAGATGCGCATGACGCACGAGGCGATTACCGAGCGGGCGCTCGCGGCCGAGTCTGCGGGCTTCGACGGCATCGCGTTCATGGACCACATGGCGCCGCCGATGGCGTTCGAACAGCCGATGTGGGACGCCATGACGACCGCCTCGTGGGTGCTCGCCAAGACCACCACGCTGCAGGCCGGCCACCTTGTGTTGTGTGACACCTTCCGTCACCCGGCCGTGCTGGCGCGTCAGGCGTTGTCGCTCGACCACGCGTCGAACGGCCGCTTCGAGCTCGGCATCGGCTGGGGTTCGGTGCCGACCGAGTTCCCGATTTTCGGCATGGGCTCTGACGCGCCGCGCGATCGCGTGCGGCGCCTCGCCGAGTCGCTCGACATCATCACCGCGCTGTGGCGCGGCGAGGCCCTGAACTACGAAGGCGAGTTCTTCACGCTCACGGGCGCGCAGATGGCGCCAATCCCCACCCGCAAGATTCCGATCACGATTGGTGGCGTCGGACCCAAGACGCTGGAGCAGGTGCGTAAGCACGCGGACTGGTGGAACGTGCCGATCCACGAACTCCATCGAGTGAGCGAACTACGCGACCAAGTGGGCGACGCGAAGGTGTCGATCCAAACCATGGTCGCGCTCATCACCGACGAGTCCGAGCGCGACGCGGTACGGGCGACGGTGCAACGCCGCTACGGAGCCAACGTCATGAGTGAGCGCACCGTAATCGGCACTACCGACGAACTCGCCGAGTACTTCCGTACTACTGCGTCTAAGGGCGTCGAGCGCTTCTACACGTGGTTCGTAGATTTCGGACGCCCCGAAACCCTCGCAGCCTTCGCCGAGGTCATCGCCCAGGCCTGATTGCGGGCGGCGTGCGCCAGCCGCGCTCTTACGCGACGATGCCGCGTACCCGCAGGTCGATGATCGCGTCGAGGTCAAGACCGAGCTCGCCGAGGATCTCGTCGCCGTGCTCGTTGAAGTCCGGCGCGCGATTGGTCGGTGCCGGCGCGTTGTCGTACTGCATCGGCACGGCGACGAGTTGGAACTCGTGGCCATCCGACGTGGTGGCGGTTTGCATGTAGCCATTGGCCACGCTCTGGGGATCCTCGGCGGCCTCGATCGCGTTCTGCAACACCGCCCACTGACCCACGAAGCTCTCGAGACGCGCGCGCCACTCGTCGAGCGTTGCTTGCTTGAACGCGTCGCTGAGGATCGCAACCGCTTCAGCCCCGTGCTCGAGCAGGCCGAGGTGCGATGCGAAACGCGGGTCGGTGATGAGCGACTCATCGCCGATCACTTCGCACATCGGCCGCCAGTACTTGCCGGCCTGCAGGCACGTCAGTGAGATGAAGCGGCCGTCCTTGGTTTCGTACACGTTGACGAGCGGGTTGCGGTTCATCTGATCCGCGGCTGGCATGCGGAAGGGCTGGCCCATCACCAGCGACAGCGCAATGGCCTGGCCCATTGCCCACATGCCGGTGCCGAACAGCGACACGTCGACCTCCGTCGGCTCACCGGTCCGCTCACGGTGAAATAGCGCTCCCATGATCGAACCGGCGATAGTCATCCCGCCGATCGAGTCGCCATAGCCGGGCGCGGGCGGAGGCGTGGTGAGGGTGCCGTACTCCGGACGCGTCGCGCCGAGCGCGGCGCCCGCACGGGCCCAGAACGCGAGCGAGTCATACGAGCCCTTGTCGGAGTCGGGGCCACGCTCGCCCTGACCGGTTCCACGCACGTAAATGATCTTTGGGTTCGCGGCGCGGATCTGCTCGAGGTCGATCTTGAGCTTCTTGCGAACGCCCGGCAACTTGTTGGTCAGGAACACGTCGGACTTCGCTGCGAGTTGGTACACGAGGTCGACGCCGTCGTCGGTAGTGAGGTCGACGCCGATGCTGCGCTTGCCGCGGTTCGAGTGCTCGAGCAGCGCGTGCACGTTGCCACCAAGCGACATCACGCCCGTCGACGCGAGGCCGCGCATGGCGTCGCCGCGCTCGACGTGTTCGATCTTTATGACTTCGGCGCCGAGGTCGGCCAAAAGAGCCGAAGCGGCGGGCACGAACGTGTGCTCCGCGACCTCGAGAATGCGGACACCTTGCAGGATGGCAGTCATGCCGTCCCCCCTCTATACTTTTGACTTCGACGTCAATGTAACACGATGACCTACGCCGATATATCTACATCATTTGGTTCTAGGATGGCCCGGTCAGCCTTTGGGAGGGAAACCGGCATGGCGCTGCTCGAGGCCAACGGAATCAGCGTGGTGTTCGGCGAACACCGGGCCGTGGACGGCGTCAGCGTCGCGGTCGATGCTCTTGTCGAACACGACATCGAGCTCGGCTCATGACGGTCGCGGTTATCACCGGAGCCGCTTCGGGCTTTGGCCTCGCAATCGCCCAGCACTGCGCTAGGCGCGGCTTTGACGTTGCGGTCCTCGACTACGACGGCGACGGTGCGTCGAAAGCCGCCGAGGCGTTGTTCGCCGATCACGGCGTCCAGACGATCGGAATCCGCGTCGACGTCGGCGCAACGAAAGACGTCGAGCGCGCCGCGGCGACGGTGGCGGAGACGTTCGGACGCGTTGACCTGCTGTGGGCCAACGTCGGCGTGCAGCACTTCGGGGCGGTGACCACGATCCCCGACGACGTGTGGAGCTGGGTGCTCAACGTCAACGTGATCGGTACGGCCCGCACGGTGCGCTCGTTTCTTCCGTTGCTCAAGAAGGGCGAGAACCCACGCCTCGCGGTCACGGCATCGGCGAATGCGCTCGCACCCGCGGCCCGGCTTGGGGCCTACCAAGCGAGCAAGTACGCGGTAGTTGGCCTCGCCGAGACATTGCGTTTCGAACTGGCGCCTGATGGCATCACCGTGTCGGTCGTGCACCCCTCCGGCATGATCACGCGTCACCTCGAGTCGAGTGCGTTGGCCCGTCCAAACGGCCTCGGTGGTGGCGGGGTCGACAACGACGACCTCATGGCGATGATGGAGAGCCGTCCGATGACCGAGCGCGACCTGGCAATGCCTGAACTTGCGGCCGAACGCGCGCTCAACGGCGTGCTGGCGGGCGAGGCGCACGTAATCACCCACGGCG
>JBKJQZ010000277.1:0-9240 GCA_046594835.1 Acidimicrobiales bacterium | reverse complement strand
GCTTGATTCAGCGGCTCGAATCGGCGGCAGGTGACGGAGGCCAGCGCGCCCTCGGCGCACAACTCGTCCTCGTGGATCCCGCGCCGGTGGTGCCCGCCGTGGTCACCACAACTACCGCGCCACCCAGGCACGAAAGGTCCGGCGGGTTCCCCATCGCCGTCGTGGTGGTTGCCGCTGTAGTTGCGTTGCTCGTGGCACTGCTCGGCTTCTCGCGCCTTCGGCGCCTTCGCCTTCGCCGGCTGGCGATCGTCGAAAACGAGCCGGTCGTCGCACCCCGACGCGCGGCCGAACCCGAACGGGCGCGAGAGCCAGAGCGGACGCCAGAGCCGGTGCCCGACGCCGAGCCCGAATGGGAACAGTGGGACTGGGCCCCCGAGCCAGAACCCGAACCAGAACCCGAATGGGAGCCAGAACCCGAACCCGCATGGGAGCAGTGGGACTGGGCCCCCGTACCGGAGCCGGAGCCGGAGCCGGAGCGACCCCGACGCGAGGCACCGCTGCGGGCGGAGCGGGTCTACCCGGACTACGCCAATAATGACGGCGTGTCTCCTCTTGAACCGCCCTACGCCCCGCGCCGTCGTTTCGAACTGACAGCGTTCGGCGACGTACGCGTCGACGATTATTACTGGCTGCGCGAACGCGACAACGCCGAGGTCATCGCCTACCTCGAAGCCGAGAACGCGTACGCCGACGCGATGCTCGCGCCCCTCGCCGATCTGCAACGCCGACTCTTCGACACCATCAAGGCGCGTACCAAACAAGATGACACAACGCCGCCCGTGCCCCAGCGTGCGTGGGAGTACTACGCCCGAACCGCAGAAGGCGCCGAATACGCGGACTCGTGTCGTCGCCCACGCGGTGGCGGCGACGAGGTCGTCCTGCTTGATCGCAACGCGATGGCCGAGGGCCACGAATACCTGTCCTGCAGCGCGCCGATCATCAGCCCCAACGACAACCGGGCGCTGTACGCCGTCGACTTCGACGGCGACGAGCGCTACACGATGAAGGTCCGCAACCTCCGCACGCTCGAGGACCTCTCCGATGAACTGCCCGGCACCAGCGGCCACGGGTGCTGGATCACCGACGACGTCTTTCTGTACGTCATGCTCGACGACGCGCACCGGCCCTTCCAGGTACGCCGCCACGTGATCGGCAGCGACGCGTCGCGTGACGACGTGCTGTACGAGGACACCGACGATCGCTTCTTCGTCCACGTCAACCGCGACCTCGCCGGTCGCTTCGTGTTTGTGCGCTCGGGCAGCAAGATCACCACCGAAGACCACTTCCTTGCGATCAACGACCCGTACGGCCCGCTCACCGTGATCGAGCCGCGCGTAAACGGTGTCGAGTACGTGACCGCCGACGACGGCGAAAACTTTGTGATCCTCACCAACGCCGACGACTCGCTCGACTTCAAGGTCGTGGTTGCTCCAATCGACCAACCCGGTCGCGGCAACTGGACCGAACTGCTGCCTCATCGACCCGGCACCCGCGTCAACGAGGTAGTGCCGTTCAAATCCTTCATCGCCGTGGGCGAACGCAGCGAAGCTCTCAACACGATCCGCCTTATCGATCGCGCCACCGGCGCCAACTCTGCGATGCGTTACGACGACGAGGTCTACGACGCGCAGATCGAAGCGAACCGCGAGTTCGACACGAACACGCTGCGCTTCACGTTCGAATCGCTGAGCACGCCACTCACCTGGATCGACCACAACGTGGCCACCGGCGTGGCCACAGTCATCAAGCGCAACGAAGTGCTCGGCGTCGACCTCGCCGACTACGTCACCGTGCGCGAATGGGCCACCGGCGATGACGGCTCCGTGATCCCGATCTCGATCCTGCACCACAAGAACTTCGTGAAGGACGGCGCTGCGCCCGGGTTGCTCTATGGCTACGGCTCCTACGAACTGTCGATCGACCCCGAGTTCCGCATCAGCCGACTCAGCCTCGTTGACCACGGCCTGGTGTGGGCCATCGCCCACATCCGCGGCGGCGGCGAGATGGGCCGTGGCTGGTACGAGGACGGCAAGATGCTGCACAAGCGCAACACCTTCAGCGACTTCATCGCGTGCGGGCGTCACCTCGTCGACAACGGCTGGGTGGCCAAGGGACGGCTGGCCGCGCGCGGCGGTTCCGCCGGTGGCCTCCTGATGGGTGCGGTCGCGAACATGGCCCCGACGCTGTTCAACACGATCGTGGCCGAAGTCCCCTTCGTCGACGTGGTCACCACCATGTCGGACGAGACCATCCCGCTAACGGTTACCGAGTGGGAAGAGTGGGGCAACCCGCGCGACAACGCGGACGACTACCAGTACATGAAGTCCTACTCCCCCGTCGACAACGTCGACGAGAAGGACTATCCCGCCATCTACGTCGAGGCCGGCCTCAACGATCCACGGGTGCAGTACTGGGAGCCGGCCAAGTGGGTGGCCAAACTCCGCGTGACCAAGACCGACGACAACCCGCTGCTACTCAAGACCGACATGGGCGCCGGCCACGGCGGCCCGTCGGGCCGCTACCAGGCCTGGGACGACGAGGCCCGCGTCCAGGCCTTCATCCTCAATCGTCTCGGCGCCGCCGACTAACGCCCCCCCCGGGCGCGAGGAACCGGGTCAGGACGGGAAGACCGCGGAGATGGGCGGATGGTTTTGGTCTTTGTCGGAGATGATCGAATCGGCGGGGTCGATCGGCCAGGGCACCGCCAACTCGGGATCGGCGTAGGACACCATCGTGTACGTGGCCGCGGGCGACCAGTGCTGGTTGACGAGGTACCCGTAGACCCCGCCGTCGGAGGTGACTTGGTAGGAGTTACCGAGTCCAGCCGTGATGTAAATCGCGTTCGCAGTCGTCATCGTGAACTGCTCGACACGCTTGAACGTCGGGGATTCTGGACGCAGATCGACGATCGCACAGAAGGCCTCCCCCACGATCATGTGGACGTACTTGTCCCACGGCTCCGCGTGGAATCCGCGCAGCGTCCCTCGATCTTCAATCTCGGCCACGTTCCACTGCACCGGACCTAGATCCGGCAGACCCAGCGCCCGCAGTTTCTCCGCCTGGTACGCCTCGCGAAACGAACCCCGGTTGTCGCGATTGACCACAAGCGACACCTCATACAAGCCACCGATAGAGGTCTCGCGGACCTGAAGCTCACTCATGCCAGCACGCTAACTAAGGCCACCCCGATCAACCCAATGTTGCGGAAGATCGTCCAGCGCGTAATCGGCGTGGCGCGGCGGCCAAAGCACGCGCACGGCGGCCCACCGATGCGCGGCACAAGGATCGCCGTATAGGCGAGCAGGACTGCGGTGGCGACAAGCCCTGCATATCGGAACCCAACGAAGCACATACCAGCGACGAAGAATTCAACTGCGGGCACGAACCGCACCGCTCGCAACGGAAGGCGCATGGCGTCGGCCGTCGCCCCGGCCCAGTTGGGGATCTGGAGCTTGTAGCTCGCCGCGATGAGCATCGTCGCGCCTAGGAGCAGACGAGCAATCAACGCCATCGCTAAACGGAGAAGGAACCGAACCCGGCCCGGTAGAACACGAGAGGGCCCGCGCTGTGTGCGCCGTCGCTGGTTGCGTCGCCTAAGTCGTGCACTGCGATCACCACGATCTCGTGATCACCCGCGGCGTACGACGCCTCGATGCGCCCGTCGACCCATGCGAGGGAGCCGTCGATGAGCGGCGCGCCAACCGACGGCGAGGGCCGCCAGCCGATGCCGGCGAATTTGTCCTCGCTCGGCGTCGCGAAACCGCGGCACACCGCTTCCTGATCGGCGCCAAGGATGTTGATGCACAGCCCGTCAGCCTTGGCGATACGGGGCCAGGACGTGGAGGTCTTCGCGGGAGACACCGCAATCAGCGGCGGATCAATCGACAGCGACAGGAAACTCTGTGCCGTAAAGCCAATCGGCGAACCGGAGTCGGCATCGATGGCGGTAACGATCGTTACGCCCGTAGCGAAATGGCCCATGACGCTCTTAAAGCGCCCCGCGTCGATCGTGTTCACGAGCATCGACGCTAACGCCTAGAGGTCGATGCAGAGACCTTCGTAGGTGCCGATCACTTCGGGGATGCCCATCGCGCGGCCCTTGCACTTCGCGTCTTCGATCAGCTGGTCCAGCTGGTCGTCGCTGTGGCCCGGATCGTGGTGGAACATCGCAAGCGCTTTGACCCCCGCCGCCTTCGCGATCGACAACGTGTAGTCGATCGTGCAATGGCCCCAGAAAGACTTCTGCGTGAACTCCGCCGGCGTGTACTGGGCGTCGTGGATCATGAGGTCGACGCCATCGCACAGCTCGAGGACGCTCTCGGCGATCTCGGCCTTCGTGGTCGGGTTGTCGCCCTCGGTGTAGGGCGCCTGGTGATCGCTGATGTAGCTGATGCTCACGCCGTCCCAGTCGAGGCGGTAGCCCACCGTCGGGCCGACGTGCGGGACGGGGCGCACGAGCACCTTGGCGTTGCCGATCGACATCTCGTCGGACTCGACGTCGATGAAGCGCACGTCGCCCTGCAGTTGGCTGAAGTGGATCGGGAAGTACGGGGGCTTCATCAGCCCACCGAATACTTCGGCGAGGGTGCCGTCGGCTTGACGGGGCCCGTAAATGTCGAGCTTGTTGCCCGGCTGGTGAATCTGCGGGAAGAAGGGCAGGCCCTGCACGTGGTCCCAGTGGATATGGGTTACGAGCGCGGACGCCGTAAAAGGCGTGACGGGCCTGGACTCGCCGAGCAGGCGAAGGCCAGTGCCAAGGTCGAACAGAATCGGATCTTCGCCAGGGACCTCAACGCATACCGAAGCCGTGTTCCCCCCGTATCGCACGTTGTCGTCGCTGGGGCACGGGCAACTGCCTCGTACGCCATGAAAAGTGACCTTCAGCGCCGTGCCCCCTCTCTGTTTCCGGCAGGTTACCGCTTTGCACGATCTTTGCTCACTGTGTGACAAACGTCACAACTACTGCTGCAAGCAGAAGATGTTTCCATGTTCTTCCCACTTCATTAAGCCGTCATCCACGAGCGATTGGGCGACGCGAGTCGCGCGGGTCGGATCGTCGGGCCAACCCATTACCTCCGCGAGCGTTGTCGGCTCGCTCGACACCGCGCCCGCGCGCAGCGCGTTGATCAACCGACCGCGACCCTGACGGTCTGACCCCTCGAAGCGCGACTGGGGTTTTGGGATGCGTGCGCTGCCCTCGGCCGGATCGGGTTGCGCGTTGTTGCGGGCACGCCACGCGCAGTCGCGGGCAACGGGACATTCGTCGCAATTCGGCGCGCGCTTGGTGCAGATGGTCGCGCCAAGGTCGAGCACGGCCTGGTTCCAGCGCCACGCATCGTGGACGGGCGTCGCCGCATCGGCCGCGGCCTGCACCTCGTTGTTGGTGAGTGCGCGTCCGGCGATGCGAGCGTGGACGCGCGCGGCGTTTACGTCGACCACGCCAACGGCTTGCTCGAACGCGAAGGTCATCACAGCTCGGGCCGTGTACGGACCAACGCCCGGCAGGGCGACGAGTTCGGCGAGCGTGCCTGGCACCGTCCCGTCGCGGGTGTCGCGCAAAGCCATCGCGCACTGGTGCAGGTTGCGGGCCCGCCGGTTAAAGCCCATCCCGTGCCAGGCCGTGACCACCGCTGATTGGTCTGCGTTCGCGCAGACCGTCGGAGTCGGGAACTCGAGCAGGAACGCGCTCCACGCCGGGATGACCCGCGCGACCTGGGTCTGCTGCAGCATCACCTCGCTAACGAGAATCGCCCACGGATCGCGGGTGTGGCGCCACGGCAGGTCGCGCCCGTCGCGCTCCGCCCACGCGAGCAGGTGTCGCTGCAGTTTCGATAGGCGCGGGGCGGTCACACGCGGCGGCACCAGTGCACAAAGCAGTTGTGCGGCATCACGAAGCGCTCGGGCAGACCGGCCTCGTCACACACGCGAAGGATGTGGGCTTGCACGTGCTCGCGTTGGGCCACGGGACCGCGGGCGATGAACGAGATCGACATGACACGCGCGACCAGGCCGTCGCGATCGGTCTCGTGGTCGAAGGCGAAGGTCGTGCTGATCAACGGGCTAAAGAGGGTGGTGGCGTCGAACGCGTCGCGCCACGCGTAGCTCCACGCGTTGGGCGTGTCGTCGCGCGCGGCGTCAACTTCGGCCCAGATGGCGGCGATCCAATCGACGCTGCGGTCCTGGCCGTTCCACACCAAACCCAGGCCACCGAGCGGCTTGAGCACGCGGTGGATTTCTGCGAGCGCCTTCTCGCCGTCGAACCAGTGGAAGGCTTGCGCCACCACCAACGCGTCTATCGATCCGTCGTCGAAGGGCATCGACTCGGCGGTACCGTCGAGGGCCTCCACGTTCGGTACGAGCGCCGCGAGGGTCTCGCGCATGTGGGCGATGGGCTCCACTGCGATCGGCACGACCCCGGCAGCGAGGAGCCCACGCGTGAACTTGCCCGTGCCAGCCGCGAGATCAACGACACGCTTGGTTGCGCCCGCGCGCGCGACCCCGAGGCGTTGCGCCAGGTAGGCAACCGCCGCCGCGCTGTACTCGGGTCGACCTTGTTCGTAGGTGGCGCCGACGTTGGCGTAACCCTCTTCGGCACTGATGTGAACCGGCACGGCGAATACTTTGGCGCACATGCCGACCATCAACGCCAACGGACTCGACTTCGCCTACCTCGAGGCCGGTCCCGCAGACGGGCCTCTCGCGTTGTGCCTGCACGGGTTCCCCGACGCGGCGCCCACATGGAACTCGTTGCTCGGCGCGCTCGGCGACGCGGGCTTTCACGCCGTCGCGCCGTGGCTGCGCGGCTACGCACCCACGTCGGTCCCTGCGGACGGCGTCTACCAAACCGGCGCGCTGGTGGCCGACGCAAACGCGCTGCACACCGCGCTGGGCGGCGACGCGCGCGCCGTCATCATCGGCCACGACTGGGGCGCCATCGCGACCTACGGCATCGCAGTTTCCGCGCCGGAGAAATGGAGCCGAGTCGTGACTATGGCCGTGCCACCTGCGAACGCGCTCGGGATGGGCTTTCTCTCGTACAAGCAGCTGCAGCGGTCGTGGTACATGTTCTTCTTCCAGAACCCGCTGGCCGAGATGGCTGTGGGTATGAACGACCTCGAGTTCATCGACGGCCTGTGGGCCGACTGGTCGCCGGGCTACGACGGGACCGCGCACGTCGCCGCAGTCAAAGACGCCCTGCGCGACCCCGCCAACCTCGCAGCCGCGATCGGTTACTACCGCGCCATGTTCAGCCCCGACGCACCCAAGGACCCGTCGCTCGACGCGCTGCAGGCGGCGACCTCGGGCGTGCCCACCCAGCCCGTGCTGTACCTCCACGGCCGCGACGACGGCTGCCTCGGCGCGGACCTCACCACCAATGCGGCGATGTTTCTGTCGCCCGAGTCCCGCGTCGAAGTCCTCGACGACTGCGGCCACTTCCTCCAAGTCGAACAGCCTGAGCGCGTCAACAAGCTCGTCCTCGACTGGCTGGCCTCGTAACACCCCGGGCGTAACGTCCCGCCCGCGCCTCCCCGCCAACCGATTGCCCCCGAACCCACAATTTTTGCCCGAGATCGACTGAATCTTGTGGGTTCCAGGGCGCTGGCACGGGAGTCGACGTGCGAAGAGTGTTTACGACGGCCGAAGCACGGGCCGATGGGCTAAGCGAGCGACAGCTTGAGTACGGCGTCGAAAGCGGACGGCACGTCCGCATTACGCGCGGGGTGTACGCCGAGGGCGGTGATCCGCCGGACGCGTTCACAGAAGCGCTCGGTCGGATGCGGGTCAACCCGGGCTACGCGTGGGGCGAAGTGGCTGGCGTGCTGCACGCGTTCGACTCTGTGGCGGTCACCTTGCGCGTGCCGAAGCGACGACGCATCGAGCCAACTCTCGTCGAGGTGAACGGCTACGCGTGTACGGACGGATTGCAGACGATCGTCGACCTGGCGGAGACGATGGACGACCTCACGTGGGAGCAGGCGTTCGAGTCGGGTCTACGCAAGAGGCTGTTTGCGGTTGACGAAGTTGCAGCCGCGGCGTCGGCGCGCATCACGCGCGTGCTCGCACTGAGACCGGTGGGTGCGCCGCCGACCGAGAGCCTGCTCGAGACGCTTGCGGTGCAACTCGCCCGCGCGATTGGACTCCCTGACCCGGTCCGCCAGTACGTCGTGACTGACCGGCACGGCGAGTTCGTCGCCCGAGTCGATCTGGCGTGGCCCGAGATCGGGCTCTTCCTCGAACTCGATTCAAGAGACCACGACAACCAACAGGACTACGACACGACCCGCGAAACGCGAGTGGTCGCAGCGACGGGCTGGTTATGTGGTCGGTTCCGGTGGCGTCACGTCCGGCACCTGCCGAAGAGCACCGGGCGTCGGCTGCAAGACCTCTACGACCAAGCCGCGGCGCGACCGCTCGTGCGCGCTTAGGACCAGGCGTCGTCGCGGTAGGGGCGCTGACGCTGGGGTGCGTCGGCGGCCTTCCACACCATCAGCTTGCGACGGAAGTAGCAGACCTCTTCGCCGTGCTGGTTAAAGCCCTTGGTCTCCACCTTGACGATGCCGCGGTCGGGCTTCGACGACGACTCCACCGCTTCGAGCACGCGCGTCTCGGCGTAGATGGTGTCGCCGTGGAAGGTCGGCTTCTTGTGCGTGAGCGATTCGATCTCGAGGTTGGCGATGCAGCTGCCACTCACGTCGGGCACCGACATGCCCAGCACCAGGCTGTAGACGAGGTTGCCCACCACGACGTTCTTGCCCTGCACGGTTTCGTGCTCGGCGAACCACGCGTTGGTATGCAACGGGTGGTGGTTCATCGTGATCATGCAGAACAGATGGTCGTCGGCCTCGGTGATGGTCTTGCCGGGCCAGTGCTTGTAGATGTCACCAACGGTGAAGTCTTCGAAGTAGCGCCCAAACGGCCTGTCGTGCGTCGTCATGTAGCCACGGTATTGCGCACTGGCCGCTGCCGACATAGTTGACGGGGCGCGCGGCCTCGTAGGCTGCGAGCATGGCAGCGCCTTTTTCCATGGACGAAGCCCGGGCCGCCCTTGTGGACGCGCAGGGCGTCGTCGACGTCGGAGCGAAGCACCTCGCCGCGAACGGCGGCGTCGACGCGAACCAGGTGGTTGCCTACGACCTCGCGCACGCCGCGGCGGCGGTCGCCTGCGCAAACGCCGCCGTTACCTACGCGGCCAAGGGCAGCACCGAAGCGAGCCTCGCCGCAGCCTTCATCGCCGACGCG
>JBKJQZ010000304.1:0-5201 GCA_046594835.1 Acidimicrobiales bacterium | reverse complement strand
CGCGGCCGCGGCCGCGGTGAACGACGCGTCGTGACGCCGTCCCGAGCAGACGCGCTAGCGCTGGATCAGGAGGATCCTCTCCGCGAATTCGTCGGTGCATTCGCGCCATCGTCTTCGCCCGCAGTGTTTGCCGACGGCAACTCACTCGGACCTCCGCCCCGTTCGGCTCTCGCACGCGCAACGGCAGTACTCGGCGAGTGGACGAACCAACTCACCGCGGGTTGGGAGCAGTGGATCGACCTACCGCTCGAAGTGGGCGACCGGCTTGGCGCAGCATGCCTCGGCGCCGCGCCAGGTCAGGTGGTGGTGTGCGACTCCACGACGGTCAATCTGGTAAAGGCGATCGGCGCCGCGCTCGCAGCCGTCCCGGATGCACAACTCGTGGTCGCGGCCGACGACTTTCCGACCGACCGGTACCTGATGCAAAGCACTGCGGCGCAGCACGGTGCGCATCTGGTGACGGTGGAATCAGGAGCCGACGTTGTTACCGCCTGCGAGGGTGCACCATCGGTCGCGGTTCTCTCGGTGGTTCACTACCGCAGCGGAGCGTTCCACGACGTAGAGGCCATCGCGCGACGCGTGCATGCAGCGGGCAGCGAGATTATTTGGGACGCGTCGCACGCCGTAGGAGTCGTCCCGTTGGCGCTCGACGCATGGGGTGTGCACCTCGCGGTGGGTTGCACCTACAAGTACCTCAACGGCGGGCCGGGTGCGCCCGCGTTCGTGTACGTCGCATCGGCCGGGCAGGAGCGCCTACGCCAGCCGTTGTGGGGTTGGTTCGGTCAGCGGGATCAGTTCGCGATGGGCGGTGCGTACGACCCGGCCGACGGCGTGCGATCGTGGCTGAGCGGCACGCCAAACATCCTTGGCACGGCGCTGGTTGACGAAGGCGTTGGGTTGATCGCAGCGGCGGGTATCGATGCGATCCGCGCCAAGTCCGAGCGGTTGGTCGCGATGGCGGAGACGCTGGCCGACGACTGGCTGGCGCGGCAGGGCTGGCGGGTCGTGACACCACGGGACGCGGCGCGCCGGGGCGGCCACCTTGCGATCGCGCGGGACGACGCCCAGCGTGTGTGCACGGCATTGATCCAAGCGCAACTCGTCGTCCCCGATTTCCGTGCACCGGACGTGTTGCGCCTCGGCTTCTCGCCCCTGCCGACGCGCTTCGTCGACGTGTTCGACGCGCTCGAGCGAGTCCGCGACCTCTAGTCGCTCAGTGGCTGGGGGGTGGGCGATCGCTTCGCCCGGTGTGCGCTGACGAGGTCGAGGGCGATCACCTGGATGACACCGGCGACTGGGATCGCGAGCAAGGCGCCGAGGATGCCGAAGAGCTCGACGCCGACCAACACGCTCACCAACACCGCGAGGGGATTGAGGTTCACGCTGCGGCTCATGATCGTCACCTGCAGGACGTGGTTTTCGAACTGCTGGTAGGCGATGAAGAACCCGAGGACGATGATGCCCGACGTCGTCGAATGCAAGAACGCGACCAGCACGGCGGGCACGGCGCCGAGCGTGGCACCCACGAGCGGGATGAGGTCGGCGAACGCGACCCACAACGCCAGCACTTCCTTGAACGGCGTGCCCGTAACCAGGAGCGCGACGAAACTCGCGAGGCCGGCGATGAGCGAGATGATCAGGTTGCCCGCCATGTAACGCGTCATCGCCATGGCGGAATCGTGCGCCACGATTCGGATCCGCTCCCGGGCGGCCGGGTTCTCTATGAGGTCGAGCATTCCGCGTTGCAGATCCGGCCCGGAGATCAGCATGAGAATGCTGAGCACGAGGACGGTCACGAGCGCGGCCAGGCTGCTCGCAACCGTGGAGGCGAGCGGGACGGCCTTGCTGCCGAGTTCGCTGCGCGCCGATTCGAGGCGGTCTTGGTTGTTCGCGATGAACTCGTCGAGCTTGTAGTGCTTGACCAGTTCACCCATGCGGCCCTTCCCGGCTTTGGCGTCGTCCACGAATGTCGGCAGGTCCTCCACGAAATTGCGGGACTGATCGACGATCGGGCGCACGAAGGCGTAGGTCAGCGCGGAGAAGACCAGGATGCCCACGAGAAACACGAGGGCCACGGCGTAGCCGCGCTTGAACCGCGCTCGCCGCACGAGGTGGTCGACCGGCGGGGCGAGGATGATCGCGATGAAGGCGGCGACAACGACGAGCGTCACGATGTGGCTGAGCCGCGCGACTGCGTAGAAGGCTCCAAAAAAAGCAGTCGCGACGGCGCACGCGATCAGTACGACCCGGGCCACGTTGGCGTTCGACAGATTCACTCACCAAAACGTAGGCCGGGACCGATAGGTATTAGCGTCACAGTTGTTATGGGCCTGGCTATCAACGTCAAGGAGTATCCGACCGCCACCTCCGGCGTGTTCCGCTTCGAGTGCGACCGCAACTTCACAGGGATGGCGCACGAACGGTACGACTCGCTCGCCGATGTGATCTTTGATCGGCCGCCGGACCGTCTCGCTCGGCTGCTGTTCGAGCGTGGTGGCGTGAAGAACGTCCATATCTATGGCAACCAGGTGACCGTCGCGACAGCACCGGGCAGCACGACCGACGGCATTGCGCCGCTGATTGAGACGCTGTTCATTCACTATCGCGAAGGCGTTACGCCGAGCATCATCCCCGAGTAGGCGGATGTCGACCGCTGCATGGGACGCTCTGCTTGCCCGTCTTGATGATGCAGCCGCCCTGATCGGCGTCGACCCTGATATTCACGCCTCGTTGCGCACTCCGCAGCGCATTCTCGAGGTCGCGATTCCCGTCCGCATGGACGACGGCCACCTCGAAGTCTTTACCGGCTGGCGCATCCAGCACAGCACGGCGCGCGGCCCCGCTAAAGGCGGCATCCGCTTTCACCCCGAAGTAGACGAGTCTGAGATCAAGGCGTTGTCGGCCGACATGACTTTCAAGACTGCGATCGCGAATTTGCCCTTCGGCGGCGCCAAAGGCGGCGTGCGCTGCGACCCGACGAAGATGTCGCTCAGCGAACTCGAGCGAGTGACCCGTCGCTACACGATCGAGATTGCGCCGATCATCGGCCCGGACCTCGACGTTCCCGCGCCCGACATCAACACCGACGGCCGCGTGATGGGGTGGCTCATGGACACCCTCGAGATGATCCACGGACGCAACGCCATGCCCGCGGTGGTTACGGGCAAGCCGCTGAGCATGGGTGGCACGCTCGGCCACGCGGGCGCAACATCCGCGGGTGTGCTCGTGTGCACACGCGCCGCGTTCGCACACATGGACCTCGAGCTGACGGGCAAGCGCGCGGTGATCCAGGGCTTCGGCAAGGTCGGCGGCCCGCTCGGGTTCCTGCTGCAGTCCGCCGGCATGCGCGTGGTCGGCGTGGCAGATGTGGCGGGTGCGGTCTACAACCCCGGCGGTCTCGACATCGCCGCGTTGTCGGACCACTTGCGCGTCACGGGTTCCGTCGCCGGCTTCCCCATCGCGGATGAGATAAGCGCGGCGGAGATCTTCACGGTGCCGACCGATCTGTTCGTGCCCGCCGCCCTTGGTGGGGTAATCGACGCATCCGTCGCCGAGAAGATGGACACCAAGCTCGTGGTCGAGGCCGCGAACGGCCCGACGATGCCCGACGCCGATCCGGTGTTCGAGCGGCGGGGGATCCCGGTTGTGCCCGACATTCTCGCCAACGCCGGTGGCGTGACCGCCAGCTACTTCGAGTGGGCGCAGAGCCGGCAGGGCTACGCCTGGGACGGCGAGGTGTTCGCCACCCGCCTGCGCGACGGCATGGACGCCGCGTTCCGATCGGTGTGGGCCAAGTCCGAAGCCCTCGGGGTGCCCATGCGCCGCGCCGCCTTTGCGCTCGCTCTTGAGCGCGTCGCCGAAGCCATCGCCGCCCGAGGATTCTTTCCGTAGCGGGCCGATACCTTCTTGTCGGCGAGTGAGGGGAAACACCATGGGAAGCGTTGCTTCCGTAGTTCTGGTTTTGGTTGGCTTCGGGATCTTCTTCTCGGCGGTGGCAGCGTTCGTGCAACTCCGCCGCACGGGCACTGGCTTCTTGGTCATGTCGACTACTCGTGCCGCCGCGATCGGCCTCGCCGTGTCGCTCGGGGTGTGTACGGCGGGCGGCGCAATTGCCCCGAAACACGCTGCCAACACCATCGACGAAGGCTCGGAACCAACGCGCCGCCCTAGCGCAACGGAAGAGACGACGACTACCGCGGCCCCGCCGGGCGACGACGCGCCGCTGGTAGTCGCCGCCGGCGACATCGCGTGTCGCGTCGGCATGGTGCCTGAACCGGGCCAGTGCCAGCAGGCGGCGACTTCTGCGCTGATCGGCTCGATGCATCCCGTCGCCGTCCTGGCCCTCGGCGACCTTCAGTACGAGCGGGGCGAGACCGCAAACTTCGAGTCGTCGTACGACTCGAGTTGGGGCCGTTTTAAAGACATCACCCACCCGGCGGCCGGCAACCACGACTGGGGCACGCCAAACGCGTCGGGCTACCGCGGCTACTTTCCCGGCGCAATCGCGGACGGACGCACGTATTACTCCTTCGACGTCGCCAACTGGCATCTGATCGCGCTCGATTCGAATTGCGGCCGTGTCGGCGGTTGCCAAGCCAATTCGCCTCAGGAGCGCTGGCTACGCGCCGATCTCGCCGCTCACCCGGCCCGCTGCACTCTGGCCTACTGGCATCACCCACGGTGGTCTTCGGGCTACCACCACAGCGACGAGGACTACGAAGCGTTCTGGCAGGCGCTGGCCGGTGCCGGCGCCGACGTCGTGCTCGGCGGTCACGACCATCACTACGAGCGCTTCGCCCCGGACCGCGGTATCCGCCAGTTTGTGGTCGGCACCGGAGGTCGCAGCCTTTACCCGGTCTTCGGGCTCGAACCGCGCAGCGAGGTCAACGACAGCAACACCTTCGGCGTGCTCGCGCTTCGCCTGGGCGAACGCAGCTACAGCTGGCGGTTCGTTCCGGCTGCGGGCGGCCGTTTCAGCGACGAAGGCTCAGCAGCGTGCTGATCTAACTGGACTGCTGCTCACACAACTACGCGAGACGATCGCGATCATCCTCGACCTCCCTTAACCACGCTTTGACCAGACGCGGCTTAGCCGGCGATGTGAGACGGTCGCGGCTCGTTGGTCATTCGTGGTCGCACAGCGACCGTTATCGACCAACGAGCCGGTAGGTTGTATCGAACACCCGTTCGATACAGTGGCG
>JBKJQZ010000299.1:0-11664 GCA_046594835.1 Acidimicrobiales bacterium | reverse complement strand
CCTCGCTGATCATGCGCGCCGCGTTGGCGATCAGTTCGGCCGACGCGTGCGTCGCAACGCTGTAACCGGGCAGGCCGTTCTGAAGCTCAGAGTCGGTGGGCCAGTACCAGTCGAGCTGTGAATTCGCGTTCTTGGGGTCGACGATATCTTTCGGGATGTCGAGCAGGACGGGGCCAGGCCGTCCGGTCTGCGCGATGTAGAAGGCCTCGCGCACGGCGCGGGGAATGTCGGCCGCACTGGTGACGAGCTCGTTGTGCTTGGTCACGCTGCGAGTGATGCCGACCGTGTCGCACTCCTGGAACGCGTCGGTGCCGATCGCGGTGGTGGGAACCTGTCCGGTGATCACGACCATCGGAATCGAGTCCATGTACGCGTCACACAGCGGCGTGACGATGTTGGTGGCAGCAGGACCGCTCGTCACCATCGCGACGCCGGGGCGACCCGTCACGTGGGCGTAGCCCTCGGCCATATGGCCGGCGCCCTGTTCGTGGCGCACGAGGATGTGGCGGATCGGACTGTCGATGATCGGGTCGTAGACGGGCAGGATGCAGCCACCGGGCAATCCGAAGATCGTCTCGACGCCTTCCATCTCCAACGCTCGGATGAGGGCCTGGCCGCCGTTCATCTGTTCGGACTTCATGTGATCGGGTTTCCTTTTTCTTCTGACCGTAGAAACGAAAAACGCTCTCCCGAGTGGGAGAGCGTGTGTAGCGAGCGCGCGTTATGCAGTCGGCGCCGCTACGTACCTACTACGAGAATTCGGGTGAGCTGCGACATGCGGCGGCCACTGTAACGCACTTCGCTCCGAATGTGAACCTGTCCGTGCCACACCTTCCCCGAACTGGGTCGGCGTGGTGCCCGTCCCGGGCGTCAGACCGACCCAGTTCGGGGAAGGGAGCACCCAGATCGGAAGGACTCAGGAGTGCATGCCGCCGCCCTGGAGGGCGGGGGACGCGGTGGCGCGCATGCGGCGCAGGACGCGGGTTGTGACGGGCACCGCGTTCGGGTGGGAGCCGTTGTTCTTGTCGACAGCCGCCTGCCACGCCGCCATGCGCGTGTCGCGCACCGACGGGTCCTTCAGTTGTTCGCAGTCGAGCGCGTCGGTGTTGAGGTCGACGACGATCGTGTCGCCATCTTCGATCAGCGCGATCGGTCCACCGAGGTAGGCCTCGGGTCCGATGTGTCCGATCACCAGGCCGACGGATCCACCCGAGAAACGCGCATCGGTCATCAGTGCAATCGTGATGTTGCGTTGCCGGCATAGCGTCGTGATCCGCGACGTGGGGTCGAGCATCTCGGGCATCCCGGGCGCGCCGCGTGGGCCCTCGTACCGGATCACGACCATGTCGCCGTCCTCGAACGAGTCGGGCGCGTCTTCGAGCGCGGCGATGAGGCCGGCCTCGCGTTCGAACACACGCGCCTTGCCCACAAAGCGTCCGTCGACGATGCCGCTCTCGACACCCGCAACCTTGAGGATCGCGCCGCCGTCGGGCGCGAGGTTCCCGCTGAGAAAACGCAGACCACCCGTCGGCTTGAACGGAGCGGTGAGCGGCAGCACCACGCTGCCGTCGGGCGCGGGCGGATCAAGCCGCGCGATCTGCTCGGCGAGCGTCTCACCGGTGCAGGTCCGCGCCGTGCCATCGAGCCAGCCACCTTCGAGCAACTCGCGCACAACGACGGGCACGCCGCCCACCCCGTCGAGGTCGACCATCGAGAACAAGCCGAACGGCCGCATGTTCACGAGAACGGGCAAACGGTGCGACAGGTCGTTGAACGCCGCTTGGCTCATCACTTCGTTCCAGAAGTCGATGCCGGCGGCGCGCGCGATCTCGACGGCGTGCAACGCCACGTTGGTCGAGCCGCCCATCGACATCACGACGGTCACTGCGTTGCGCAGCGACGCCGCGGTGACGATGTCGCGGGGCCGCACCCCGGTAGACGTCATGGCCACGAGACACTCGACGAGTTGGGCGGGGAACTCCTTCACGCGCCGCGGGTCGTCGGACGCGGGCGAGATCATGTGCAGCGGCTCGAGCCCGAGCACACCGATGAAAGTCTGCATTGTGTTGTAGGTGAACATCCCCGCGCAGCTCCCCTGCCCCGGGCACGCATGCATCGCAACGCGCGTGCGCACGGCCGGGTCGGGATCACCCGCAACCTGGAAGCCCGAGATGATGTCGAGCGCATCGCCCGTCACCGGATCCTGTCCGGGGTGAACGGAGCCGTCGGAGAGGATCACTGCGGGTGCGTTGTGCTCCAGCAGCGCGGCCACGGTGCCCACGGGCGGCTTGTCGCACGCGACCACACCGATGAAGCCGGCCACGTCGTTGGCGCGCAGGTGCATGTCGGTCAGGTCGTTGACAAGCTCGCGACCCATCAACGAGTAGCGCATGCGCTCGGTCCCGTTGAGCTGTCCGTCGGACACGCCCATCGTGAAGCCGGGGTTGATCAGGCGGACGGGCAGGTTGTCGCGCGCGATGCGATCCGCCATTGCGTCGAACACGGCGGCGACCTTCTCCTGCACCCCGAGATAGCACTGGCTGTCGCCGAGCGTGCCGAGCACCGCCCACACCGGGTCGTAGATCTTCTCGGGCTTTTGCCCAAGGAAGTTCGCTGTGCCGACGCGCTGCGCGTCGCGTCCTGGGTTATCCGACACAAACGCTTCGGTCATGCCATTCACTTTCCCACGCGGGCGGGCAGTAGCTTGCAGCCAATGGACGAACCAGACGTCGTCGTAGCCAACGGGCTACGCAAGACCTGGGGGTCCACCCTCGCACTAGACGGCGCCACCTTCCGCGTCGGTCCTGGCATCACCGGCCTGCTCGGCGCCAACGGTTCGGGCAAGACCACCACGCTCGGCCTGCTCCTCGGCATGCACGCGCCCGACGAGGGCACCCTCAGCGTGCTTGGCCGCGACCCGGTGACCCAAGGCGCAGAAGTGCGTGGCCTCGTGGGGTACGCACCTGAGCACGACTCGCTACCGCCCGACGTCGCCGCCTACGAGGTCGTCGCCCACCTCGCCGAGATGCGCGGCCTTCCCCGGCGCGAGGCAGCAGGTCGCGCCAGCGACGTGCTGTTCGAACTCGGCCTCGGCGAAGAACGGATGCGCCCCGTAGGCACCATGTCCACCGGTCAGCGCCAGCGCGTGAAGCTGGCCCAAGCCATCGCCGCGGACCCGACGCTCGTATTGCTCGACGAGCCCACCAACGGCCTCGACCCAATGCAACGCGAAGAAATGTTGCGCCTCATCCGTCGCGTCGCCGACGAACTCGGCATTCACGTGTTGCTGAGCTCGCACCTGCTCGAAGAGGTCGAGCGCGTCGCGGACGCCGTGGTGATCCTCGACCACGGCCGCACGGTCGCGACCGGCGCGGTCTCGGATCTCCAAGCGGGCGACGGGCCCGTGCAGGTCGAAGTCGTCCTCAGCGCGCCGAGCCGCAAGGTCACCGCCGCCCTCAAGACGGCGCGCATCGCCTTCGACGATCTGGGGAACGGGCGACTGCTCGTCACCGTGAAGACCGACGCGTCCTACGACACGCTGCGCGACATTCTCGCCACGAGCGACATCGCACTGCGCAGTATGCGCCGCCGCCGCGAGACGCTCGAAGACGTCTTCTTCGCGGCAGGCGATGGAGTGAACGCCCGATGAGGATGAAGTAGTGAGCGACGCGCGCATCATCGACAGCGGGTACCGCCGTTACGACGGCGCCCGCCTGGGCGAGAACCACGCAACCGTCGCGCTCTGGAAGCACACGCTGCGTCGCATCCTCGGCCTCGGTCGACCGGCGCGCTGGAAGTTACTGCCGCTGCTCGCCATCGGCATCGCCTACGTGCCCAACGTCGTGTTCGTCGGCGTAACTGCGCTCGTACCCGACGATCGACTGCGCAATTCTGTGTTGCCGCCGTACGCGTTCACCTACGGCTTCATCACCGCCGCGATCGGCCTGTTCTCGTTGTTCGTCGCGCCCGAAGCGCTATGCCCGGACCGCCGCAGTGGCGTGCTCAGCCTCTACCTCGCAACACCACTCACGCGCACCCGCTACATCGCGGCGAAAGCGCTCGCCGTGTTCACCGCGCTCCAGCTCGTCACGCTCGGCCCGCCGTTGCTCTACCTCATCGGTCTGGCGGCGCAGAACGCCGGTCCACACGGCTTCGGTGGCTTCATGAGCACCTTCGGTCGCATCCTGCTGAGTGGGGTGATTCTTGGCGCCTACTTCACCGGAATATCGATCGGCGCGAGCAGCCTCACTGACCGAAAGGCGTTCGCGTCAGCGGGCATCTTCTTCTTTGCCCAGGCCGTGCAGATCTTCCTCGGCGTCACGGTCGGCGCGCTGCACGCACCGAGGTGGCTCATCGCGTTCTCCGCCAACAGCGCTGCGTTCCAACTCGTGCTGAGCATTTTCCACGAGCCGGTGAAGTTCGACCTCAACTACGAGGTGCCGTTGGTTGCGCTTGCGATAGGTACTGCGTTCTGGACTATCGCAGGCCTCGGCCTCGCCTGGTTCCGCTACGCCCGCCTGCGGGTGACGCGATGACTGCGACGACTGCCAGCACGGAGGCGCCGATCGTCGAGTTCAGCGGTGTCTCAAAGTTCTTCGGCGGCGTGGTCGCGGTGAGCGACGTCAGCTTCACGATCGAGCGAGGCGTCACCGCGCTGCTCGGCCCCAACGGAGCGGGCAAGTCGACCGTGATGCGCATGCTGTGCGGACTCGCCGCACCCTCACGCGGCACCGTGAAACTCCTCGGCGAGGACCCGCGCGGACCAGTGGAAGTGTTCCGCCACCTCGGCCTCGTGCCCCAGCAAGAGGTCGTGCCCGAGGTGCTCTCCGCCTATGAGTTCGTCGAGATGAGCGCCGAGTTGTCCAAGGTCGCGAACTCGCCGAGCGCGGCGCGTCGCGCGCTTGGGCTGGTCGAACTTGATCCCGATGACCCTCGCCCCGTCCGCGCCTACAGCAAGGGCATGCGCCAACGCGTGAAGGTCGCAGCTGCGCTCGTGCACGAACCGCAGATCGTCGTGCTCGACGAACCTCTCGAAGGCCTCGACCCGCGCCAACGTCGGCACATGATCAAACTCTTCACCGAACTCGGCGATTCGGGCCACACCGTGATCGTGTCGAGCCACGTGCTCGACGAGGTCGAGCGGCTCGGCTCCCGCGTGCTGGTTATGGGCAAGGGCCGCCTCTTGGCGACCGGGGACTTCCACGAGATTCGTGAGTTGATAGACGACCGGCCCCACCGGTTGCGGATCGTGACCAACAAGCCGCGCGAGCTCGCGGCGGGGTTAATGAAGGACGCGGGAGTCGTGGGCGTGACCATCGTCGGCAGCGGCGTCGTCGTGGACACCAACGACGTGACCGCGTTCCGCACCGCCGTGGCCAGCGTCGCCAAGAAGGCCGGAGCGCGGCTGCTCGAGGTCGTACCGCTCGACGACGATCTCGAGAGCGTGTTCCGCTACCTAGTGGGCGCGTCGTGATCCCCCGCGTCGCCAAGCTGATCGGCCGCACCCAACTCACCCGCGGCCGCCTCGCGTTCCTGCTCGGCATGGGCGCCCTCGCGTTGCTACTCGGCTTTGCCGTTTCCGCCTCGAGCGGCGCACAACAGTTCAAGGACACCGTCGAGGCAGTAGGCAACGGCTACGGCCTCCACGTGTTCGCGCCCGTGGTCGCGCTGGTGCTCGCCTCGGCTGCGCTCGGCGACCTCGTAGATGACCGCACACTCGTCTACCTCTGGCTCCGCCCGGTTCCGCGCTGGCAGATCGCACTCGGTGCAGCCGTCTCCACGATCGGCACTGCGGTTCCAATCGTGGTGGTGCCGATGACCCTTGCCGCGGCGATCGGCTCCGGCAACGCCACCGCGGTAGCGGCCACGGCCGCCGCCTCCACGGTCGCGACCATCGGCTACGCCGGGATATTCCTCGCGCTGGGCTTCAAGGTCCGCCGCGCCCTCGTGTGGGGCCTCGCCTACATCCTCATCTGGGAAGAGTTCCTCGCACGCACCGTGGGCGTCGCCGCCAAGCTGTCGGTTGGCGTGTACGCAACGTCGCTGCTCGACCACATCGCCAATCTCAAGGGCCCGCGCCACGGCGCGGGGCCGATCGCTTCGTTCGTGGTCCCGCTCGCCGTCGCCGCCATCGCCATCGCGCTCACCGGTCGCTGGCTTAAGACCACCGAAGTCGCCTAGCTACGCGGGACGCGAAGAACGGGCGACTCCACGACGTTGTGGACCCGCCCGTTTCGCCAGTGCGTTCGCCGGTCAGGGGACACCGGCGAAATCCGATTCGGGTCAGCCGGTGCGGCGGACCATGCCGATGACCTGCGAGAGCGAGATCACGGAGTGGCGGGGTCCGGAGGCAACGGCGATCTCGAAATCGCTGCACCAGTCAACGTGGCCGTCGACAACCCGACCATCAAGCATCGCGACCTGGACGTGGCGGCCGATCATTCGGCGGGCGGTGGAACGCTGCAGCTCAAGCATGGCGGGGGCTCCTTTGACGACGACGTTGTCGCTGATGCCTTCCCATCGACTCCGGCGCCGGGAGGCGCATGCCCCTTATGGAGCATTTCTCCTCCCGCGGACGGACTAGTTAATTGTCCGAAGGTTGGGGGACTAGCCCGCGGAGCGACGCCCCACCGCGCGACGGCGGTGGAACCTGTTGGCCAACGCGGGTGGGGTCCAGCCCGCGTCGGCGGCGTTGACCGTTGAGCCAGGCGGCACGATCTCGTCGAGACGATCCAGGGTGTCGTCATCGAGCTGGACCGACGCGCCAGCCAGTACGTCGGTGAGCTGATCCATCGTGCGCGGCCCGATGATCGCGGCAGTGACGCCAGGATGGGCAACCACGAACGCCATCGCCATGTGAGTCATGGACAACCCCGCGTCCGCCGCCACCTTCGCCAGCTGATCGACGAGGTCGAGCTTCTGCTGGTTCTCGGGAAGGCTGAAGTCGAAGCGATCCGGGCGAAGGCGGGCGCGCTGAGAGTCCGGCGGGTTGGTGTCGCCCTTGCGGTACTTACCGGTCAACCACCCACCCGCAAGCGGGCTCCACGGAATGACGCCCATGCCGTAGCGCTCGCACGTCGGCAGCACGGCAGCCTCGATTCCCCGTGCAAAGAGCGAATACGGCGGCTGCTCACACGTGAAGCGTTCGCGGTGACGCTTCTCGGCGACCCACTGCGCTTCGACGATCTCTTCGGCCGGGAACGTCGACGAGCCGATGATGCGCACCTTGCCCTGATGGATGAGATCACTCAACGCGCCGAGCGTCTCGTCGATGTCGGTGCCGGGCACGGGGCGATGGATTTGGTATAGGTCGATGTAGTCGGTCTGCAGCCGGCGCAGGCTGTTCTCCACCTCCTTGATTATCCAGCGACGCGAGCCGCCCGCCATGTTCGGGTCCTTGCCCATCGGCATGTAGAACTTCGTCGCGAGCACCACTTGGTCACGGCGGCCCAGCAATGCCTTGCCGACGATCTCCTCCGATTCACCCGCCGAGTACACGTCGGCGGTGTCAATGAAGTTGATGCCCGCATCGAGCGCGGTGTGAATTATGCGAACGCTCTCGTCGTGGTCGGGATTGCCCCAGGCCCCAAACATCATCGCGCCCAAGCAATACGGCGAGACGTGGATGCCTGTGCGTCCGATGCTGCGGTGCTTCATGGTGATCCCCCAAATGTCAAGAGTTGCACTTTGCCGGTAAGGGCGTATACCGAGACTATGAGCTTTGCGTGGAGCTTCGAGGAACCGGCGCGTGACGCCGTTGACGTCGGCGCCGCGATCGACGAGGACTTACTCGCCCTCAAGACCGATCGGCACCTATTCGATGAACTCACCGACCTTGAGCGGGAGGTGATCGTCAAACGCTTTGGGCTCGACGGCAAGAGTCCGCATCGCCTGCTCGAGCTTGAATCCGAGATGCACCTCCGGCGTAGCGAACTGCGCGACGTCGAGGTGTCGGCGCTGCGCAAGCTTCGTTCGCACCTGGCCTAACCCGGGTTCGCCCGCACGCACGCCTCGGCCACCACAAACGCGGGCTGCGACCAGTCCGTGAGGCCGAGTTCCGCGGTGTAGAGCGCCGTCGACACGCGCTCCATAAACCCCCACTCCCAGATCGCGTCCATCGCAACACCGGTGCGTTCGTGCAACGCGACGCAACGGGCGACAGACGCCCCGCACGGATCACCCGACGCGACGAGTTCGGTGTTCCAGTCGCGCATCAGCACCGCGAGGTCTGCGGCAGGCTCGCCGATCATTGGGTCAGGGTCGATCAGCTTGTACGTGGCGTCGCTCGCGCGCAGCAGGTTCCCGGGGTGCGCGTCGCCGTGCACAAGAACTGCGGTTCTCGCGTCGAACGCCGCCGCGCGTCGCTCCATGTAAGAAAAGGCCTGTGTCATTACTGCGCGACTGCACGGGCCACCCTGCTCGTCCCACTGGGTCTCGATCACAGTTCGGAGCCAGGCGGCCTTCTCGCCCGTCGTCTGTAGCGACAGGTCCGCCGGCGGCGCTGCCCACGGGTGCAAGGTGTCGCAGATGATTTCGATCTGTTCGTTTGCGGATCGGCCTTCGTCAGCCAACGCGCCACCGAGTTGCTCCATCAGTAGCGCGCGGTGTTGCTCATCGAAGGCGACGACGCGCGCGTAACCCGCATGCTGGCCCGCCACCATTGCGCGTAGTTCGGCGACAAAGGATCCGTTGCTACGCATCTGCGGCAACGCGATCTTCAACACCAGCGCCTCACCTTCGCCGCCCACCGCTCGAGCCACAAAGGCGTGCGTGCCGCCGTCGAGTTCGTCCTGCACCGTGACGCCCCACCGCTGCTCAAGTTCGTCTACCAGCGGATCGAGCTGCGCCCGAAACGCAGCGCCGACATCGCCGAGCGCGACCAACTTCTGCTCGGCGATTGCATTCAGGGCCCGTCTGTACACGCTGGAGTTGTAGCCGTGCGCTGCGTGCCGCGCTTCCCAATTTTCACGGGTGAACCGACGCGCTGCCATAGCCTGCGGGCCATGACGCAGGCACTTCCGCACTGGGACCTCTCTGATCTGTACCCGAGCCTCGACTCGCGGGAGTACGCCGCGGCAAGGGAGGCCTACGGCGCCGGGGTCGCGCGGCTTGAGGCGCTCTATGACGAGCACAGCGTGCGCGGCGGCGACGCGCTCGAAGTGAACGACGCAACCGTCAAGGCGTTCGAGGCGGCGCTCGGCGAGACGAACGAGATCCTCAACGACCTGCGACGCGTCAACGCCTACATCTCGTCGTTCGTCACGACCGACGCGCGCGACGACGCCGCGCAGGCCGAGCTGTCGGGACTACAGAAGGACACGGCGCGCCTGGGCAAGCTGCGCACGCGCCTCGACGCGTACGTGGCGCGCTTCGATACCAGTGCGCTCGTCGGCGCCTCAACCATCGCCGCCGATCACGCGTTTCCGCTCGAGCGCGCCGCCTACCGCGCCTCGCACCAGATGACCGAGTCCGAGGAAGGCCTAGCTAGCGACCTTTCGCTGACCGGCGGCTCGGCCTGGTACCGCATGTACAGCGACATCACCGCGCGCATCACGGTGCCCGTCGACCTGCCCGACATCGGTGTGAAGGAACTCCCGATGGCTCAGGTGCGTGCGCTGGCCAAAGACGCCGATCGCGCGACGCGCAAGAACGCCTTCGACGCGGAGGTTGAAGGGTGGAAGACCTGGGCCGTTCCCATCGCGGCTGCGCTCAACTCGATCAAGGGCGAAGCCGCCGCACTGAACGCGCGTCGCGGGTACGCGAGTGCGCTCGAACCAGCGCTCGCGTTCAACAACGTCGAGCCCGAAACGCTCGAGGCGATGCAGCGCGCCGTGGTCGCGAGCTTCCCCGACTTCCGCCGCTATATGAAGGCCAAGGCCAATCTGATCGGCGTCGGCGATCAGCTGGCGTTTTACGACCTGTTCGCGCCCGTCGCGACCGGCGCAGATGCCGAAATCGGCTGGGACGGCGCGATTGCGTCGGTGCAGGCCGCGTTCGGTGGTTACTCCCCCGCGCTCGCGGGCCTGGCCCAACGCGCACTTGAGGACAAATGGATCGACGCCGAGATTCGCGAGGGCAAAGGCGGCGGCGCGTTCTGTATGAGCGTCGACGGCGATCGCAGCCTCGTGCTGTTGAACTTCGACGGCAGCTTCGACAGCGTGCAGACCCTCGCGCACGAACTCGGTCACGCTTATCACAACACCCAACTCGCCGATCGCACCCCGTACCAGCGTCAGACGCCGATGGCGCTCGCGGAGACAGCGAGCATCTTCTGCGAAACGGTGATGGTCGAGCACGGCCTCGCGACCGCCGACGACAAGGCCCGCCTCAACATCCTCGAGGTGGATTTGCAGGGCAGCTGCCAGGTCGTGGTCGACATACACAGCCGCTTCCTGTTCGAGCAGGCTCTGTCCGCGCGACGCGTCGACCGCGCGTTGTCGGTCGCCGAGCTGTGCGACCTGATGGCCGACGCGCAGGCGGAGACTTACGGCGACGCGCTCTCCGTCGATCACCCCTACATGTGGGCGGCCAAGCCGCATTACTACGGCAGCGCGTTCTACAACTGGCCCTACACGTTCGGCCTGCTCTTCGGCATCGGGCTCTTTGCGGCCTACCGAGAGGACCCGGAGAAGTTCCGCTCAGGATACGACGATCTGCTCTCGGCAACCGGCCTCGGGAGCGCGGCGTCGTTGGCGGCGCGGTTCGATATCGACGTCACCGACGAGGGGTTCTGGACAGCCTCGCTCGACGTCGTACGCGCCCGCATCGACGACTTCGTCGCACTCGCTTCACGAACCTGAGTGCGCACTCGCGCTCCATGCGTGGTTACGAATCACGCCACCTGACGCCGGAATGAAACCGAGGCGCTCGTAGAACGGAAACACTTCGGCGTCGCACATCACGTCCACCATGTAGAGCGCACCGATGTCGGCGAGGAGGCGACGTACGAGTTCACTGCCGATGCCTGCGCCGCGGTGCGCTGGCAGTACTTCGAGTAGCGGGATGTAGGCGCTCAACACGCCGTCGCTCAGAGCGTTGACGAACCCAATGACCGCGCCGTCCACAACCGCTGCGACGGCGTGAGTCGAGCCTCGGAGAAGGGCGAGGTGCTGCTCGGGCCTCGGCGGCGCCGCCCACTCCTCGAAGAAGCCTCCCTCGAGCATGGATGTCTCGAGCGCACCCGCATCTCTCACATACGACGGTGTCGTCACAAGGTTGAGTTTGGCCGGAGTCGAGCCTCCGCTTCGGGATGCAGAAATTTCTGAAATTGCCTCTTGTCGAACACCAGTTCGGGTGGTTGAGTGGGTGGATGCAAGAGGGGCTGCTGAGCGGACTTCGGAGGGTTGTCGAGCAGACGGCTGACGAGTTCGAGCCGGGCGTGCTCGACGTTTGCACGGTGGAATCGGCCGTCCAAGAGTGGGCGCACATCGAGCGAATCGCGTGCGCGGCCAAGTTGCGCGCCGCGGCGCGCGCCGAGGACGTCGGGCTTGACGCGGAGGCGGCGGTGGCGAACGCGTCGGGGGTGCGACCGAATGAGGCGCGCCGGCAGGCCCGGTTGCGGCGCAAGCTGCACAACAAGAAAAAGACCGCCGACGCGTTCAACAAGGGTGCCCTGTCGACTACTGAGGCGGGCGCGATCGGCGACGCCGTCGACGCGAACCCGGA
>JBKJQZ010000169.1:0-6723 GCA_046594835.1 Acidimicrobiales bacterium | reverse complement strand
CGCCGCGAGCGCCTGCACCGGCTGTACGTAGACGGAGCGGTAGTAGCTCGATTCGTGCTTGTCCCAGAACGTCATCGCTTCGCCGATGCGGAAACGGCCCTCGCTCGGGATCGTCTTGTTCACGAAGGATCCGTAGGTGCCGTTGATCACGGCCTCGGCCCAACTCGCCAGCCCCTCGTCGAGCCACGGGTCGCGCCCCTGGTCGCTTCCGACCAGGCTGTAGAACCACTCGTGCGCGACCTCGTGGGGGGTGGTGCGCGCGTTGGTATTCGGTCCTTGCATTACGTGGCCCGGATACTCGATGCCGCCGCGCAACCCGGGCGTGATAGCCAGCGAGAACGCGGGGTACGGGTAGGCGCCGTAGCGAGCCGAGAGCGCCTGGATCGATCCGATTACGCGGTTGAGATACGGCGTCGGTGACTCACTGATCGACGTGTCGACGCCCACAACTACAGCCACGCCGTTGGCGTCGCCGCGCACAACGTTGAAGCTGCCCACAGACGCGCCCCAGTCCGGCATCGCGTTGGCGCGCCAGTGCCCCGGTTCAATCTCTTCTCCGCTGGCGAGAACGGTAAGCCCAGCCGGTGCGTGAAAACGCACGTCGAAATCGGCTGCGATGGTCGTCGACGCTTCGGCGTTGTTGCTCGTCGGTGGGTCGAGCGTCCAGCCATATCCGGGCTCCCACGCAAGCAACGGCAGCCACGACCCAAGCCGCACCGTTGTGCCGATGCGCGCCAGCCGATCGTCGGCCCCACCCGGCAGCGTCACCCGGAACGACATCGCCACGGTCACGGCCTTACCCGGCGTGAGATTGCCGCTGTTGAGCACTCCCGTAGTCGGATTCGCCATCGCCACGCTCACGGCGCGTCCGTCCAGCGTGGTGCTCGCGATCGACGCGTCCGCTCCACGACTGGCCTGGTTCGGCCCGTTCGCCCACAGCCGCACCACTATCTGGTCGGTGGCTTTGTCGGGTGTGAACACGGCGGTGAGCGTGCCGCTCACCGAGTTTGCGTTGACATCGAGCGTCGCGTCGATCGTGTAGCGCGTGCGGTCCGCCCGCGGCTTGGCCCGGTCGAGCGCGGCGGCGTCGCACCCGTTCGGCGCCGCCCCAACCAGTGCGGCGGTCGTGCTCGTGGTCGATGAAGCCGTGGTGGACGTCGAGGCCGACGACGTGCGCGTCGTGTGACGAGCCGGCGGTCCGGTGTCGCCTTTGCACGACGCCGCGAGTAACCCAACCGCGACAAGCAGGACGCGAAAGCGCGTCAACGCATACAGAGCCCGCCGTCGACCACGAGCACCTGCCCCGTGATGTAGCTGGCTTCGTCGCTGAGGAGGAACACGGTCGGCGCGGCAACTTCCCACGCAGTCCCCTGCCGACCAAGCGGTACCGGCGTGCGCTCACGCGACGGGCGACCACCTGAGGCGACTCGACCCAGCGGCGTATCGATGAGTCCGGGACACACCACGTTCGAGCGAATACCGCGCGACGCGCACTCCGCCGCCACGTGGCGGCTCAAGCCGAGCAGCGCCGCCTTGGTCGTGTCGTAGACGGGAATGCGGCTGCCGGCCTGAAGGCCCGCGACCGAGGAGACGAACACGATTGACGAGCCGCCCGGCAGGTGTTGCTTCGCCGCCGCCACCACGAGGAAGTGGGCGCGTAGGTTCACGTTGGCGACGAGGTCCCATTGCTCCGCGGTCGTGTGGGTGAGGCCCAGACCGGCACCGATACCCACGTTGAGCACGATGCCGTCGACGCCGCCGAGCGCGGCGATTGATTCGGTCACTAGCGACGCGCACGCGTCGGCATCGCTCACGTCCGCCTCGATCACAGCCGCCTTCGCGCCTTCGGCTTCGACCAGCGACGCCGTGGCTGCTGCCGCGTCGGCGTTGGAGTCGACGCACGCGACCGAAGCGCCTTCACGCGCGGCGAGCACTGCGATCGCGCGTCCGTTACCAACCGGCGCGTCGGGATCGCCGGTGATGCGCGTGCCTGCGCCCACCACGATGATCCTGCGGCCTTCGAGGCGGCCGCTCACGATGGGAAACCTTCGACACCTGCGTCGCGTTGCACGCGCATCGAGTTCAACGCCATCGACACCAAGTGGTACTGCCCCACGTTGAAGATCAGCTCGATCAGTTGCTTCGTGGAGTAGCGCAACGCAAGTGCGTCCCAGGTCGCGTCGCTTAAGACGGACTGCTCGTGCAGTTCGTCGGTTGCGCGGATCAACAGCGCGTCGTCGTCACCCCAGCCGGCGGAGTCGACGGCCAGGCACGTGGCGTCGACCTCCTTCTCCGTCAGCCCCGCGCGCAGACCGATGATCTTGTGCTGGCCCCACTCGTAGTCGGATTGGCAGTTCCAGCCGGTCCGCAGGATGACGAGTTCACGCTCGCGAGCGGGCAACTCCCCGCCGTAGAGAAGCACGCCGCCGAACTCCGACCACTTCTTGAGCAGCTTCGGGTGGTGCGCCAGCGTGGTGAAGATATTGAGCACGTTCGACGTGCCTCCGCCCAGAGCGGCGAGCATTTCTTTGGTGCGGTCGTCGGTCTCGTCAGGCGTGACGGGCGCGATTCGTGGTTGGGCCATACGCCATCTTGTCCCGCTACGGTCAGGCGATGCCCGCGCGTCTCGTGCCCACCTGTGTCTGGCGCGCCACCCCCGAGTTGATCGTGACAATCGACGAACGGTTTGGCGAGCCCATCGATTCCTACGTCAACGGTTCGCAGGTGTGGTTGCGCGACGACGGACCCGACGACGTGGTGTTCGAATGGCGCCTCCATCCGGTAGCGGGCTACAAGCGGCCGCCGGGCGTCGAGACCGACGAGGTGTTCAGTCGGGCCGCGCTCGCGCTGGCCACCGGCGAGACGCCGCTCGCACCACTGGAGCAACTGTGGGACGGCATCGAGTGTTTCGCCGCGTTCGGTGCCGACCTTGAGCCGGCCACGTTGGCGGTGGCCGCTGCGGCTGCGCTCGGTCTCACACCCGACGCATCAGGCTTGGTTGACCACGAGGCGATCGCTGACAACTGGGAGCAATCACGCGGGGCGACCAGCATCGTGGCCGAACTACTCCTCCAGCTCGAAGCCGCCCCGCCACACGGGTGAGCGCGGCGGGTCGAAGAACACGTCGACCGCTTCGCCGTCGATCGCAGCAAACGCCGACTCGCCCCATCGATCAAATCCCACGAGCGGCTCGGGCAGGTTGTCCCGACTGAACCAGCCAACGTCGCGACACTCAAGCGGATGCGCGGCGAGTTCGCCGCCGGTCGCCTCGCAATGAAAGACCATTGAGTACAGCGGCACGCGCGTGAACTGCTGACGCACGCCGTCGATCACCGCGATCAGTCGTTTAGGCACCGCGTCGATGCCGGTCTCCTCTTTCACTTCCTTCACCACAACCTCGGCGGGCGAGTAGCCGACGTCGGCCCAGCCTGTCGGGTACAGCCACACGCCTGAGTCGGACCGTTGGACCAAGAGGATCTCGCCCTTGTTGTTGCCTACCACGGCGCCGACGGCGAGCTTCGGAGTGACGTAGCCAGGCACGCCTTGGCCGATCGACTTCATCCACTCGCCCGCGAACTCACTGGCCATGAGGCCTTCTTCGACCGCAGCACGCATGTCGGCCGCGACGTGCAGGATCTCTTCGAAGCGCTCCCTCTCGTAGAGGCTCTCGGTAAACCCGAGTCCAGTGCGCGCGATCCCAGCAAGGGCCTCGCTCCAGCGCAGCAGCTCGTGATCCATCAGTTTGACCCTACGCGAACAGCTCGCGTGCTCGGCCAAAGAAGGCCGAGCGCGCCATCGCATTCACGCCGGCGGCGTTCGCAGCCCGCATCGTGTCCGCGTCGACATGCGATGCGAACCCGATCACCTTCGCGCCGGTCTTTACTACGCGGCTCGCGGCGGCGAGGGCGTCGGGGCGTGACAGGTCGACCGCGACGATGTCGCCAGGGCCGAACCCGGCGATCGCTTCCAACGCCCCCACGCTCGAAACGACCGTGAGGTTCTCGATGCCATTGAGGCGGGACCGGTCCATCAAGTCGGGGACAAACGCGACGCGCATGGCCTCATGCTGACAAATTGTGGGGGTGACATCGCGCCCAACCCCGATTACGCCCGGACCCGGACAGGAATCGGTATGGGACTACCCGCGCCCACCCGCGCTCGAAGCCATAACGCGGCACCTCGTCGTGGTGTGGAACGACACCACGTTGGCCGACACCACGAGCGCCTACCGCGTGCTCGAAACCAGCCATCCTCCCGTGTATTACTTCCCACCCGACGACATCGACTGGTCACTCCTGCGCGAGACCCCGCGCACCACGTTTTGTGAGTGGAAGGGATCGGCCGCCTACGTCGACGCGGTGGCCGATGGCCACACCACCCCCGAGATCGGATGGCGCTATCTGCGGCCGACCGAACGGTTCGCGCCGATCACGGGCCACGTCGCGTTCTACGCGAACAAACTCGACGAGTGCCGCGTCGACGGCGAGGTGGTCACGCCCCAGCCCGGCGGATTCTACGGGGGCTGGATCACGAGCGACGTGGTCGGCCCGTTTAAGGGCGAACCGAACTCCTGGGGCTGGTAGAGCGCAGCGCAGCAACCGACTAAGAGGCTTGTTCCACCGCGTCCACCAGAGCGGGCGGCACCGCGGTGATCTCGCACGACAGCCGCATCCGACCAGCCAACACCGTGACCTCACCGAGACACGGCACGAAGTCGAGCTTCGGAATCGGCAGCGTGAGCGCGCGCCCGGCCGCACCGGTGAGCGTGAGCTTGCCATCGGCGGTGATGGTGGGGGTCACCGAGAAGGCCGTGCGCAGGATCATCACTGAGATCTGTCCGTCCGCCATCGTTACCGGCACGTGTAGCGCATCGCCGAGCGCCTTCTCCGTGAGGATCACTTCAACGCTGCCCTTGTCGATGTCGAGAATCCGCACTTTGCGGTCTTTGAGTAGCAGACCGCGATCGAGATCGACACCCCGCAGTTTTAGATCGACCGACGCAAACACGATTACTCCCGCCGAGACGTTCTTGAGGTGGATGCCTACTTGGCTGACCGAACCGCCGAGCAGCAGCGGGGGCACGAACGGAAACCCGCCGACCGACGCGGACACCACCGAACCCGGAGGAGCTTCGAGCTGCGCGCGTTCGGTGGCCTTGGCCTCGACGAAGCCGCGCGCCGATACATCGCCGACGACGAGCGCAACGAATATGGCGCCGAGAACGGTGAAGCGACGGATCACGCGGCCATTCTGTGCCGGATCGGTCCGCGAGGCGTACATTCGCAGCTATGGAATGGGTTTGTCCCGAGTGCAGCCTCGACTACGGCACGTTGCATCCGCCGATTGCGGTCAACGCAATCAAGAGCTTCCCGCGACGCTTTTCTGAGGCGCTTGCGGCCGCACCGGACGAAGACGCCGACGCGGTCATCCGCACGCGCCCCGCTGAGGGCGTGTGGTCGGCGCTCGAGTACGCCGCGCACGTGGCCGACTCGTTCGAGCCCTTCGCAGTGACCATTGACCGCATGAACACCCAGGACAAGCCCGACCTCAGCGACGTGTGGTGGGACCCAGATGCGCGCGCGTCCGAAAAGAACTACAACGCGATGTCGGTCGACGCGGTCATCGCCCAAATGAAGACAAACGCCGAGCACCTCGTGAAGGTCGCCGAGGGCGTCGATTCGGGTAGTTGGTCGCGAATTGGAGAATTCCCGTGGGGTGAGCGCGACATGCTCACGATCCTGCAAAACGCGGTGCACGAAGGCGTCCATCACCTCAAGGACATCGAGCACGGCCTGGCCAAGGTGCGCCCCTAAACCTGGGTAGGTCCCCGCGCGACCACTTTGCGCGCGAGAATCTGCAGCCGTGCGGAGTACCTCCAGGCTGGGCCGCGCCTGCGCGATTGCTCTGGCCACCGCTGCTGTAGCGACCACGCCTTCGCGCGCGGCTGCACCCACGCTGATTCCCGCGCTCCAGATCGACGGGCGCGGCTTCGGTCACGGCGTCGGCATGGCCCAAGACGGCGCCTTGGCGATGGGCCAGGCGGGCGCGTCGCTGGCGCAAATCCTCGGCCAGTTCTATCCGGGCACGTCGCTAGGCCGGACGGGCGGACCGGTGCGTGTGCCGGTCTATGCCGGCAACAACGTGGAACTCGTCTTCCCCGACGGTGGCGAGGTGCGCGGCAACGCGGGAACGCTCAAGTTCGCGCCCGGCGCCGCCGCGGTCGTCAGCCGCGAGGGCGACGCCACGCGCGTGAAGGCGATGGCAACACCGCCACCGACAACCACCACGGTCCGTCCCTCCACTACAACCTCGGCGGTCCCGTCCGAGACCACGACGTCCACCACCGAGCCGCTGATCCCGATCGACACCCGGGAACGGCGCAGCGACCCGACTCCCATCGAAACGCCCACGTCCACCTCGTCGTCGACGACCACCACCACCGCACCACCGCCAAGCCCGGGCCTCGTCTTCAGCGGCGCCGTGACCGCGGCGCCCTCGGGCGACGGGCGAGTCGGGATCGTGCCGCGCGGCCGTCGCTATCGCGGCGTCATCGAGATGAGCGCGCTCAGCGGTGGGGTGCGCTTCGTCAACCAGGTCCCGGTCGAGACCTATTTGCGCGGCATGGGTGAGGTCCGCAACCCGTCGTGGCCGGCGGCGTCGCTGCAGGCCCAAGCAGTCGCGGCGCGGACTTACGCGATGCGCGCGATGGCCACGGGTGGCGAG
>JBKJQZ010000057.1:0-3140 GCA_046594835.1 Acidimicrobiales bacterium | reverse complement strand
GATCGACGCAGCGAAAGGGCGAGCGAGTGGCGGTGGCGAACGGTCGTCGTCCGCGTCGGCGCGGCAGTCACGAGCGTTTCACGCTCGCGAGATCTCGCGAGGCGATCGATGGGCTTCCCGGCCTGCTCGACGCATTGTCGGGGCACGAAAATCGAGGGTGTATGAGGCTCTCATGAAGCTCACGCATCTCTCGGACGACGCGCTTCTCCACGGTCTCGGGACGCTCTGCATGCAGAGCCGCCAGATGCTCGTCGGTGTCCTTCGGCATCTCGTCGAGATCGAGCGTCGTGGTCTCTTCGCGCGGGTCTCGTGCAGCTCGATGTTCGTGTTCTGTACGACCCGTCTCGGGATGAGCGAGGGCGAGGCGGATCGCCGGATCGTGGCCGCGCGTCTGTCGGTCCGGTTCCCGTGGCTCCTGGAGCGCATCGCGAAGGGCGAGGTTCACCTCTCGGGGCTCCGCATCCTCGCGCAGTGCCAGGACGATCAGGACTTCGAGGCGCTCGTCCTCGAGGCATGCGGAAAGTCGAAGCTCGAGATGCGGATGATGGTCGCGCGACGGCGTCCTCGACCGGACGCGCCCTGCACGTTCGTGCCGGTGCCTGCCGTCACCGCGCCGAGCACGTTGGATCCGAGCGCACTCCCGTTCGCGGGCGTCGCCCTCGCCGGGGAGGAGCCCGCTCGCGCGAAGATGGCTCCCCTCTCCGAGGGCCGGCTCGCGATGACGCTCACGATCTCCGCGGAGCTCCGCGAGAAGCTGGATCGCGCGACCGCGCTCATGAGCCACCGCAACCCGTCACGAAAGACCGAGAACGTGCTCGACGCCGCGCTCGACCTGTTGCTCGCGAAGCTCGAGAAGGAGCGGCTCGGAAAGGCGGACCGACCGCGCTCGAGCGCGCCCGGGCCGACGAAGGGGACGATCTCGCGCGCGATGCGCCGCGCAGTGTTCGAGCGCGACGGGGAACGCTGCACCTGGGTCGACGCCGAGGGCAGACGCTGCGCCTGCACGGAGATGCTCGAGATCGATCACGTCCACCCGGCCGCGCTCGGAGGGGCCGCCGAGCTCGCGGGGCTGCGGGTGCTCTGTAGGGTGCATAACCGCCTTTACGCCGAGCAGTGCTTCGGCAAGGAGCACGTGGCGAAGCAGATTCACTTGCGCCAGCACAAGTGCGGAGGCGCCGAGGCGGAGCCGGTCCGCTATGCGGCGTCGCGTTGCGCGGCGACGGCAGCCCCGGTGACCGTCGCGACCGAGCACCTTCGCGGCAGCACGTGCGGAGCTCCCGAGGAGAGCGCCATCCCCCGCGAGGCCGTCGAGCAGGCGATGCGCGGCCTCCTGAACATGGGCTTCGCGAAGAAAAACGTGGACCGAGCGCTCGTCGCGATCCTTTCGCGCCATCCGGGCGAGACCGCCCGCGTGCCGGTCGGCGATCTGCTGCGCGAAGGAATCGCGGCGCTCTCGAGGTGACGCGGGGGCGACCGCCGCCCGCCGAGCTCCGCGACGCCACAACAACCATTCTGTCTAGCAACGTCGTCGTCTCCGCGCGCGCAGCGCGCGTGAGGCGCGCAGCGCCGCGGCTCTCGCGAGACGCCCCGCGCCGCGAGACGCCCGCAGGGCTCGCGACGACGCCGCGGCCGGCCACACCTTCCCTTTGCAGCTCTCCGAAGGCGCAGCGAGGTCGCGATCGCCTCACAGACCGCGATGACCCCGCCACGCTGCCACCGGGATCGCCAAGTCCAAGCCCGCAGCCAATCCATCACGACGGCGATTGACGAATTGTGTAATTCCAATCGCCGTGGAATCGATGCGGCGAGATGTGGATGTCGGCCATCTCTTCGTCCGAGACGCGGATCGCCTTCTCGTAGTGATTCTTGTCGAGAGCTGATCGGATGCGGAGCCCCGCCTTCGTCGTCGTGCGTCCGATGAGGCTCACGATCGACTCGACGCTCTCGAGCGGGCGGCCGCGCCAGTTCTGCGTGATGTGGCAGAACATCCGGTGCTCGATCTTGTTCCACTTGCTCGTGCCGGGCGGGTAGTGCGCGACCGTGACGGCCAGGCCCGACTCGTCAACGAAGCGCTGCAGTTCGCGTTTCCACAGCCTCGTGCGATAGCCGTTGCTCCCGCCGCCGTCAGCGGTGACGAGCAGTCTCGTCGCGTCGGGATAGACGCGGCGGCCCATGCGGCGCCACCAGCGGCGTAGCGACTCGACGGCGAACTCGGACGTGTCGTGATCGATGCCGACGTTGACCCAGCCCTCGTTGCGCGCGACGTCGTAGATGCCGTATGGGACGGCCTTGCCGAGTTTCTTGTCGATGAAGTCGTGCACGCGCACAGGCACGGGCTCACCGGCAGGTTGCCACTCCTTGCCGCGGTTGGCGAAGTCGCCAACCAGCTCCTTCTTTTTCGTATCTACCGAGACCACGGGCTCGCCCGCGCGCTGGAAGGCCTTCACCTGCGCGTTGATGTGCTCGAACTGCGCGTTGCGGTCTGGGTGCGCGCTTCCCTCGCGCGTCTTGCGCGTCCCCTGCAAGCTGTAGCCCAGCTCGTGCAGCAACTCGCTGACCTTCTGCGCACCAACTTCGTGTCCGAGCACGCGCAACTCCCCGGTCAGCTTTCGCACGCTCTTGCACGTCCACCGCAGTGGCGACTCGGGATCTCCGCGCGTCGACGGATCGATGAGCGACTCGAGGTCGGGCACCAGTGTCGAGTCCGTCTCGGTCAGCAGCTTGCGCCCGGCGCCGGGACGTCGAACGCGTTGCTGTCGTGGCGCCTCACCCGGCGGACTCCGCTGCATCTCCGCCAGGTCACGTATGCCGTATCGGATGCGCTTGCCCAAGATGCCCGTCGCCTCGGTCACTGCTGCGATACCGCCGTGCCCCAGCGACTTCGCCTCGCCGGCCGCCCACAGCCGGGTGACACGCTCGTCCATTACCGGCGCCAGGTCCGCATAGCGCGAGCGAATCTCATCGATGCGTGCCCGGTCGATCGCCACCGACCTCGGTGTACCTCACCTCATGTTTCCATCGCGTTTCCATGGGCCGCCAGTTCCATTATTTTCGGGCGGCGCCTTAGTCAGCCCTGCACGTCGCCCAAGGCGGCGGCGGGAACCGCAGGGCCGTGGGTCTCGCTCGCGCTACCCAGCAGC
>JBKJQZ010000054.1:0-7444 GCA_046594835.1 Acidimicrobiales bacterium | reverse complement strand
ATCGCCACGAGCAGCCACTGCGGCATCACCTTGCGATTGGCGCCGCGGAACTCGGGTACATCGGTATGGGTTGCGAGCTCTTGGCCCGGCACCATCAGGTTGGCGAACACGATTGCCGGCTCGACGATCGGGCGTTCGTGCACGAGCCGGGCTGCGTCGAGGAACGCATCGTGGTTCAGGTACGGCTCGATGCCGTCGATCCGCGTGCGCTGCCCGTACGCGTACTCCTCGCGGAAGTAGTTGGTGCGCCGGGCGAGAGTCTTGAGGTCTTCATGACGCCCGAAGCGCCCGCCGGTCTTGATGAAGTTCAAGACGCTGTCGTGGCGCTGCCCTAGGCCCTGACCGATCTCGGAGGCCACGCTCTCCTGGGAGTACATGCCGTAGCGCCCGAAGCGCTCACACAGATCAACCATCGCATCGCCCCCATCGGGAAACAACGCATCGATCACCACGGCGGGGGACTGGGCCATGCCCTCATTCTGTCCGGGAATCCGACCACTCGACTTTTTATGCATCCCCCATGACAGTCATGGGGAATGCACACGGGTTCGGTTGTGTCGCCCGGACGCCGAACGGCAGGGTGTGTTCGCGTCGCACCCGCGCATCGTGTTGTAGCGGCAAAGATCTCCCGATGGTGGGAGATGCGAACGAAATCTGGTTTGAGCGGCGTAAGTGGCCCGCGACGCCGCACTATGGGCATCCGGCGTGGATACTTGGTGAGGACGACTTCGGCCTCTGGTTCGAGGTGCGCGTCGATACCCCGTGGCGGCGGGGAGATGAGTTCCTATTCCACGGGCCCTTCGATGCGGTCGTGCTTGTGTCGGCGAACGACGACTTCGTGGCGTGGTTCCATCCGACCCACGGTGAGCTCGACATCTACGTCGACGTCGTGACTGACGTCGAGCGGGCCTCGACGGTGATCACCGCGGTCGACCTAGACCTCGACGTCGTCCGGTTCCGCGACGATCGTCGTGTCGAACTATTGGATGAAGACGAGTTCGCGCAGCACCAAGTTGAGCTCGGATACTCCTCCGCCATGATCGAACATGCAGAGCGCGTCGCTGCGACCGTGCTCGAGGCAGTGCGCAGAGGCGCCGCTCCCTTTGACGATCGCGCGCCAAGGCGCTGGCTCGACGCGGCTAGTTGGTCGCCTCGTACTGAGCCATCTGACTGAACAAGGTCATCACGTCGGCCGTCGCGCGTGACGGGTCGAGCGAGCGGTACATGTTGTGCGTGTTCACAACGATGCGGCCCGACTCGCTTAGATCGGCGAAGACCCCGAGATCGATGTCGCGCGCCGCGCTTAGGTAGTCCATGCCAGCGTCGAACCGCGCGGTCACCTCGTCGCGCAGGAACGCGAGGTAGTCGCGGGTCTCGCGTACGCCGCCGGCATCGGTGACGGGTCCGTGACCCGGCACTACCACGGTCGGTTCGAGCGCGCAGATGCGGTCGCACGCCGCGATCCAGTTCTCGATCGGGCCTGCCCACATGATCGGCGTGCCCCTGTGAAACACGATGTCTCCGGTGAACACCACGCCCGCGTCGGGCACGTTCGCGATCACATCACCACCAGTGTGAGCGGGGCCAACCTCGATCAACTCAACCGACCGGTCACCGACCTGCACGCTCAGCGTGCCGTCGAAGGTCATCGTCGGTGGCCGCAGCTCGATGCCGTCGAAGTTGTACGGACCAAACGCAGCGGTGATCCAGGCACCGAGCAAGGGCTCCATCTGGGGTGCGGCCTTCACCATGCCAGCCATCAACGCTGGTGGTGTTTCGTCCATCTCGTGTGCCGCGGCGCTTGACGCAATGATCTCGGCGTCGGGCAGTAGCGAGTTGCCGTAACAGTGGTCGCCATTGGCGTGCGTGTTCAAGACCGTGGCGACGGGTGCGCCCGAGAGGATCGGCTTGAACCCGTCGAGCATTTCGGCGGTGAGGTCGAGGTCGAACAGCGTGTCGACTAGCAGGCTCTCGCCTTCGGAGGTGACGAGGCCGGCGTTGCTGAGGCCCCAGCCGCCGCCCGGGAGGAGCCAGGCGTGGACGCCGCCGGCAACTTCGTGTGCGCCGCGGGTGTAAGTGGTCATCACTCCGGAATCTACGGCTGCGCGGCGCTACCGTGCCGGGCATGGACGAAGCCTCGATCGATATCGCCGCACCGAGCGCCAAGGTCTGGGAGCTGATCGCCGACTTCTCGAACATGGGTAAGTGGAGCCCTGAGCTGCGTCGCATCATCTGGCTCGGCGGCGCCAAGGCTCCCGTGGTCGGCGCCCGCTTCATTGGCGTCAACCGCCACGGTCCGGTTCCGTGGGCCACCTTCTCCCGGGTGACCGTGTGCGACGAAGGTTCCCAGATTGAGTGGGAAGTCTCTACCTCCAGCACACGCTGGGGCTATCGCTTCGAAGACGCGCCCGGCGGCGGCACACGCGTCACGGAGTACCGCGAGGCGTTCAAAGCCACACCCGCGATCATTAAGGCCGCGTTACGCAGCGGGTTTATCGGTCGCGACCGCGACAGCCTGATGCTTGCCGGCATGCGGACAACCCTCGAACGCGTGAAAGCCGCAGCCGAAGCCGGCTAGTCGCGGGTAGAGACGAGCTGCGCCACGCGTTGGTGGGCGACCCCCATAACGGCACCTGCATCACGCATCGTGAGCCCCGAGGCGAGCAGCGCTCGCGCGGTATCGGCATCAGCCCGAGCGGCTTCCTCAGCTGCGTCGCGAGCCCGCTTCTTGGCGGCGCTTCGTGTACGAAGTTGTGACTCGAGAACCCCACCCAAGCGCGGGACGACCGTCAAGCGGAACTGTTCTGGACGTGATTTGAAGAGAATGGCGAGCGCATCTCGCGCCATGAACTCGACCTGCAAAAGCTGCCTCGCTTGGGTGAACGCCACGGCCTCACCCGAATCGTCAACCAGGTCAATCGCCCACCATTTGCCGGAGCGCTGGCAGTGTGCTTCATACGTACGGTCCACGGGTTTCACCTCCGCCACCACCCTTCGCCCAACTCTGGCTCCAATGCGCGCATGATTGCCAGTGCAGTCATCTCACCGATCTCTCTATGACGCGCGACGACGATCGTTCGCTCCCCGCACCGAAACACCGAGTGGTTGCCTCCTTCTCGTGTAAGCACAAACTCCAGCCCCGCCGCTTGCGCGGCAAGCCCAACGCGCTTGAGTAGAACCTTACGCTTCATTCCGTCTACTTAGAATAGACAATTCTTGTCTAGTCCGGCTAGCCGTCGTCGTCGAGGGAGTCCATCGCCAACGTCACGAATTGGGTGAGCAGGTAGGTCCACGCGTCGGGCGTGCAGGCCCGCTTCGCGGCGGAGATCGCGATGTCGGGTTCGACCATCTCGGCCAACATGAGTCGGGCGAACATGCCGTCGTCCATCCACGCTGCGAGCGACGCGTCGAGGACGACGTTGCCGCCGGCCTCGATCACGGCCCAGCGCACGTCGCCCCACGAGAGGGGCCGATCGGCCAGGAACTCGTCGATCTCGCAACGCTCGACCAATGCACCGTTGAACGACGGGTGGCCGCGCGCCGCGAGGTGGAGCAGCACGTCGTCGGTCCAGTACGCCGCGAGCGTGGCCGGCGTTTCGGCCGGCGTGGCGAGGCCCATCGCACGGCGAATGCAGTCGGCCACACGACCCGGCGACTGGGGCTCGTCTACGACTGTGCCGTCGAGGTCGTCGGAGAAGCGCAGCACGGACACTTCCTCGCCGCTGCGCTGGGCGAGGTGAATCGCGCGGCAGCGACGCCGGTCGCCCTTGGCCGGTCCGGCGTAATAGGTGCCCCACCCGGGAGCGATTACGCCAAAGACCTCCCAGTCCTCGGGCGCAACGAAGCCGAGCAACGCGTCGTACGGATGATCGGCGTCGAGTGATCGCACCGCGATCTCACCGCTGCGGGTTACCCGCACAAGCGAGGCGGATTCGCCGGTGGGTAGTTCGTCGACGCCGCCAAGATCGGCGTCGAGGGTTTGCGCGAGCCGGGTGAGGCTCGACGTTGACGTGGGAATGGACACACTTCCTCCCGAGGAGATTTCGCCGGGACACCGGCGGATCAGACACTCGGGGGAAGCGTGCAGGTGGAGGTCTACACGAGGGGTGTTACATCGACCAGGCGCGTTCGCGCCGCACGTCGGCGACCGTGATTGAGTACGCGGTATAGAAGTCGTCGCGGCCTTGCTGCTGCACGGCGCGGTGGGCGTCGTCGTGGGCCCAGACCTCGTGGGAGTCGGGGGAGTCGAAGCGCACGATGGAGACGCGCTCGCCGTCGTCGGCCACGAAGCTTTTGTGCTCGAGGAACCCTGGAATTTGCTTGGCCCGTTCGATCATTTCCGCAGCGCGATCGACGTAGCCGTTCGCAACTGCGTCGTCGCGCAAGCGCGACCGGAACACCGTGACAACTTCGCTCACGCGCTGAAGCCCACCGTGATGCATCCCGCGGCCTGCGCCGCGCGCGCCCGGGCTTCGTCAACCGACGCGCCGGCTGCGAGTGCAACGCCGAGACGCCGGGTCTTGGGTGCGTCGGGCTTGCCGAACAGGCGCACCTGCGCGGTAGGAACGCGCAGCGCGTCGCCCACGCCCGCGAACGTCGGAGCGGTGCCGCCGCCGTCGAGCACGACCGCGGATGCGCCAAAGCCGCCCGGCGCAACAATCGCAACGTTGTCGTCGCTGATCGGCAGGCCGAGGATCGCACGTGCGTGCAGAGCGAACTCCGACAGCGGCTGACTGATCATCGTGACCATGCCCGTGTCGTGGGGTCGAGGTGATACTTCGCTGAAGAGCACGTCGTCGCCCTTCACGAACAGCTCGACGCCAAACACGCCCCACCCACCGAGAGCGTCGGTGATCTTGGCCGCGACGTCTTTCGCCGCGTCGAACGCAGCTCGCGTCATCGGCTGGGGCTGCCAGCTCTCGCGATAGTCGCCGTCGACCTGGATGTGACCGATCGGCGGGCAGAACGCCACACCGTCCACGTGGCGCACCGTCAGCAGCGTGATCTCGTAGTCGAACTCCACGAAGCCCTCGACGATGACGGGCTGGCCAACAACGCGCGCGTTGGCGCGTGCGTACTCCCACGCCTCACGCGCACTCGCCACTGACTTCACGGTCGACTGGCCCTTGCCCGACGAGCTCATCACCGGCTTCACCACGCACGGCACGCCAATGGCCTCGATCGCGGCGTCGAACTCTTCGGCGTTTGACGCGAACCGGTACGGCGAAGTCGGCAACCCCAACTCCTCCGCGGCAAGGCGACGTATGCCTTCGCGGTTCATGGTGAGGCGCGTCGCACGCGCCGTGGGCACGATGCGATAGCCCTCGGCCTCAAGCGCGACAAGTTCGTCGGTTGCAATTGCCTCGACCTCGGGCACCACGAGGTGCGGCTGTTCCTCGGTGATCACCTTGCGAAGCGCGGCGGGATCGAGCATGTCGATCACGTGTGAGCGGTGCGCAACCTGCATCGCCGGGGCGTCGGCGTAGCGGTCCACCGCGATTACTTCAATGCCCAGGCGTTGCGCCTCGATCGCGACCTCTTTGCCCAACTCGCCCGAGCCCAGCAGCAGGACGCGCACAGCGCCCTTGGAGTGGGGCGTGCCCAGCGGGGTGATCGGGACGAGCAGTGTGGTCACCGGTGCATCTTCGCAGACGCCTTTGCGGCCGCGCGCGGAGCGTGTCACACCGGATCGGTACGGTCTCAGGCGGTGGAACTCTCCGGCGTGTTCGAGCAATTCGTGGCTAGCTCGGCTGGGGCGCGCTCGGTTACGGGTGACTACGGAGCCGGCAAGACCGACGCGTTGGTGGCCCGGTGGGTCCGTCTTGCAGCAGAACACGGTCCGGGCCGGGTTTTGTTCATTGCTCGGAGGGCGAGCTCGGCCCTCGACACGCGTCACCGCATGGTCGCCGCCGCGCGCGACGCGGGCATCGTGGCTGGGCCGCTGGCGGTCACCACGTGGACGGGCCTCGCGCTCGACCTAGTCCGCCGCCACCGCCCTGCGCTAATTGATGCGTCGCTGTTGACGGGCGCGGCGCAGCGCCAAATGGTGGCGCAGGTGTTCGCCGCCGATTGCACCGAGGTCGCGACGCGCTGGGCGGCGTCGGCCGAGGTAGCGGGTCGCCGCGCCTTCGTAGCCGAACTGACTCGCGGGCTGCGGGCGCTGTTGGCGTCGCCGTTGCGCGCCGATGAGATCGCGTCGCTCGCAGACGACGCGGGCGTGGGGCCGCGCTGGGCCGAACTGATCGCATTTGTGGATCGCTACCGGTCCGTGTTGCGCGCCCAGAATCTGATTGATGTGAACGAGGTGATCGGGCTTGGTTGCGATGCTGCCGATGCGTTGGGCGAACGGTTCGTCGAAGTACTCATCGACGACGCCGAGGCGCTGAGCCCGGCTGCCGCGGTGCTGCTGCACGCGGTCGTGGCCGGCGGGGTGCCCGTGTCGCTCGCGTCGAACCCTGCGGGCGTGCGCGGCGCCATCGTGCACGAGCCCGTTGATCACGCGGCCGTGTTCGTCGCGCAACACGGCGCCGAAGCGTTCGCGCTCGGCCCGCGGGCGCACCCGTCGAACGAGACACTTGTCTTGTGCCGGCACCCGTCCATGGAGGCTGATGCGGTAGTGGGAGCGCTCGTGGCTGCGCACGCCGACGGCGTTGCATGGCACGAAATGGCGGTAGTGGTGCCGCGGCCCACGTTGCCGATCGCGCGCTCGGTGGTACGCGCAATGCGTCGCCGCGACATCCCCGTGCGCGCCGGGTTGGTAGAGGGCGACGCCGAGCCCGTCGTCCGACGACTGCAGGCCGCGCTCGCGACGCGAAATCCTACGGAACCGGCGGTCGACGCCTTAGCTGCGGTGGTCGACGCCGCGATGGCCGACTTTGGTGGCGGTGGCGAGGTCGATCTTGTGCACCCCGACGCGTCACTCGACCGCGCGCTCGATGCGCTCGTCGCGTTCAACGCGCTGGCGCGCGGGTGGGTCGAGGCGCGCCCGAGTGCGGTCGCCGGGGATCTTGTGCATGTGCTTACCGATGCGGACGCGCCGCTGCTGGCCGAGTACGGCGCGCGCGACGAGTTCGGCGTCGCCGTGGTGTCGGTAGACGAGGCGTGTGGTCGCCACTGGCGTCTCGTGGTCGCGCCAGCAATGGTCGAAGGCGAATACCCACGCATCGACGCGTCAATCGGCTGGTTCGACGCGGCGGTCACAACCCCGGCTGGTGCGCTGAGCGTGGCCGAGCGCCGTCGGGTCGCGGTGGGTGAACAGCAGCGGCGTTTCCGCGCGGTGGCGAGCCGCGGCGACAAGACCGTGTTCATCAGTGCGCCAGCGCCCGGCGTGCTCGTGAGTCGCTACGTCGAGCATCTCGCACGCCAAGCGCCGGCGCCGGGATGGGCCGATCCGGTCGCACCCGATCCGCGGCCCGCGACCGTGAGCGTCACGCCGATGCATCCG
>JBKJQZ010000090.1:0-8847 GCA_046594835.1 Acidimicrobiales bacterium | reverse complement strand
CGCCTACCGCATCGGCCTGATCGTCAGCGGACTCGGACGCGGCGTGCTCGCGATTGCGTTGTCGTCGCGCACCGACGGACTCGCGTTATTCCCGCTCGCGTTCGGGCTACTCGTGATGTCGCGTGTACACGGCATCAGCCGTAGCGCGATCGTGCCCAACTCCATCGGCGAAGAGAAGCCACTCATCTGGGCCAACGCCTGGTTGTCGGTGATCTCGGTAGGCGGCGCCACGGTTGGCGCGGCGCTTGCGGGCGGCCTCCAGAAAGTCTTCTCCACCGACGCGTCGCTGTGGGTCGCGTCTGCGGTGTTCTTTGCGATGACGATCCCCGCGGTTGCCCTGCCGCGTCCGGTGCGCGAGGCGCGCTCCAAGGAGGCCAAGGGCGATTTCCGCACGCTGCTCACCTCGCGCCTCATCGCCGCGGGCGTGGCGATGGGAGCGAGCCGCGCGTCGGTCGGCTTCATCACCTTCCTGCTCGCGTTCGTGTTGCGGGCGCAGGGCGAGGGCACCTCGGGCCTGGCGATCGCAGTGGGGGCGGCCGGTGCGGGCGGGCTCCTCGGATCGACCCTCGCACCCATCCTGCGCCGCGTGCTGCACGAACCCGTGATGCTGCTCACGTCGCTAGTGGTGATGGGCCTCGCGGCTCTCTGGGCGTCGGCCAACTACTCGCTCACCGCGGCGGCCGTGGCCGCTGCTGCGGTCGGCTTCGGGGCGAGCGCAGGACGCCTCGCCTTCGACAGCCTCGTGCAGCGCGACGCGCCCGAGCAGATCCGCGGCCGCACCTTCGCGCGCTACGAAACCATCTTCCAGCTTTGTTGGGTGGCCGGGGCGGGACTCGCGACGCTCATCCCGTTCCATTCACGCGGCGGCCTGCGCACCCTCGCCGCGATCTGCTTCGGCGGCGTCGCGCTGTCGGTCTACGGCCTCGCCCGCCGCGCCTCAGCCAACGTTGCGGTCGCGACCCTCCCAGAAGGGGGCGCGGAGTTCCCGGCGGAGGATCTTGCCTGACGGGTTGCGGGGCAGGGCGTCGGCGTAGCTGACGCTGGTCGGGCACTTGAAGTGCGCGAGGCGCTCGCGCGCGAACGCAATGAGTTCCTCGGGTGTCGGGTCCTGGCCTGCGGCCTTCACGATCACGGCGTGGACCGTCTCTCCCCACTTCTCGCTCGGGATACCGAACGACGCGACGTCAGCCACGCCGGGGTGCGACATCAGGCAGTTCTCGATCTCGGCGGGATAGATGTTCTCGCCGCCCGAGATGATCATGTCCTTCACGCGGTCGTGGATGAAGAGGTAGCCGTCCGCGTCGAGGTAGCCCGCGTCGCCGGTCTTGAGCCAGCCGTCGGCCGTAATCGTCTTGGCCGTCTCCTCAGGCTTGCGCCAGTAGCCGAGCATGTTCTGCCCAGTACGCACCCAGATCTCACCCACGTCGCCGAGCGCAGCGTCCGTATCGGTGTCGGTATCAACGATGCGGAGCTCCACACCATGCATAGCTTTGCCCGCGGCGCGTAGACGGTACGCATTCGGTCCGGTCGGATCGTGGTCCTCGGGCATCAACGCCACAACTGCACCCGTCGTCTCCGTCATCCCGTAGGCCTGGATGAAGTTGCAGCCGAAGGTGGTGATAGCGCCCGACAGCACCTCGACCGAGATCGGGGACGCGCCGTAGACAATCGTGCGCAGCGCGGAGAAGTCCATGTCCGCGACACCCGGCACCATCAACATGAACTGCAGTACCGCGGGCACGGCGAACATGTTGGTGACGCCCTTCTCGGGGATCATCGTGAGCATGCCTACCGGGTCGACCTCGCGCATGAGGATCGTGTGGCACCCCATGAAGAAGCCGACGGTCGCGTAGCCACTGCCGCCGATGTGAAACAGCGGCATGGCGACAAGGTTGACGGACTCCGCGTCGAAGCCCCAGTCCTCCGCGGCGATCGACAGCAGCGAGAACAGGTTCGCGTTCGTGAGCATCACGCCCTTGGGTAGGCCCGTCGTGCCCGAGGTGTAGAGCTGAAAGCCGACGTCGTTCGCGCCAGACTCGATCCCGGTGTCGTTCGCAGGCTGCGCGTCAACCCAGTCCTCGTAGGACGTGTAGCCGTCGCGCCCGCCCACCACGACGATCTTCTGGACGTTGACGAGTTCGCCCGCGATCTGGTCGAGCATCGGCGCGAAGTCCTGGCCGACCACGAGCACCTTGGCCTCGGAGTCCTGAAGGATCTGCGAAATCTCAGGCGCGGCGAGGCGCCAGTTCACGGCGACGTTCGCCGCGTTGACCTTGCCGCCACCAAAGAGCAGCTCGAAGTATTCGACGCTGTTCTTGTCGAGGATGGCGACGCGGTCCGCTGCGCCGACGCCTTCGGCCAGCAGCGCCTGCGCGACCTGGTTCGAGCGGGCGTCCAGCTCGGCGAAGGTAACGGCGCGACCTTCGAAGGTGAGGGCGGGCTTCTCGGGCCGCTCCCTGCCATGGACGCGGACAAGATCGGCAATCGAATTGATCCCACTCATGCGCGTAGTTTGGCTCAGTGGACGACATCGTTGCTGCCCTCGACGATCAGCAGACCGAACTCGACGAACTGGTGCGTGCGCTCGACCCCGCCGGTTGGGCCGCACCCTCACGCTGCGACGGTTGGTCTGTGACCGATGTGGTGCTGCACCTGGCGCAGACCAACGAGATGGCGATCGGCAGCCTGCAGCACCGCTTCAACGACGCGCTGGTGGACTTGATCCGGGACCTGCCCCCGTCGGCCGACGTCGACGACGGCGCCGCGGCGATGGTCGCGAACCAGCGCGGCGCGTCGCCTGAGGCGGTGTACATCCGCTGGCGCGCCAGCGTCGACACGATGATGCGCTGCTACTGGGACGCCGATCCGCACGACCGCGTCCAGTGGGTCGCGGGCACGCTGTCGGCCCAAACACTGGCCACCACACGCCTGGCCGAGACGTGGATCCACACCAACGACGTCGCGAGTGGGCTGGGTGTCACGCTCACACCCTCGACCCGCCTTAAATACATCGCGCGTCTTGCGTGGCGCACGCTGCCCTACGCGTTCGGTCGTGCGGGCAAGACCATGCAGGGGACCGTCGCGTTCGAACTGAACGGAACCAACGGTCGGCCGTGGGTGTTCGCCACGGATGCACCTGCCGCGACAGTCCTGCGCGGCGAAGCGGTGGACTTGTGCGAAGTCGCAGGCCGACGCGCAACGGCGTCGGGTACCTCGTTGGTTGCCGAGGGACCCGACGCCGCTGCCGTTCTCGAGCTGGTTCGCACCTTCGCGTAGTTATCTACGAGGCGACGGTGGTCGGCGTGGTTGCGTCGTCGTGCCGATCGTCGGGGCGCGGCCCGTGGTGGCGCTCGCCGTGGTGGCCGCGGCCGCGGACCGGAGCCGGGTCTTGCAGCTTGGTCACCTTGAACGCGGCGTCCTCGTGCACGAGGACGCGAGTGCCGTCGGCCTTCTTGAGCATGGCCACGTAACCATCGCCCTGACGATCGTGACCAACGCGATGCACAGTGGCGCCGGGAACCGCAGCAAGCGCAGCTTGTTTCACCTTGGCTGCCGTCGCCTCATCGAGCGGCGTCTTGTCTGCGCAGCCTTGTTTCGTCGCGTCGGCCGATGTGGCCTGCGCCTGCGTGAACTGGAGCACCGGGGAGGCTCCTCCAACGAACTGCGCGATGCCGATTGCACTAAGCGCACCGAGCGCGGCTGCGCTTGCTGCCAGCGCGTTGCGGGATAACCGGGGAGTTGTCATGGACCACAGGGTGGCGTCCGAACCTGTGAAATCCACCCCCCGTTTCTGTGAGTTCGCCGATTTCTACGCGAACCCGACACCCGTCGTATCTGCGCGAGGGCGACGGGTTGCGCGAGGATCACGGTCCGCTAATCGCAACCTATGTGGGGGAATCCAGTGGCACGTTTGTGTGAAGGCCGCGTCGTCGTAATTACCGGCGCGGGCAACGGCATCGGCAAGGAGCACGCGCTCGAGTACGCGCGTCAGGGCGCCAAAGTCGTCGTGAACGACCTCGGCGGCGCGCGCGACGGCAGCGGCTCGTCAGCCGGTCCGGCGCACGAAGTCGTCGACGAGATCAAGGCAATGGGCGGCGAGGCAATCGCCAACGCGGACGACGTGTCGGACTGGGAAGGCGCCGGTCGCCTTATCCATTCGGCCATCGACACCTTCGGCGGCCTCGACGTGCTCGTCAACAACGCAGGCATCCTGCGCGACCGCATGCTCGTGAACATGACGATCGACGAGTGGGACTCGGTCATCAAGGTCCACCTGCGCGGCACGTTCTGCCCGACGCGTCACGCGGCGGAGTACTGGCGCACCCGCTCCAAGGCGGGCGAAGACAACGACGCCCGCATCATCAACACCACGTCGAGCTCGGGCATCTACGGCAACGCCGGGCAGAGCAACTACGGCGCGGCCAAGGCCGGCATCGCGAGCATGACGATCATCCTGGCCAAGGAACTCGGCCGCTACGGAGTGACCGTCAATGCGATCGCGCCGGGCGCGCTCACCCGCATGACCGAGGACCTCAACCCGAATCGCCCGACTATCGAAGAGGGCAAATGGAACCCCTTCGGCGCCGAGAACATCGCGCCGCTGGTCGTGTGGCTTGGAAGCTCCGAGGCCCGCGACGTCACCGGTCGCGTGTTCAACGTCGCCGCCGGACGGATCTCTGTGGCTGAAGGCTGGGTCGCCGGTCCGGGCGAGGACCACGGCGCCCGTTGGGATCCAAACGAGCTCGGCAAGATCGTTCCCGATCTTGTGGCCCGTGCGGCACCCAACGCCGAAACCAACGGCGTCCGCAAGTCCACCGACTAACGCGATTGGCGCGGCCTGACTCTCGTTAGCGGGACGCCTGGGCAACGGCGGGCTACCGTCGGAGGCGTGCCGATCGTGCCCGAGAAAGACATGCTGCGAGGTTCCCCACTCGACGGCTGGACCGGCCGGTTCTTTCACTCCGCGCACATGACCTTCGCCCGCTGGACGATCGCCGACGGAGCCGATGACCTCCACCAGCACCACCACGAGCAGGAGGATGTGTGGAACGTGGTCGGCGGCAGCGTCGTGCTTTCTATCGACGGCGTCGACTGGCGTTTGAATGAAGGAGACGCCGCGATCGTTCCCCCAAATGTCTCGCACGGGGTGCGTGTGATCGGCGCAGCCGAAGTCGTGGTCACCGACTTTCCCTTACGACATGACCTTCCGTGAGTAGTCCCAGACTGAACGTCGGGGCGCCCAACTGCGTCAGGACAACTCGTCCCCGAGCGTGCGCGCTAGTCCCGCAAGCTGAGCCGCTAGGTCACCGTCGTGGTCGAACTGCAGGTGCCACCGGTCAGCCGGATAGCCCCAGTACCGAACGTCGGTGATTCGCCACTCGGGCGTTGCTTCGAGGTCGACGACGAGGTCGATGCATCCGCCGTCGGTGCTGTCGACGAGTCCCCGGCAGAAGATCACCTGACCTTGGCCTCCGGAGGCACCCGCTTGCCCAGCGGCGAAGCCGAGCGGGATCAAAATCGGATCAAGCACAACTGCGACTTGCTCAACAGCCGGGTCGAGCGGCGGGAGCGAGAGGGGTCCGTAGTGCCCCACGTCGTCAAGTGCCATACCGCACTGTTGCACTGACAGCGCGCTGAGCCGCGACGACCACTCGACCCGAGCCTGCTATCGACACGTAGGCTCCGGACATGGGTGGAGCGGAGAACCGACTTGTAGCGGTCGCTCGGCGTTGGTGGCCGGTGCCCGTGTTCCTAGCGAGCTCGATCGTGGTCCAGAAGCTGTTCTTCGAGAGCCGCTACGACGTTTCGGGACACGCAACGGGTCATCTGAGCAGCGCGACGGCCCCCTTCGGCGCTTTCGTAATCGCCGCCATCCTGGTGTGGACGACGCCAACGGGTCGGCGTCAGCCCGACGCCCTCGTCGCCTGCCTCGCCTGGGTTGCAGCGACGGTGCTGGTACTCGTCGGGAACGTCCGAGTTGTGAACGCTCTGGTCGATGCCGGGCTTGGTAGTGCGCCGACGGAAGCTCTTCCCGATGTCGCCGACCACGGACTGGCCAACCTCGCACCCTGGCTCGCCGTCGTCGCGGCGGTCGCGATGGCCGGCGTGTTCTGGCGACGCGGTCATGTCGGCCGGCGGGTCGCGATCGGTTCCGCGCTGCTGAGCGTGTTGTTTCCGCCTTGGATCTTCCCCGGGGCAGGCGTGCTGGTGCTCGTCGTTGCACGTTGCATCGCGTACGAGAGGACGTCTACGGCTGCAATGCCTCAGTCAGCCTTGTTCGCGAGCTGACGAGGCTTTGCGCTGATGGCGCAGGGTGGTAAACGAACGACATGGCGAAACTGATCTACCTCGCGAACGTGTCGCTCGACGGCTACACCGAGGACGCGCGGGGCCGCTTCGACTGGACCGAGCCCAGTGACGAGGGCTTCGCCTTCGTCACCGACCTCGTGCGTCCCCTCGGCACCCAACTTCTCGGACGGCGCATGTACGAAACGATGGCCGTGTGGGAGACCGATCCTGCGTTCGCGGCCGAGTCCGAACTCATGGCCAACTTTGCGGACGTTTGGCAGGACACGGACAAGGTCGTGTACTCCACCACGCTCACCGAAGTTGCGACCGCCCGGACGCGGATCGAGCAACGCTTCGACGCCGACGCAGTGCGCGCCATGAAGGCGTCGGCCGCCAGCGACCTGTTCATCGCGGGGCCGAATCTCGCGGCGCAGGCGTTCCATGCGGGCCTCGTCGACGAGTGCCACATCTTCGTGTGCCCGCTGCTCGTGGGCGACGGAAAGCCCGCGTTCCCGACCGACCTTCACATGCAGTTGGAACTGGTGGACGAGCGTCGGTTCGACAACGACACGATGCACCTCCACTACCGCGTCGGGGTGGCCCCATTGGAGCCTGCGCTTACGTGAACTCGGAGCGCCATATGGCGCAGCGTTGCGCCCGCCCAGATGAAAACGATCGCCACCGCTCTGCGGTCTGCCTAGTGGCCGCTCGCTAGGGTCCTGGCTATGTCCGTTGAGATTGGTCAAGAGGCGCCCGACTTCGAACTTCGTTCGAGCACGGGCGACACCGTGAAGCTGTCGCAGTACCGGGGCGAGAAGGCGGTTGCCCTCGTCTTTTATCCGTTCACGTTCACCGGCGTCTGCAAGGGCGAGCTGTGTGAGTTGCGTGACGACCTGTCGCGATACGAGGACGCCGGCGTGCAGGTGCTGGCGGTCTCGTGCGACACCGCGCCGGCGCAGAAGAAGTGGGCCGAGGAGGAGGGCTACACCTTCCCCGTGCTCGCCGACTTCTGGCCCCACGGCGCGGTCGCGCAGGCCTACGGCATCTTCAATGACAAGCTCGGCTGCGCGATGCGCGGCACGTTCGTGATCGACAAGGCGGGCGTGCTCGTCGACAAGTTCGAGACGGACGCGATCGGCACCGCGCGCGAGAAGTCCCGCTACGACGAGGCGCTCGCCAAGCTCTAGCCCCCGTCAGCGGGACGCGTTGGACGCGTCGGCGTCGGGGTGGAAGTCCGGGATCGCGGCGGTGGTCGCTTCGGCCGGGAAGTTCTCGAGGTACCACGGCGACACGAGCGACCAGCGGCCGTTGTCGCCGTAGGGCCAGTCTTGTTCGTTGAGCTGGTAACGCATGCGGTCGAGGCATGCGTGCCAACCCGCCGCGTCGCGCGCCGCCTTGTCGTACTCACCGAACGTGTCGGTGAGCGTGAGGCGCGTGCCGCCGTCGATCTCGTCGAGCGTGATGCGCAGCACGTCGGTGCCCCACACCAACTCCATCATCGACGGCGGGTCGTAGGCGAGCATCGTGCCTTCGATCACCGGCGCGTCGGCGAACGGGAACACGAACTTCAGGGGCGCACCCGCTGCGCGGTCGCCATCGATGGTCGATGGGAACCACACCGCCAGTTCGGTCGGGTCGCTGATGGCCCTCCACACCCTTTCGCGCGGGTGGCGAAGCTCACGCACGAACGTGAGCCGGCCTCCTTCGGGGACGGTCTCGAGCGTTCCGTGCTCAAGGTCGGTGGCTGTCATTTCGTTTCCTCCAAATGTTGTTCCAACTTGTCGAGCGCGTCCGACCACCTAGCGCGGTAGGGCGCGAGCCATGCGTCGAGTTCGCGTAGCGGTTCGGCCCGCACGCGGTAGAGCCGGCGTTGACCGTCGGCCCGCACCGACACCAACCCCGCGTCGCGCAACACCTTGAGGTGTTTGGACACGGCGGGCTGGCTAATTGAGAGCTCATCGACCACATCGCTGACGGCCATCTCGGCCTCCAAAAGGAGGTCAAGAATCTGCCGACGCGTGGGTTCGGCGATTACTTCGAGGACGCTCGGCACCCGCGCAAATATACGTTGCTAGTTATATAGCTGTCAAGGAATACTTTTGACGAGATAGACCGCCGCGTCCTTCTGAACGTGGATTACCTCGCCCACCTCATTGCGGTACTCGGTGACGTCGACCACGTCACCCCAGTACTCGTAGCCGAGGCGCTCGTAGAGGCGACGGGCGCCGACGTTGTCCACCAACACCGCGATGCCCATGCGGTCGAAGCCCCGCGCCACGGCGAGCACCTCGGCGGCGTCGATGATCTGCGTGCCGATCCCCTGCCCTTGGGGCCACGCGTCGAGGCCATTGATCTCGGGGAAGTCGCCGAGCGCGTCGCGCACCTCGGGGTACTTGCTGGCGAGATACAGCCGACCGAGGCGGCCGCGGATCTCGTCGCCCTCCCATGCAATCAACAGCAACGATTCGCCCGCCTCCTGCGCGACGAAACGGTCGCGCTCAGCGAGTTGCTCGTGCTCATCGGCGGCGCGGGCCACCAACTTCTCGAGGTCGTCGGGCG
>JBKJQZ010000325.1:0-4049 GCA_046594835.1 Acidimicrobiales bacterium | reverse complement strand
CACGACCGGGGCCCATAATCCGGCCAAACTTCGCGCGGCGGCATAATCAGTAATCGCCCGGTAGGCGGCCTGGCGCACAACGCCGTTATCCTCAGGCCCGGGAGAGGTGCGAGAGCGGCCGAATCGGACTCACTGCTAATGAGTTGACCTGGGAAACTGGGTCCGGGGGTTCAAATCCCCCCCTCTCCGCCATGTGTGATGTTGCAAGACATCGTGAACGACCGAACCCTCATTGGGTTCGGGTCTTGGTCATTTTTGGCCGAACGGAGTCGCCTGTTTGGGCCTGGACTAGGCGGACTCGGGGGTTCGGGGGCTGAGCCGCGCAGATGGGAGAGCGTCACGGACTGAGTCCGGTGACGAGACGCTGGAGCGCCCGTCGTTATTGCGTGAGCACGAGGGCGACGCAGCCCAACTGGGGAGGCTCCGTCGGAGCCACCCAGTTCGGGCTAACAGCGCAACGCAACATCCACGCAACGCCACCAGCCTCACGCCGCTCAACGGTGGACCCCCAGACGTTTCCGATGTCCTGAACTCGACGCGCCCTAGGCGTTCACGATGTCCTGAACTCACACACCCCCCTCTCCGCCATGTGATGTTGCAAGACATCGTGAACGACCGAACCCCAGCGGGTTCAGGCGGCGGAGCTGTACGCGCACACTCGCCTCGTATGGGTCGAGCAGTTCGCGCGCGATCGTCGCGGCAGGCGCGGGCGGGTTGTTCGTCTTGCGGTACCGCGGTCGCCGCAAGACGGCCCGACGATACCGAGGCCTAACAGGGCAGATTGGCGTCGCCAGCCAAGACTTGCTCGCTGAGCAGGTGCGCGGTCTGGGGTGTCACCGAGTTTCGTCCGGCAAGGCATTCGCGGATCAAGAATTCGGTGCCGTCCGCCCGCAAGACGTAGAGCCAGTCGTAGGCATTCGGCGCCGTCGTCTTGACGACGTAGCCCTGGGAGTTTGAGTGGATGCGGCGAAGCGCCACTTCCTTGGCGGTCGAATAACGCACCTGCAGCCGATAAAGCCGAACGCCGTCGTCGACGACCAGGTCGTACGCGGCCGACTCCGTCAACGGCACCGAGACGTCGTAACCGAGTCGGGTGAACGTTGCGATTGCTTGCGCAACAGCGGTGTCACCTTTACGTTGCGTTGTCCGCATCGGTCGACCGTAGAAGTGCTCTGGTGCGGTGGCAATGGGCAATTTGTTGCTGAGCGGAGGGGGCGGGATTCGAACCCGCGGACCCTTGCAGGTCTCCAACTTTCAAGGCTGGCGCACTCGACCGGACTATGCGACCCCTCCGTGGGACCGACCCAAGCTACCGACTGATGCGGTCGCGCAACGCACGGGCCCATTCGTCGGCCGATCGCCACGACGCCTCGGCGTCGCGGCGGATGGCGGGGCCGTGTTCGCCCGCGGCGGGATAGGACCCGAGGAACTTGAGCGATGCAAGCGACGCGTGCAGATCGCGCAGGCAGTCGAAGACGACCTCGTCGTCGACGTGGCCTTCGAAGTCGATAATGAAGCAGTAGTTGCCGAGGCCCGATTTGGTCGGGCGGCTCTCGAGCTTCGACAGGTTGATGTTGCGAGCAGTGAACTGCCCGAGGATTGCGTGCAACGAACCAGGCACGTCTGCCCGCTGAAAACAAACAATGGACGTCTTGTCGTGACCAGTAGGCGCCGGGATCACGTTGGGCGCCACGAGTACGAAGCGCGTCGAGTTGTCCGGGTGATCTTCGATATCTGCGGCCGCGATCTCGAGCCCGTACACCTGACCCGACAGGCCCGGGCCGATCGCCGCGTCGCGGCACTCTTCCCCGTTGCGCACGCGGTCGCCGATGAGGCGAGCCGCGTCTGCAGTTGAATTGGTCGCCACGAACTCGGCGTGCGGAAGGTGCGCGGCCAGCCAGTCGCGACACTGCGCAAGCGCCACCGGCAACGTGAGCACCCGCTCCACATCCGCGAGCGCTAGCCCAGGCGGAGTCATGAGGTTCATCACGATGGGAATCTCGACTTCGCGCTGTATGTAGAGGTCGTGGTCGAAGATCAGCGCGTCGAGCGTGAGGTTGACCGTGCCCTCGATCGCGTTCTCGATCGGCACGAACGCGGCGTCAACCTCGCCACGCTCAACCGCGGCAAGCGCTTCGGTCATCACGCCGTAGGGAATAAGTTCGCACACCGCGAGGTCTGCCTCACCGAGCAGCGCCTCCTCGGTGAAGGTGGCGTGCGGTCCCAAAAACCCGATTTTCTGCAGGTCGCTCATGAATGAATAACCAGTTGAGTAGTAATCGTGTTGTCCTGGGTCGAAGTCTCGCCTGGCAGCGGCCCGATCGTCACGGTCAGCGTTGCTTCGCCGGGAACGATCTTGAGGCCACGGAACGAAATGGCGCTGCGCTTGCCTGGGCTGAGATCAACAAAGTCCCGGGCAACGTCGGGCAACCCGCCTGCCGCCGACTGCATCGTCGCGGTAACCGTCACGTGCTTCTGTGCGACATTCCCGATGTTGGCGACCACGACCTCTAGTCGAACCGATCCCGTCTTCGGTAACAACAGCTTTTCGGCTTCCTTGCCCACCGCAGACGGATTGGTCTTCACCAGAATCGTCGCCACGTCGACAATCGGGGCGACTGACGAGTTGGCCTTGAGGATGTTCACGAACGCAGTGAGTTCGGGCGCCTCCCACTGCGTGGGCTCGGGTACCCAGACCGACGGAGCCACCGCCTCGGTGGCGCCCTTCGCCAGCGTTTTCCCTACGAGCTCGGAAAAGGCCATGTAGGTCTGGTCGGCCGCTATCAACGTGCGGGCGCTCACAACCAGACGGTCGACCACTTCGTTCGGGGCTCGCGCGCTGAGCGCGTCGATCATGTCCTTGGCGACGGATCGCGCCCCGAGCACGCGCAGTTGCAACGTGGCGATCAGCAAGCTTTGCGCCTCATCGGCTGCGCCGGGCGTGTCGATCCCCTTCAGCATGTCGAGTGTGGTTTGGGTCTGTTTGACCACCTGGTTGAGCCGGGCGCGCGTGCCGGGGCGACCCAAATCGCTCGCGTTCTCACGAATCGCGTTCAGATCCGCGCCCTGCTCGGTGGAGTCGGTGATCAGCGGACGGACCGCGTCGAGGTAGCTCATCTGCTCGAGCTTCTTGTCCCGACCGCCGCCGTTCGCTATCGCGTTTACGCCCAGCGCGAACAGGCTCAGCACCGTCGCGAAGATCAGAACGCGGGCGCGGCGCTGCCTGGCTGTTAATCGGCGGGCCATACCGGCCCCGAAACTACTGTCCGGCGCTCTTATCCAAAGAGCGGACCTGCGCGGCGAGGCCCATCATCACCTTCTGGGCGATCTTGAAATCCTGTTCGCAAAGCGCCAGAAAATCCCACGAGGCAATCGCAAGCGCCTTGACATTGCCCGACGCGGTGATCGTCGCGGTACGTGGACCCTTGTCGATCATGGCGATCTCACCGAAGTAGGAACCGGGCCCGAAGGTCTTCTTAACCTTGCCGCCGATGGCCAGTTTCGCCTGGCCTTCGATCAGCAGGAAGAACGGTCCGCCCGGTTGGCCCTCACGCACGATCGCCTGACCGTCGGAGTAGAGCTCCTCGCGACATCCTGCGAGCACGGCCTTGAGGTCGCGCTCGGACATAGATGAGAACAACGGCACTCCACGCAGCGCAGCCAGTTGATCAGACTTCTTAAACAGCACTATCGGCCTCCCCAATTAGCCCCCGTCGACGGTCAGCTTAGGAGGTGGGCCTCGGCCGGAAGCTGTTGCTGCTCGGGATTGGCTACCGCCGGCGCCTTGGCGGCCGCCTTCTTCGCTTGCGGTGGAGCGTCACCGTTGGCCGCGGCCATCGGTTTCTTCGAGGCAGGCTTCTTCGCCGAGCCCGCCTTCTTCGCTGCCTCGGGCTTCGCAGCCTCAGGCTTCGCGCCAGGCGTCGCTGCCTCAGGCTTCGCAGCCTCAGGCTTGGCTGCCTCAGGCTTCGCGGCAGGCTGCTGGCGCACCGGCTTGGCCGCCTGATGAATACCGGCCTGCGCAAGCACAGCACCGTCGACACCGACCTGAC
>JBKJQZ010000193.1:0-6132 GCA_046594835.1 Acidimicrobiales bacterium | reverse complement strand
CGGTTGGCAACCGCTCGACCGACCACATCACCCAGACTGCCGATACCGACATTGACGGTAACGGCTTCGTTCTGAGCGATCAGTCGGCCACGGTTGTCAACTTCGGTGCTGGTGTCTCGAACACCGGTTTCAACGCCGCCATTGGTAACGCCTCGCAGAACTTCACCGACCTGGATCAGGAAGCTGAAGTCGAAGCGACCGATATCAACGCGGAAGACATTGTTGCCAGCAACACGCTGACCAACAACGTCAACTCGGATGGCAACGCCGACATCACTACTGGTGCCGCCAATTCCATCGGCAACGACAGTGGTTCCACCACCGTCATCACCCAGATCTCCGATAACAACATCGGCGGCTCTGGTTTTGTCCTGAGCGATCAGGAAGCAACTGTTGCCAACATCGGCCTCGGTTTCGCCAACTCTGGCGTCAACCTGGCTGTTGGTAACGCTTCGCAGAACAACGTGGATGCGTTCTCGCAGGACACGGATGTTGCTGCAACTGGTGCAATCACCGCTGACGATGTCGTTGCCGCCAATCAGGCCAATTCGACCGTCAACAGCGACGGCACTGCGTCTATCCACACTGGTTTTGCAGAGGGAATCGGCAACACGTCGACGACCAACGTGACCCAGGTGGCTGACGCGAACATCGACGATGCTGGCTTCGTCCTCACGGACCAGGCTGCCACCGTCATCAACGCTGGCGCCGGTATCGGCAACAGCGGCATCAATGCAGCCATCGGTAATGGGTCCGACAACAACGTTGACGGCACCCAGGACACCGGTGTCACTGCAGGTACGAACCTCACTGCTGACGACGTTGTGGCCTCCAATTCGGCGACCATCGCGAACAACAGCAACGGTGATGCTTCGATCACCACCGGACGCGGCCACGGCAACGGAAACGCTTCGACCACCAATGTCACTCAGACTGCCGACGACGATGTCGACGGCTTTGCTCTGAATGATTCGGAAGTCGTTGTGGCGAACCTTGGCCTCGGCATCGGTAACTCCGGTATCAACCTGGCAGCCGGCAACCTCTCGAATAACGCCCAGACGATCGATCACGATTCAAACGTGACCGCCGCTGGAACGCTTACCGCAGATGATGTCGTCGCCGCTAACACTGTGACCGCAACTAACAACTCGAATGGATCGGCTTCGATCGTTACGGGTTGTTCGTGCGCTTACGGCAACGTGAGCACCACCAACGTCGAAACTGTCGACGGTGAGGGTGAAGTAGTTGTCACGAATATCGGGCTTGCACTGTCGAACTCAGGTCTCAACCTGGCTGCCGGCAACTTGTCCAACAACTCCATTGATTCGACCTCGGATGCCACCGTTGACGGTGCCACCCTTGCGGTCGATGACGATGCTGTTGCCAGCAATGCCATCACCGAGACGAACAACTCGGACGGCTCTGCTGATATCACCTCTGGTGATGCCTACGCGCTGGGCAATCGTTCGGCGACCGGCATCGTGGGTGCGGAGGATGCACTGACTGTCAACTTCGGTCTTGCATTCGCCAACACCGGCCTCAACTTGGGCGCCGGCAACTTGTCCAACAACGCCACGACTCATAACGCCACGGCCACTGCGCCCGGCGGCATTGCGTCCAACGTTGCGGACTTGAGCAACACTTCGGATGGCTCGGCAAATGTCCGTACGGGCAATGCCAACGCCTTCGGGAACGTGGCGTCTAATGCGACGTGCCAGGGAACCGGTTTCGGTCCCTCGTGCCCGCAGCCGACGCTTCCTCCGGTTCCTTCGTGCGGTTGTGGCGTTAAGCCGCCGACCGTTCCGACGGAACCGAAGCCTGAGGGTCCTGTCACTCCGAAGCCGCCGGTGCTGCCTGGGGTCAATAACCCCGAGCTGGCACGAACTGGTGCGAATACCCCGACCATGCTTCTGCTTGGTCTGGTGCTTCTCGCCATTGGCGCTCTCCTTCGTCGGAGGGCACGCACGGCGTAGGTGATCACACCAACGCTGTTGGGAGGGAGGGCTTCGGCCCTCCCTCCCTTCGCGTCGGCGCGTAAGTTCAGAACCATGACGGAACGTATTGGCGACGGGGTCGTGCAGATCGACACGATGCTCGGCGGCTGGGACAACGTGACCGCCGGCTACCTGGTCGAAGGCCCGAACCCGGTGTTGGTGGAGACGGGCAGTCAGTCGTCGGTGCCGCAACTCCTCGCTTCGCTCGACGGACTCGGCGTTGGACGGAACGACCTCGCGGGCGTCGTGGTCACCCACATCCATCTCGACCATGCGGGCGGGGTTGGCAACGTGGCCGACGCGTTTCCTAACGCCACGATTTACGTGCACGAGAAGGGGGCGCGGCACCTTGTGGATCCGACCCGTCTCGTCAACTCGGCCGCGATGGTTTATGGCGACCTGCTCGACACGCTCTACGGGCGACTCGACGCCACGCCGGCAGAGCGCATCCACGTGCTCGAGGACGGCGAGGACATCACGGTCGGGCCGGGGCACGTGCTCACCACCGTTGACTCGCCCGGCCACGCCAAGCACCACCTCGCGCTGCACGATTCCAACAGCGGTCTGTTGTTCGTGGGCGACGCGGTTGGTGTGCGGTTGCCCGACGCGGGCATCTTGCGCCCGGCGACGCCCCCGCCCGATTTCGATCTGGATCAGGCCCTCGACTCGCTGGCGAAGTTCGCGGCCCGTCGCCCCACGGGCATCGCCCTCGCGCACTACGGGCTCGTGCCTGATCCCGCGACGGTGTGCGAAGAAGCAGAGGGCACGCTGCGGCGCTGGGCTGAAGTAGCCGAGCGCGCGTGGAACGCGGGCGACGACATAGCCGCGGCGCTCGACGCCGCGTTCTCGGGCGAGCTCGATCAGGTCGCGCCCGAGCACCGCGAAAAGCTCGAGACCCTCAACGGCGTGCACTCCAACGCGGCGGGGTTCAAGCGCTGGCTCGAGACGCGCTCGCAGTCACCCACTCAGGCGCACACACACCTCGACGGCACGACCCACAGCCATTGAGCGGCGCCCGGATCGACGCGGTCATCTTCGACTGGGGCGGCACGCTGTCGCACTGGGTACCCCAAGAGCGCGTACCCGAGTTCTGGAAGGCGTCGGCGCGCTCGGTTGACCCCGAACGCGTCGACGAGCTCGCGGCCCACCTCCTGGCGGCCGAGGAGGCGGTGTGGGCCCAGGTGCGCGGTGCGCAGAAATCGGGGAAGCTCGAAGACATCGTGCGGGCGGCAGCTGCGGCGCACGACCTCGAGTTCGCCGAAGGCATGTTCGCGGCCGCCACCGGTTCGTACTTCGACGCGTGGGAACTCGAGCTGCACCACAAGGCCGACGCGCTACCAACCCTCGCCGCGCTCAAGGCGATGGGGCTGCGCACCGGACTGCTTTCCAACACGCACTGGCCGCGTCACTTCCACGAGCAACTCCTCGATCGCGACGGCCTAACCGAGTTCATCGATGAGCGGCTTTACACCTCGGAGCTGACCCACGTGAAGCCCCACCCGCTCGCCTTCAAGGCTGTGCTGGGCGCCCTGGATATCAAGGCCGCCAACGCCGTGTTCGTCGGCGACCGCATGTACGACGACGTGTATGGCGCGAAGTCCGTCGGCATGCGCACGGTGCTCGTGCTGCCCGGGCCCGAAGACGGCGCCTTCGACGTCGTGCCCGACGCCACCATTCACAGCCTGTCCGAGCTCATCGGTGTGATCGACGGCTGGCTCGATTAGGGCCAATCCCAGGTCGGCTGGAAGACTTGCGGGATGCGTAAGACCCTTGTTGCTGTTGGCCTCACTGCCATCCTCGGCCTCTCCGCCGGTGCCTGTGGCGGTGGCGGCGGTAATTCCAAGTCGTCGTCGGACACCACCAGTCCCGCAGGCGGTCCGCCGGCCGCGGTGATCAAGACAGCGGGCACCACGTGGGAGCCCAACGAGGTAACCGTCAAGACTGGCGACACCGTGAAGTGGGACGTCTCGGGCAGCATCGTCCATGACCTCAAGGGCGACGAGGGCGTCAGCCACAAGGCGGGTTCGAGCTTCACCGTGACCCACACCTTCGACAAGGCCGGCACCTACTCGTACCAGTGCACCATCCACCCGGGTATGACCGGCACGGTCACCGTTAACGCGTAGAGCGCTGCTAGTGGGCGGCGAGGCGCTCGGTTAGTTCCGAGTAGAGGCCGCCCGCGGCCATCAGTTCGGTGTGGGTGCCGCGTTCGATGATCTGGCCGTCTTCGACAACGAGGATCTGATCGGCGTTCTGGATCGTCGAGAGACGGTGTGCGATCACGATGGCGGTGCGTCCTGCGAGGGCGATCGCCAGCGCTTCTTGCACCAAGGCTTCGGTCTCGGCGTCGAGGTGGGATGTGGCCTCGTCGAGGATCACGATCGCCGGGTCTTTCAGGAGCAGGCGCGCAATGGCGACGCGCTGCTTCTCACCGCCTGAGAGTCGGTAGCCGCGCTCGCCCACGACCGTGTCGTAGCCGTCGGGCAGTGACGCGATGAGGTCGTGGATGCGCGCCCGCTTGCACGCGTCGATGACGTCTTCGACCGTGGCGCCCTCGCGGGCGTAGCGCAAGTTGTGCTCGATGGTGTCGTGAAACAGGTGGGGGTCCTGGGTGACCACACCGATCGCGCCGCGCAGGCTCTCAAGGGTGAGCGAGCGCAGGTCGTGCCCGTCCACGAGCACGGCGCCGTCGGTTGCGTCGTAGAGCCGCGGGATCAGGTTGGCGATCGTGGTCTTGCCCGCGCCCGACGGGCCGACCAGCGCGATGAGTTCGCCCGGCTTCGCCGTGAACGAGATGCCGTGGAGAATCTCCGCCGACGGCTCGTCAGATAGCGACGTGTCGCCGTCGCCTTCGAGCGACGCAACCGACACGGTCGACGGCGCCGGGTAACGAAAGCGCACGTCGTTGAAGGTGAGCGCGCCGGTGCAATCGGTGAGATCGGTGGCGTCGGGCGCGTCGGTGATCGGCAGTGGCGCGTCGAGGATCTCGAAGCAGCGTTCGAAGCTGACCAGCGCGCCGAGCAGATCCACCCGTGCGCTCGCGAGATCAGTCAGCGGCGAGTACAACCGGCTTACCAGCAGGGACAGCCCGACGAGTTCGCCAATTTGGAGCGAACCGTTGATGACGGCGCGGGCGCCGATCCAATAGACCGCAGCGGTGCCGAGCGCGCCCACGAAGGCGAGCGACGCGTAGTAGAGCCGGCTCGTCATCGCGAGCGTCACGCCCGTGTCGCGCACCGTGCCGGCGGTGTCGGCGAAGAGGTCGAGCTCGGCTTTGCGGCGGCCGAACAACTTCACCAGCAGCGCACCGCTCACGTTGAAGCGCTCGGCGATGGTCGATGACATCGTTCCCTGCAGCTGCATGCGTTGGCGGCTCAGCGCGACGATCTTCGGGCTCAGAGCCTTATCGATGATCACGAGTAGCGGCATGATCGTGAGCGACGCCAGCGTGATCTGCCACGAATAGAACAGCATCGACACCAGGACCGAGCCGAGCAGGCAGATGTCGGACCACACGGTGGCGACCGTGCCGACCGTGGCCTGCGCGCCCACCACGTCGGAGCTCATGCGGTTGAGCAGGGCGCCCGTCTGCGTACGGGTGAAGAACGCGAGAGGTAGCCGCTGGCCGCGCTCGAACATCGCCATGCGCAGGTCGAAGATGAGGCCTTCGCCGATGTGCGCGCCGTACCACCGCGAGACCGACCGCATGGCCGTCTCCCCGAGCGCTGCCGCGATGGCGAGACCGAACAGCAGGTTGACGAAGCCGAGGTCTTTCGTGGGGATGGCGCGGTCGATCAGCGTGCCGAAGATGCGCGGCGGCGCGACCGCAATGAGCGACGTAAGCAGGATCGTGAACAGGTACGCGATGAGTTGGGATCGGTAAGGCCGCGCGAATCTCCACACTCGTTTCAAGGTGACGCGGTCGACCGCGGCGGCCTGGTCTCGCCGAACCATTTTTGTCATCGGGACCATGCGGTGGGGATGCATCCGGCTGCGATGGTACCGAGGGGGTGGGCGCTTACGATCATGCGGTGATCCGGCGGCTCGTTCTTGTGCTCCTGTTCGTCGCCCTTGGCGCGTGCGGCGGGGGAGGTGGTGACGTTGCCGACACCGGGGCCACTAGGGCACCCAGGCGCGT
>JBKJQZ010000170.1:0-4135 GCA_046594835.1 Acidimicrobiales bacterium | reverse complement strand
ACCACGACCTCGACGACGATTGGGCGTCGTCGTTCCGCGACCAGACCCGCCACATGCTGCGCGTGTTGCGCACCGGTGAGGGCGACCTGCTGTGGTCCGGCGACCAGGCTCGTGAGGTGCTGGCCTTTACCCTCGCCGCCCTCGAGTCGAGCCGCCGCAACGCGCCGGTGACCATGGCCGAGCTGGGCTGAACTCAGCGGGCCTGCTGGAGCTCCAAGGTGCGCCCCGCGGGGTCGCGTATCCAGATCTGCACCACGGGTCCTTGCGCGCCCTCCACCATTCCGATACCAGCCGCAGCTAGTTCGGCCCGCGCCGCGTCGAGGTCGTCGACCTCGATGCACCAGTGGTCGCCGACCGGGTCGATGCCTGATCCGAAGGCCGCCGCGTCGACGAGGTGGAGCTGCGCGTCGCCGACCGTAAGCCAGTGACCGTCGATACCGGGGATGTCGGGCCGACCCGCACTGGCGAGGCCGAACAGCTCCGCGTAGAACCGGCGGGTTTCGTCGAGCTTGCCGTGGCAGTTGAGGCTCACGTGGTTGACGCGCACAACGTTCATGTCGGTTCCTCCAGCTGTTCCATGAATTCGAGGCGAATACCGCCCGGTGCTTCGACGAACGCGATCCGCCGGGTACCGAACGCGCCGGACACAACCCGCGGCCCCCACAACACCTCGTGGCGGGCCAGTTCGGCGTCGAGGTCGTCGACGAACAGCGCGGGGTGCAGGAAGCCCTCGGCGGCGAGCGCGCACGCGTCTTCGTAGATGGCCTGGGTGAACAAGGTCAGGTGCAACCATCCGAGGGTGACATCGGCACGCCGGCCGTTCTCCCACTCCACCGGTTCGGTGACGGTCCCGCCGGCCGCGGCATACCAACGACAGGCCGCCTCAAGGTCGGCCACCTTCACCGCCAGATTCGCCATCCCCGTGACCGCCACAACGGGAGCGTAGGGGCTTTCCGCGAACGTCGGTGAGCCGGTTCAAGATCGCCCGCGTTACCTCGCTGACCCGACGCGCACGAGGCGGCCGGGGAATTCGCCGGTGGGCTCGCCGTTCTCCCACGTGCACACGCCGGCCAAGTAGGTGGCGTCGTAACCGTCGGCGTCCTGCATGAGGCGCCGCCCACCTGCCGGGAGATCGTTCGCCCAGCGGGGCGACCGGAGCCGGAGCCGGTCGAGGTCAATCAGGTTCAGGTCTGCGCGCATCCCACAAGCAATGGCGCCTCGGTCGGTGAAGCCCCACGTCGCGGCGGTGCGCTGCGTCTGGAAGTGCACGGCTTCCTCAAGACCGAGTCGCTCGCCGCGGTCACGGCCCAGGACCCAGTGCGTGAGCTGAAACGTGGGAGCCGAGGCATCGCAGATCAGGCCGCAATGGGCGCCGCCGTCGGAGAGGCTGAGTACGGCGCCCTCGTGCCGCATCATCTCGAGCTGGGGCTCGAGCGATCCCGAGGCGTAGTTGATAAAGGGGAAATAGAGCCACTCGCTGCCCGCCGTTGCGGTGAGCAGGTCGTAGATCACCTCGAGGGGGGTCTGCGCTCGCTGTGCCGCAATCGCCGCGATAGAGCGCTCGGCTGATGGCTCGTACTCGGGTGGGTCGCCCAGTGGGTAGAAGTTGTCGTAGGCCCTCATGCGCGGCATCCAGAAGCGGTCGTTTAGTTCGCTGGTTTCAGACAACAGCTGCGCGCGAAATGCACCGTCTCGCATGCGCTCCAATTTCTCCGCCAGGGGCAGATCCGCAATCGCCCGGAACGAGGGGTGGTGTGAGAACGGGTGGATGCGGCTATCAAGATTGATGAGCATGCCGACTGGCCGCGACGCCACACCCGCATGGATCGGCAGCCCGTCGGCGCGTGCCTCGGACAAAAGCTGCAGCAATCGGCGGTGATGATCGGGCGTCTCGTCGAACTGGACAAGCACAAAGGCCAGCGGCTGCCCGCTCTCTTCGGCAAGACGCCGGATCCACGCAAACTCTCGCGCGGGGTCATCGGCGGACCAGTCGATGACGAGTTGCAGCATGCCGCCGCCGCCGTCGCGTACCGCCCACGCCAAAGCGAGCAGTTCTTCCATCTCAACGAAGCTGCCGGGCACCGGTTTGCCGTCGGAACCCAGATGCAGCTTGGTGCGCGACGTCGACATCCCGATCGCTCCCGCGTCGACCGCGGTGCGAACAATTTCGGCCATGCTCGCAAGCTGGTCGTCGGTGGCCACGCCTCGGACCGACTCGTGCGTCCCCATCACGTAGGCCCGTACCGCGCTGTGCGGCACGAGAGCGGCCATATCCATTGCGTGGGGTGTCGAGTCCAGCACGTTGAGGTACTCGGGGAAGCTCTCCCAGGTCCAGGGCAGCCCCTCGGCCAGGGCGGTCCCGGGAATATCCTCAACGCCTTCCATCAAGGTGATGAGCGCGGCGCGGTCTGCTGGGCGAGCCGGGGCAAAGCCGACCCCGCAGTTGCCCATCACCGTGGTGGTAACGCCGTGTGCACCCGACGGGAGTAGTAACGGGTCCCACGTGGCCTGACCGTCGTAGTGCGAGTGGATGTCGACCCACCCGGGCGCAAGCATTCGTCCTCCGGCGTCGATCTCGCGCCGACCGCGCCCGACGTCGTTTCCTACCGCCGCGATCCGTTCACCGCTAACTGCGACGTCGCCGCGGAACGCCGGGGCGCCGGTCCCGTCGACAACAAGAGCATCCCTGAACACGGTGTCGAACATTCCTGCTCCGATCTGCGACCCACCGGTACCGGGCCCATAGTCCACACTATGCCTGCGACGGATCTCTTGCAGTTGCGTTACCCGAAGCGGCGCTTCCGATCGGCGAGCGCGGCCTGCACGCCATCTTCAGCCACCTTGAAAAAGAACGACACGAAGCTTTCGCTCTGGTGAAAGATCGCATCGAGTTCTGCGGCCTGCGCGCCTGACGCATAAAGGCCCATGTTCTCGTAAAAATTGCTCGTCGCCTGCTTGAGGATCGCCAAGTTCTGCACCGGGGTTTTGGCCACATCGAGGGCGAGGGCGTCGACGGTTCTCTCCAGGTCTTCGCGGGGGACCACCTGGTTCACCAAACCCAGCCGCTCAGCTTCAACCGCGCTGAACAAGCGCGAGGTGTAGAGGAACTCGCGGGTCTTGCGTAGACCAATCAGCAGGGGCCACAGGAAAACGGTCGGCGGTATTCCCAAATCGCGGCCCGCAGGATGGCCGAATCTGGCGTTGTCAGAGGCCACAACGAGGTCGCACATGGCGACGAGCTCACCGCCGCCGGACAGACACAAACCCTGCACCTGAGCGATGATCGGCTTGGGGAACCGCCACATGGTCCACCAGTACTCCAGAAGGTTCTTGATGTCCTCCCGGTCGCGTCCCAACTGCACCTGGCCGCCGAGCTCGATTGGATTCTGGGACAAGATCCAATCGCTGCCGTCGAGGTCGTAGCCGGAGGTGAAGGCCTTGCCCGTCGCCGTAAGGACCACCACCGAAACGCCATCGTCGTACTTCACCGCGTCGAGCGCGTCCTTGAGATCGGCGAGAAAACTTGCGGTCATCGCGTTGAGCTTGTCCTCGCGGTTGAACTGGATCCGCAGGATGTTTCCGTCGCGACTGGTGAGGAGGTTGGGGTCCTTCACGCGCAGGTCACCCGCAGTTAGCCAGCGCGTTGAGGGCAACACAGATCTGCCGTCGTCCGCCCACGCTGAGTGCGCCTAGCCGTGTGGTGAGCACGGATTTCGGGACGGCAGCGAGATTGTCGAACGTTGCCACGCTGGCGTGGTCGATCCCCTCCGCAGGCCCCACGGGAATGCAGGTCGGAATGTTGCGGATCGTGCTCGTGACGGGCGCGACGACCACATTGTTCAGAGCCGGTATGGCCTCGTCCCGGGACACGACGAGCACCGGACGGCGCTTCCGGTTCGGGGTTTCCATCAGCCAGAGTTCGGCTTGGGCTACCACGGCTCCGCCTCGGTCATCGCAAGGGCGCTCGCCATCGCGAGCGCATCGTCGTCCGAAGTCTGTGGCTGCTCCCGGTACGACTGGGCGATCGACGCGCCGACGCGGGCGCGCTGCACCGAGTCGGCGAGGTGGTGGACGCCTCGTCGGATCACGGCCGATCGGTTGTCTCCGACGCCTTCGCCAACGAGCTCATCGATAA
>JBKJQZ010000128.1:0-3735 GCA_046594835.1 Acidimicrobiales bacterium | reverse complement strand
CTCGGAGGTAACCCCGCTCGCTGCCGTCGAGGTGGACCCACACGCAGCCGCGGGCATCGCGTACACGAGCGGCACCACCGGTTACCCCAAGGGCGCGGTGCACTCGCAGTACAACCTGCTCATGCCGGGCCAGATGGTGGTGGAGTCGCGCGGCTACGACGCCACGCTGCGCAAAGGCGACTGCTTCGCGCTCACGATCCTCAACCTGCAGGTGCTCACGTCGTTGCTCGTCGCGCAGTGCGGCGGCACGTCGATCGTGATGGACCGCATCGACGCGGTCGGCGTCGCCGAGTGGATCCGCGACGAGCGCGTCACGCTGTTCAACGGACCCCCCGCGCTGTTGCACTCGCTCGCCAACGATCCGTCGATCGATGCGTCTGACCTCGCGTCTTTAACCGAGGTGTGGACTGGCGGCGCCGACTGCCCGCAGCCGATCCGTCAAGCGTTCGAGGACAAGTTCGGCCTGCCGGTTCTCATGTCATACGGGCTCACCGAGGCACCGACGATCGTGTCGTTGGACCCTGTCGACGGCTCACACGTGGCCGGCGCGAGCGGCGTGCCGCTCCCCCATCTCGACGTGCAGATCGTCGACGAGGAGATCTGCGTTGCTGCCGCCGACGATCGCTACCGGCCGATGCTCGGCTACTGGAACCGCGCCGAGGACACCGCCGCCGCGTTGCGAGACGGCGTGCTGCACACCGGCGACGTTGGCTTCGTCGACGACGACGGGTTCCTGCACGTGCGCGACCGCAAGTCGTTGCTCATCATCCGCGGCGGGGCCAACGTGTACCCAGCAGAAGTCGAGCGCGTGTTGCAAGAGGTCGACGGCGTGGTCGCGTCGGCGGTACTCGGTGTGGCCGACGAGCGACTCGGCGAGCGCGTCGTCGCCCTGATCGAGGGCACGGCCTCCGAAGCCGCCTTGCGCGCCTACTGCGAGGCCAACCTGGCCAACTACAAGGTCCCCGAACGCTTCGTGTTCGTCGATACCTTCCCGCGCAACGCCATGAACAAGATCATCCGCAAGGACCTGCCCGCCCTCCTTTAGCCGAACTCGTCCCGCGTATCGACCCTCCACGCGTCGAATCGCGGGACAGGTTGCGGGGTTAGATGCCGCGGAGGGTGCCGCCGTCGATGGCGAGCGTTGCGCCGGTGATGAACGCGGCGCGTTCGCTGGCGAGGAAGACGATGGCGTCAGCTATCTCTTCGGGCTTGCCCATGCGTTTGATCGCAATGCGCATGCGTCCGAGCATCCGATCCATCACTTCGTCGACGGTCGACCCGTTGCGTTCTGCTGCCGCCTGCGCGTTCTCCATCACGGACTCCGTCAGCGTGATGCCAGGCACCACGGAGTTACTCAGCACGCCGTGACGGGCGTACTCCTGCGACAGCGATTTTGACAGATTGAGCATCGCCGCTTTCGCCGCTGAGTACGGGGCGAACACCTTGTCGGCTTCGACGCCGTCGATCGACGAGTTGTGCACGATGCGGCCCCAGCCGCGCTCCTTCATCGCGTTCGCAGCGGCGACGGACAAGCGCGCCGCGCTGAAGAAGTTCCAATCGAAGGACTTCTGCCAATCTTCGGCCTGCAACTCCGACAAGTACATCGGCTTCGTGCCGCCCGCGTTGTTGATCAGGATGTCGATCCGGCCGAACATCCGAATGCACTCCGCGACGATCGCGTCCGCGGCAGGGGCTGCCTCGACGTCGACCGTCATCACCTGCGCGTCGTGGCCGATGTCTTTCGCCGCAGCCTCGAGGGCCGACGTGTCGCGCCCGCACAGCAGCACGTGCGCGCCTTCGCGCACGAGCGCGTCGGCGACGGCCCGACCGATGCCACGCGACGCGCCAGTCACGATTGCCGCGCGTCCTTCGATACCGAGGTTCATGCGATCCGATACACGCGCTCGGCGTTCGCGGCAAAGAGCTTGTCGCGCTCTTCGTCCGAACAGCCCGAGGTGAGTTCGTTGAAGGTCGTGAACAGTTCGTCGAGCGTGCCGTGCATGCCGTCGACGGGGAAGTTGCTGGCGAACATGCAGCGGTCGACGCCGAACACGTCGATCGCGAACTCGATCCACGGGCGCAGGGTGTCGGGCGCCATCGATCCGAGCGGCATGGCGAGACCCGACAACTTGCACACCACATTTGGGCCGACCGACGCCAGCGCGTCGAGGCCAACCTTCCACTCCGCGAACTCTTCGTCGGTGCCGTTGCGGGGCCAGCCCGTGTGCTCGACAACCACGCGCAACGAGTCGTGACCGGCGAGGCCCTCGGCGGCAATCGCAAGCTGATCGGTCTTGGCCATCACCTCGAACACGAGGTTGCGTTCGGCGAGTGCGCGCAACACGGCGTCGGACGGGAGCGGCGACGCGAACTGGCCCATCGGGCGCAGGCCACGGAACCGGGACGCCTGCATCTGCTGGTCGATCAGTGCAATCGACTCGACGTCGGAATTGGTCGGCGGCAACCCACCGACGATCGCCGCGACTTCGCCGCGCCGATCGAGTTCGAGCGTTTCGTCGATCGAGTTGCGACCGGTCGCCGCCGCCACGTTCACAAGCGCGACCACGTTCCAGCCCTTGGATTCTGCGCCGTGCGCGGCGGTATCGAAGCGACGCTCCATGCCTTTCGTGTCGCCCATGTTCAGCTGCTGGCGACCCGATAAGTACGGGTACCAATCGGTGCGGGCGGGGTCCCACAGGTGCACGTGGCAGTCGATCATGCGGGCGGGGCGGGCGGTCATCGGACCATGCTCCGCAGCGCGCCGCCGAACCACTCAGGAATTGCAGGCCCACCGAACACGAGGCTGCTCGACGGACGCGGGTGGCTACGCAGGCCGAGCCAGCCTTCGGACACGACCAGCTCCGCGCCCGACAGCGCAACCGCCTCGTCGTCGCTGATGAGATACGCCGCAACCTCCGCGAGCGCGCGCGCAACGTGGGAGATCTGCGCCTCCACGCTCACCGCGAACGCAGCGACGCGATCGCTCGTTGCCTTGCGCGACGGACGCGCGAGCTGCGCGGCCGATTGCGCGCGGCTGCGGCCTGCGGACCGGGTGGCGTCGGTGAGCGTGACGAGTCGCACCGGGCGATCGGCGGCTGCCGAATAGTCAGCGACGGCGCGAGCCCAGCACGCATCGGTGAACACCGCGTCGACGATGCCTTCATGCTCGGAGAGCGTGCGCTCCCAGTCCGAATCGCCGGTGCCTTCGTCGGGTCCACGGAACTCGGTGATCACCGCATCGAGCGAGCCGAGCTGATCAACCGCGGTCGCCAGCGACGCTGCGGCCGCTTCGAATCCGCTCGCCGGTGTAATCGACACGGCCTTCACGCCGCGGCCTTCGAGCGCCGAGGTGAGCGCCGCCGCAACTTCGGGGTTGTCGCTGACGATCGCGCACGTCGCCGCCGCGCCGCCATCGATCGTGGGCGCGTCGTCGAACACGCCCGCGAAACGCGGGTTGCTCCCACCGCCGCTGAGCTGACTCGCTTCGGCCGCGGCGAGCGCGCGCCCGCCGACCGTGCGCAGCACATGCGGCAACGAAGCCACGTCGTCGGTGCGTACGACTTCGAGCAAGCGGGGCTGCTCGACGATCGCGATCTCGGAACCACCGGCGAAGACAACTTCGCCCGTCAGCCACGACTGCTCGTCGGCGACGAGGTAGGCGCCGAGCGGACCGAGTTCTTCGGGCTGTGGCATCGAGCCGAGCGACAGGCCGCCGGTCGTCGACGCCTTGCCGCC
>JBKJQZ010000327.1:0-12915 GCA_046594835.1 Acidimicrobiales bacterium | reverse complement strand
ATCGACGAAGTTATTTCGACCCGGCTTCCATCGTCGGCTGAGCACGCGCTCGGCGCGGCGTAGGTAGGAGGACAACACGGTGGCTCGTTTGGGGGACGGTTCCGATCTCGTGAAGTGCAGCTTCTGCGGCAAGACGCAGAAGCAGGTCAAGAAGCTGATCGCTGGTCCGGGTGTGTACATCTGCGACGAGTGCATCGAGCTGTGCAACGACATCATCGAAGAAGACCTGGCGGAGGCGAGCGAACTCAAGTTCGAGGAGCTGCCCAAGCCCAAGGAGATCTACGGGTTCCTCGACGAGTACGTCGTTGGCCAGGAGCACGCGAAGAAGATTCTGTCGGTTGCCGTGTACAACCACTACAAGCGCGTGCAGGCCGGCGCCCACGACCCCGAGGTTGAACTCGGCAAGTCGAACATTCTGCTGATTGGCCCCACAGGCTGCGGCAAGACCTACCTCGCTCAGACGCTGGCCCGCATGCTCAACGTGCCGTTCGCGATCGCAGACGCCACCGCGCTGACCGAAGCCGGCTACGTCGGCGAAGACGTCGAGAACATCCTGCTCAAGCTGATCCAGGCCGCGGACTACGACGTCAAAAAGGCCGAGACCGGCATCATTTACATCGACGAGATCGACAAGATCGCCCGCAAGAGCGAGAACCCGTCGATCACGCGTGACGTGTCGGGCGAAGGCGTGCAGCAGGCGCTGCTCAAGATCCTCGAGGGCACCACCGCGTCCGTCCCGCCCCAGGGTGGCCGCAAGCACCCGCACCAAGAATTCATTCAGATCGACACGGGCAACATCTTGTTCATCTGCGGCGGCGCGTTCGCCGGGATGGAAAAAATCATCGAGTCCCGCGTCGGCAAGACGGGCATCGGCTTCCGCGCCGACATCCGCCGCAGCTCCAAGAACGTGGGGGAGACCCTCGTCGACGTGCAACCCGAAGACCTGCTGAAGTTCGGCCTCATCCCCGAGTTCGTCGGACGCCTGCCTGTCATTGGCGCCGTGTCGAACCTCGACAAGGCGGCGCTGGTTGAGATCCTCGTCGAGCCAAAGAACGCGGTCGTCAAGCAGTACCAGCGCATGTTCGAACTCGACGGTGTCGAACTTGAGATGACGCCCGACGCGCTCGAAGCAGTCGCCGAGCAGGCCCTTATCCGCGGTACCGGCGCTCGTGGTCTGCGGGCGATCCTCGAGGAAGTGCTGCTCGAGGTCATGTACGACGTGCCGAGCCGGACTGACGTCAGCAAGTGTGTCGTTGACCGTTCGGTTGTGCTCGACAAGGTGGCGCCCACGCTTATCCCGCGCGCCGATGAGCCGCCCTCGGACAAGCCGCGGCGCGCTGCCAGTTAATTACGCTCGGCCGGCGTGACCTTGTCACGCCTGCTGGTCGCTCCGGCGACGCTTACTGACGAAGCTGACGAGAGCGCACTTGTTGCCGCGCGTGCTGCGTCCGCGCGGCGCTCCGACGACGCTGAACTCATCGTGGGTCTCCTCGAAGGCGATCTTGCAAGTCAGTACGCGGTCGAAAACGCGCTCGCCCGTGAGGGCCTCGACCGCTCGATGCTCGATCGTGACGAATTCATCGAGCGCGTGCGCGACCTGGAGGCGACCCATCGCGTCGACCTCGTCGAGCGCCTCGCGGCAGAAGGCATCGTGATCGACCCGGAAGCGGGGCGCACCGGCCGCGACGAGGTGGTGCGCGCCGCACGCATCGCGTTTGTTCGACTCTTCGATGCGGGGCTACTCGAGCGGGCTGAGCGCGTGGTCGATGTGTGCCCGCGCTGCTCCACGGTCGTCGAACCGATCGACGCGGCCTCTATGGCTACCGACGTGGTCCGTTACCGCCTTGCGCTGCACGGGGCGCTCGACGGGCCGGGCCTCGAAGCCGACTTCGTTGAGCTCGAACTCTTACCAGGAGTGGTCGCGGTCGCCGTCGCACCCGATCATCCTGCGGTGGGCTCGATGGTGCGCGTGCCCTTGGCTCGAGAAGTGCCCGTGATCGCGGAAGACGGCATCGATGCGCCGTGGTTGATCATTCCGGCGCACAGCGCGGCCGCGTTGGACTTCGCCCGCCGACACAACCTGACGCCGATGCTCGTGCTGGATCGCACCGGCACGACGGCGATCGAAGGGCCCTTGAGCGGACTAGCTCGCTTCGCGGCGCGTGCCGCCGCGTCGGACCTCGTCGCGGCCGAAGGTGTGGTCATCGATCAGGCGGACGCGTCGATGGAGCAGCTGCGCTGCGGGCGGTGCGCGACCACGCTCGTGCCCGTGCTCGGTTGGCACTGGTTCCTGCGCACGGCCGACCTGGAAGTCGCCGCCGCCGACGCGCTCAGAGAAGGGGCGTTTGTGATCGAGGACGCCGAGGCGCGGGAACGGTTTGTGGACCGCGCCGAACGCGCGGACTCGTGGTGCTTGTCACACCAGGTGCTCGCGGGCGAAGCGGTACCCGCGGCGCGCTGCTTGGACTGTGGGCAGTTGGCGGTAACGGCCGAGCCTTCTTCGTCGTGTGGGAAGTGCATGGGTGAGATGACCTCGACCGACGACGTGCTCGACGCTCGCTTCATCGCCGCGCTCTGGCCGCTGGCGCTCGCAGGCTGGCCCGACCAGCGCGACGCGGGTCCCGAGACGGTCGTGTTCGCCACGCCGTCGGACGTGACCGGCTTCGCATTGCCCGCCGCCGCATTCGGGCTGCGGCTCGCAGGCGCGGTCCCGTTCCAAGAACTTGTTGCCGTGTCAGCCCGGGAGGCCGAGGAGCAACCCGAATGAACCTTGCGCAGGCGAACGCGTTCCTCGACGAACACATCAACCTCGAAAAGATGCTGGCCGGCGAGCGAGCCACGGCGCCGACGCTCGAGCGCATCCGTGAACTCCTGGGCGTGCTTGGCGACCCTGAGCGTCAGTACCCGGTGATCCACGTCACCGGCACCAACGGCAAAACCTCCACCAGCCGTGCCATAAGTGCCGTGCTCGCGGCGCACGACCTTGCGGTGGGCACCTATACGAGCCCGCACCTGGTGTCGGTGACCGAGCGCATCCTCTGGAACGGCGAGCCGATCAGCGATGGCGCGTTCGGGGCGATGATCGGTCAGATTGCTGCGCTCGAGTCGCTCCTGAGCGAGCGGCCCACGTGGTTCGAGCTGGTGACCGCAGCAGGCTTTGCGTACTTCGCCGACGTGGCCGTGGATGCAGCGGTGGTCGAGGTCGGACTCGGTGGCACCTGGGACGCAACGAACGTGGCCGACGGCGCCGTGGCGGTGATTACCTCGATCGGCTTGGACCATATGGAGTTCCTTGGCGACACCGTGGAGAACGTCGCCGCGGAGAAGGCCGGGATCATCAAGCCCGGTGCGACGGTGGTGGTGGGCCACGTCGAGGAGGGTCCTCGCTACGTGATCGATGCGGCGGCGGCGCAGGTTGGGGTCGAACGCGTGCTGCACGCGGGTGACGACTTCCGCGTGATCAGCGACCGCGTCGCGATCGGTGGCCGCTTGGTGTCGGTGCGCACGCCCCACACCACCTATCACGAGGTGTTCATGCCGCTCCACGGCGGGCACCAGTCCGAAAACGTCGCGTGCGCGCTAACCGCCGCTGAAGCGTTCTTTGATCGTGCGCTGAGCGATGAGTTGGTGCAGGCCGCGGTTGGCGCGCTCACCTCGCCCGGTCGGCTTGAGGTGATCGGGCGCAACCCGCTCGTGATCGTCGACGGCATGAAGAACGAGTCCGGTGCCGAGGCCGCCCGTCGCGCCCTCGACGAGGAGTGGGCGACCGTCGCGCCGCGCGTGCTCGTGGTCGGGATGCTCCAAGGCAAGGGCAAGGACCCCGTGCGGATCCTTGAGGCGCTGGGTGCGAAATCAGCCGCGCTGGTGATCGCGTGCCCGGCCCCGTCGCCCCGCTCGATGGCGCCCGAAGACATCGTGGCCGCGGCGGCGTCGCTCGGCGTGAAGTCAGAGGTCGCCCCCGACGTCAACGCCGCGATCGCCATCGCCAAAGAGGCGGCGGGCGCTGACGGCCTCGTTCTCGTGGCCGGCTCTCTTTACGTAGCGGGCGCGGTCTCGCACTGAACTGAGTGGGAAACCCCGCGACTGATGCGGGTTTTCCCACTCAGTTCGGGAAGACGACCGGCAGGCCGCTAACTTCGGCACCGTTATGGCTGATCGCACCTTTGTCATTTGTAAGCCCGATGCTGTTGAGCGGGGCCTGGCGGGCGAAATTCTTCGCCGCTTCGAGGCCAAAGGCCTGAAGCTGATCGCAGCGGAACTTCGCACGATCGACTCCGAGACCGCCGGAAAGCACTACGAGGAGCACGCGGAGCGGCCCTTCTTCGGCGAGCTCGTCAGCTTCATAGGCCGGAGCCCGGCGTTGCTGCTGGTGCTCGAGGGCCCGGAAGAGACCTGGAAGGTCGTGCGCACGATGATGGGCGTCACAAATCCTCGCGACTCGGCCCCCGGCACGATCCGCGGCGACTTCGGCCTCCTCCTGGGCGAAAACCTGGTGCACGGCTCCGACGGACCCGAGTCCGCGGCCCGCGAAATTGGCATCTTCTTTCCCGGTCTCAGCTAGCCCGCTAGCGCGCGGCCTCGTCCCTTACACGGTTTAGGGGTTAGTCTGGCGGACCTTCCATGGGGGGACCCCGATCCCCGCGGAGCCCGTTCAGTGTCTGAAAGCATTTTCTCCAACCTCCTGGGTCGCGACATGGCCGTCGACCTAGGCACAGCCAACACCCTCGTCTACGTACGCGGTCGAGGCATCGTCCTCAACGAACCGTCGGTAGTCGCGATCAACGTCAAGGACGGCCGGCCTCTCGCGGTTGGTACCGAGGCCAAGCGCATGATCGGCCGCACGCCGAATCACATTCGGGCCATCCGTCCGTTGAAAGACGGCGTCATCGCGGATTTCGACATCTGCGAAAAGATGCTGCGCTACTTCATCCAGAAGGTCCACCAGCGCCGCTTCTCGCATCCACGCATGGTGATCTGTGTGCCATCGGGCATCACGGGCGTCGAACAGCGCGCCGTGGCCGAGGCCGCCGAGTTCGCCGGGGCCCGCAAACCCGTCTACATCATCGAAGAGCCCATGGCGGCTGCGATCGGTGCCGGGCTTCCGGTGCACGAGCCCGCGGGCAACATGGTGGTCGACATCGGCGGCGGCACCACGGAAGTCGCAGTTATTTCCCTCGGCGGCATCGTCACCGCTGTCTCGATCCGCATCGGCGGCGACGAGCTCGACGAAGCGATCATCAACTTCATCAAGAAGGAATACAGCGTCGCCCTCGGCGAGCGCACCGCCGAAGAGATCAAGTGCTACTACGGCTCGGCGTGGCAGCTTGAGGAAGAGCTGTACTTCGAGATTCGTGGCCGCGACCTGATTACCGGTCTTCCGAAGCCGATCATGACCAGCACCAGCGAGATTCGTGAGGCGATCGAAGAGCCGGTTGCGGCCATCGTCGACGCCGTCAAGGTCACGCTGGATAAGACGCCGCCGGAGCTTGCGGCCGACATCATGCAACGCGGGATCGTCATTACCGGCGGCGGCGCGCTCCTGCACGGCCTCGCCGCTCGCCTCGAGCACGAGACCGGTATGCCGATCATCATTGCGGCCAACCCGCTTCACGCGGTCGCCATTGGTAGCGGTCAGTGCCTTGAGGAATGCGAAGTCCTCAAGGGCGTCTTCATCAACAGCAACCCTCCGCATTAGGTTCGCGGCCTGAATGGTCGCCCCTCGGCGCACGTCGCGCCCGCGCTTCACGCTTGGACTCATTGTCCTCACCGCAATCACGCTGATCACCCTCGACTTCCGCGCTGCGGGTGGGGGAGTGACCGGCGCGGTGCGTAACGGCGCGCGCACGGTGCTCGCTCCCGTGGGTGACGGCGTCAAGTTTGTGGTGACGCCCGTGGGCAACGTGGTCGGGGGCGTGCTCGACTTTGGCCGTCTCCGGCATGAGAACGCGCGGCTGCGCGACGAACTGGCCCGCCAACGCAGCGACGTGATCGAAGCCCAAGACGCAAAACGCCAGCTCAAGACCGCGCTCGACGAACTGAACCTCGACGTAGCCGGCGACATACCGTCGGTCGCGGCGCGGGTTACTGGCGGCACGTCGTCGTTGTTGCAGTACACGCTCGAGATCGACAAGGGCTCGAGCGACGGTATCGCCAAGGGTTTGCCGGTCATCTCGGGCGGCGCGCTCGTCGGGCGGATCGTCCGTGTGACGCCTTCAAAGGCAACGATCCGGCTTCTCTCGGATCCGGGTCTCAGCGTGGGCGTGCGGCTCAGCCGCACGAACGACGTGGGCGTCGCCACCGGGGCGGGCGACGAACTCGCCATCTCGCTGGTCGAACCAACCACCGAGGTAAGGCCGGGCGACGCGATCGTCACGAGCGGGCTGCAACAGAGCGCATACCCGCCCGGGCTGCCGGTGGGCCGCGTGCACGATTCGAAGAAGGACGACACGGGCCTGGCCCAGGCCGTGACCGCCCGGACGCTCGTTAACCTACGACGGCTCTCCTTCGTCCGAGTTTTGCAGTGGAGCCCGCAGTAGTGCGCCTCGCACGCAGCGCCGGAGTGTTGCTTCTCCTGCTCGAACTGCAGCTCCACATAGTGAACGGCATCTCGATTTTGGGCCGCCACCCGCTGATCCTTTTGCTGATCCCGATTGGCGCCGCGATCGAGGGTGACGGGACACGCGCCGCGATTGCGGGTTTTATAGGGGGCCTCGTGCTCGACCTCTACCTCGAGTCGCCCCTCGGGCTCTCTGCGCTGGTCTTTGCGATCGTCGGTTACGGCGTCGCGTCGTTCGAACGCGGCGTGATCCGCGCCGATCGCTGGCTCCAGCCCGCGGTCGCGGGCATTGCGAGTGCGGTGGGCGTGCTCGGTATCGGCGTGGCGTCGGCGATCTTCGGTCACCCCGAGTACTTCGGGGTTTCGCTGATCGGTGCCGTGCTCGTGGTTGGCATCGCCAACACGATCTTCGCTACTCCGGTGGTGCGACTCGTGCGGTGGGCGCTCGGGCCCGTCGCAATTCACGGGACCATAAATGGCTGATTCCCAGACCTCCGCGCACCTACGCCTAACGGTCGTGGGCGTGGTCGTGCTCTCACTCTTCGCCGCGCTGATGAGCCGGGCCATTTACCTCCAGGCCATGGACTCGGGTGCGTTCCAGGTGCAGGCACGCGAGAACCGCGTGCGGGTGGTCTACACACCCGCTCCGCGGGGGCGCATTATCGATCGCACCGACCAGGTGCTCGTCGATAACCGGGTGTCCAACGTGATCACGTTGAGCCGCGACTCTGCGAGCAAGAAGGTGATCGGCAAGCAGGTAATCAACCGACTTGCGGCGTTGCTTCGGATGGACGCCGCCACGATTCGGGCTCGGGCGACGGACCAGCGCTACTCGCCCTACACGCCGATCCCGATCATCGACGAGGCGCCCGAGGAAGCGATCGTCTACGTGCGTGAGCACCAGGAAGACTTCCCCGGCGTCGAAGCGTCGCGTCTCGCGGAACGCGCTTACCCCCACGGCACGCTCGCGGCGCACCTGCTTGGCTACGTCGGCAAGGCCAACCAGAAAGAACTCGACGAGCGTCGCAAGTCCGGCCTTAAGTACCAGCCGGGCGATGAAATCGGAAAGTACGGCGTTGAACTTGCGTACGAGCCGTGGCTCAGGGGCTCGCCCGGTGAGACCCGTCTCGAGGTCGACAGCCGCAACCACGTGGTGCGCACGCTGTTTCATCGCGACCCGATTCCGGGGCACGACGTGCGCCTGACGATCGATCTAAAGGTGCAACTCGCGGCCGAGAACGCGCTGAACCGCGCCCTCGACGCGGCCCGACGGACCTATGACCCCGACACGAAGAAAAATTTTGTCGCACCGTCGGGTGCCGCCGTAGTGGTTGACCCGCGCGACGGTTCGGTGCGGGCTATGGCGTCGGCGCCAACGTTTGACCCGGCGAGTTTCGTGGGTGGTATTTCCCGGGCGCAGTACGCCGAGCTCACCAAACCCGAAGCGCACAACCCGCTCAACAACAACGCGATCAGCGGCCAGTACGCGCCCGGTTCCACGTTCAAGCTCGCGACTGCGGTGGCGGCGGTGAAGAGCGGACTCCTCGACCCGCGTACGTCGATCAACGACACGGGTCGTTACGTGGTGCGGCCCTGCACCGACCGCTGCGTGTTCCGCAACGCCAACGAGGAGCCCCACGGCCAAGTGAATTTGGCCAAGGCGCTAACGGTGTCCTCCGACGTGTTCTTTTACGGACTCGGCCACCAGTTCTGGGTGCAACGCAACACCTACCAGGACGCGATCCAGATCGAAGCTCGCCTGCTCGGCATGGGCCAGAAGACAGGCATCAACCTCCTCGGTGAACTCGGCGGCCGGGTGCCGGATCCGGCGTCGCGCCGCGAGCTGCACAACGCCAACCCCAAGGCGTTCCCGAACGGGAACTGGTTCGCCGGCGACAACATCAACCTCGCGATTGGCCAGGGTGAAGTCGTGGCCACCCCCATCCAGCTCGCCCAGATGTATGGCGCATTCGCGAAGGCCGGGAAGCGGTTCGTGCCGCGTATCGCGAGCGAGGCGCTCACCAGCACCCGCAACGGACGCGAGATCGCGGCGGTCTTCACGCCCCGCGAAGTAAACACCGCCGGTGGCGAGCTCCCCGAGAGCGTCGTGAGTCCGATCCTGGCGGGACTACGCGGTGTGGTGAGCGACGAATCGGGGACCGCTTTTAACGCGTTCAACGGCTTCCCGTCGGGCACCTTCCCGATCGCAGGAAAGACAGGTACCGCCCAGGTGCGCACCAAGCAGGACACCGCGTTGTTCACGGCCGTGGGCCCGACTTATGACCCGCAGTGGTCCGTCGCCGTGGTGCTCGAGGAAGCCGGCTTTGGTGGCTCTATCGCGGCCCCGGTCGCGCGCCATATCTTCGACGCCATCATCGGCCAGGTCGAGGAGACCGAGTTGTTCGTCGTCGCCGGAAAGCAGGACTGACGATGCTCTCGGCCCGTCCGCATGAACGTGAGTCGTTTTTCCGCAACTGGCGCTACGTCGACCACGCGCTGATCATCGCCGTCGCGACCACCGCGACCCTCGGGTGTCTGGCGGTGTATTCGGCGACTCGTCAACGCTTCGCCAACCTGGGCCTGCCCGAGACCACCTCCCTGAACCGACAGCTCCTCTTCATCGTGGTTGGCCTCGTTGCCATGGTGATCATGACCTTCGTCGACTACCGCAACCTGCGGCCGCTCGCGCCCTATATCTACGCAGGAACAATCGTGCTGCTGCTCGGGGTGAAGACCCCGCTCGGTTCGACGGTGCGTGGCACCCAGGCCTGGTACCAGATGGGCACGTTTCAGTTTCAGCCCTCGGAGTGGGCGAAAATCGCAGTGGTTATTTGCGCGGCCGCGTTCTGCGCGTCGTTTCGGGGCGACCTCAGAGGTGGCCACATCATGGGCGTGCTGTTGCTCGCCGCGGTGCCGATCGGCCTGATCTATCTCCAACCCGACCTCGGCACCGCCCTTGTGTTCATCGCGGTCCTGCTTGGTGTCCTGGCCGTGGGCGGCGCCAACCCGCGCCATCTCGCGTTCCTCGCCGCACTCGGGATCACCGCAGTAGTGCTCGTGCTCCAGCTCGGAGTGCTCAAGCAATACCAACTCGACCGCCTCGGCGCCTTCCTCGAGCAGCAAGACAGCACACAACGCGTGGCGTATTCGGTGAACCCGGCGAAATACAACCTCAACCAGTCCAAGATCGCGATCGGCTCGGGCGGCATCACGGGCAAGGGTCTGTTCAAGGGCACGCAGACGAACCTTGCCTACGTGCCCGAGCAGTCGACCGACTTCGTGTTCACCGTTATCGGCGAAGAGTTGGGCCTCATCGGATCGACCGCCTTGATTGGGCTGTTCGGCTTCATCGTGTGGCGAATATGGCGCGCGGCGGCGACCGCGCGGGACCTCTTCGGCACCCTTGTCTGTGTGGGTGTGCTGTGCATGTTCGTCTTCCAAATCTTCGAGAACATGGGCATGACGATGGGCATCATGCCCATCACCGGTATTCCGCTGCCGTTCGTCAGCGCGGGTGGTTCCTCCACCATCGCGGCCTTTGCGGGCCTGGGCCTCGTGCTGAACGTGGGTATGCGCCGCTTTAACTAGGTCGCTAACGTCGCGCCCGCAATCGAACGGGGAGAAAAATGCGAAAGATCGCAGCGGTGATGTTTGTGCTCGGCCTTGGGTTTGCGGCGTGCGGGTCAGACGACGATCCGGCCGTCAACGACGCGCTGCCCCAACCGACCAAGGTCGCGATTTCGCCGGTCGAGAACAACGGCACCTACGGCTTCAACGTGCCGACCACGATCGTCGTCGACAATCTGGCCGCCATCACGCTCGACAACACCAGCGGCAAAGAGGCGCACCAGGCTGCATTGGTCAAGCTTGCCGATGGCAAGACGGCGGGCGATGTGAAGGCGTTCCTCGCCAACCAGGGCCCGCCCACGGGTCCGCCGCCCTTCAGCGTCAGCGGGGGCACTACGGCGGTCGATCCGGGAAGCAAGATCAGCATCACCCAAGCCCTTCCCGCCGGCACCTACGTCTTCCTGTGCTTCGTGCCCGACTCCACCGGCGCGCCGCACTTCGCCAAGGGCATGACCGCGCAGGTAACCGTGACCGGCAACTCCACCACCTCGCTTCCGTTGCCCGAGGGTGAGAACTCCACGGCCAAGGAGTACGGCTATGAACTCCCGTCGCTCAAGGCCGGCACCACCACGCTGCGCACCACCAACGTGGGCAAGCAGGACCACGAGTACCAGTTCGGCCTGCTCGCAGACGGCAAGACCAGCACCGATGCGCTCGAATGGCTCAAAGCCCCGCAGGGCCCGCCGCCCTTCGCCCACGTTGGCGGCACCGTCATGGGCGTCGGCGGCACCAACTCGGTGAAGTTAAATCTCACCAAGGGTGCCTACGTGGTGTTCTGCAACATCCCCGATCAGGCCGATGGCAAGCCTCACTTCGCTCACGGCATGTTCCAGGGGTTCAACGTCACCTAAGGCGACATTTGGGTGCAGGCACGAAATTTGTTCATCTACCGGTAAACTCGCCGGATCATGATGCAGGACACGACCCTGTGGCCCAGGGTCGAGGCGCTGCTGGCCAATGTGCAGAAACCCGCGCGGTACATCGGGTGTGAAGACGGGGCGCAGGTCCCGAGCTACGGACCGGAAACGGTCTCCTGGCTGCTTCTTTACCCCGACACGTACGAAGTGGGACTGCCCAATCAAGGCCTGCAGATCCTCTACGAGTTGCTGAACGCGGCGCCAGACACCGCGGCCGAGCGCTCGTACGCGCCCTGGGTGGACATGGAAGAGCAGATGCGGACCCACCAGGTCCCGCTGTTCTCGGTCGAAACGCACCGTCCCGCGGCGGCCTTCGACCTCATGGCGTTCAACCTCTCGGCCGAACTCGTCTACACGAACGTTCTGAACTGCGTCGATCTGGCCGGGGTGCCCGTGCGCGTGGCGGATCGAAGCGACGACGACCCGTTCATCTGCGCAGGTGGGCACTGCACGTTTAACCCTGAGCCCCTTGCAGATTTCGTCGACTTCTTTGTGATCGGCGACGGCGAAGAGGTCATCAGCGAAATAACCGAGACCGTGCGCGTAAGCCGCGGGCAACCCCGGGCCGAGCGCCTGCACGCCCTCGGGCGGATCGACGGCGTCTACGTGCCGTCGCTCTACGACGTCACCTACAACGGCCACCTGATTGCGTCGGTCACGCCCCGTTACGCCGACGTACCGGCGCGCGTGAACAAGCGCACCATTGCCGACCTCGGCGCGTGGCCCTATCCCAAGAACCAGCTGGTCCCTCTCACCGAAGTGGTGCACGACCGGCTCAATGTGGAGATCTTCCGGGGCTGCACCCGCGGCTGTCGCTTCTGCCAGGCCGGGATGATTACGCGCCCGGTGCGCGAGCGTCCCGCCGCGCAGGTCCGTCAGATGGTGGCCGACGGCCTCAAGCGCACGGGTTACGACGAAGTGACCCTCACGTCGCTTTCGAGCGCCGACTATTCCGGCATCAAGGAGGTAGTCGGCGGCATCATCGACGACCCGCAGTGCGGAGGACAGGTCAGCGTGTCGCTGCCGTCGCTGCGCGTCGACGCCTTCACCGTCGGCATCGCCGGTGAGATCCAGAAAGTGCGCCGCACCGGCCTCACGTTCGCACCCGAGGCGGGCACGTGGCGGATGCGTCAGGTGATCAACAAGCTCATCACCGAGGAAGACCTCTACACCGCGGTCGACGCCGCGTTTTCGCAGGGCTGGCGCCGCGTGAAGCTGTACTTCCTCATCGGCCTGCCCACCGAGACCGATGAAGACGTGCTCGGCATCGTCGAACTGGCGCGTCGGTGCGCGCAGATCGGCCGCTCGCACACCAAGGCCGCGACCGTTGTGGCTTCGGTGGGTGGTTTCGTGCCGAAGCCCCAGACGCCGTTCCAGTGGTTCGGCCAGGTGCCGAACGACGAACTGCAGCGGCGCATCTATCTGCTCAAAGACGAAATGAAAAAGATCAAGGGTGCGCAGCTCAAGTGGCACGACCCCAAGGCGTCACTCGCCGAGGGCATCGCGTCACGCGGCGACCGTCGCACGGGCGCCGTGATCGAAGAGGTCTGGCGCAACGGCGGCACGTTCCAGGAGTGGTCGGAGTGCTTCAAGCTCGACCGCTGGGTCGACGCAATGGAGAACCACGGTCTGTCGCCCGACGACCACGTGTTTCGCCATCGCGAACGCGACGAGATCCTCCCGTGGGCCCACATCGGCGCCAATCTTCACCAGGATTTCCTGTGGGATGACTGGCAGGACGCGCTCGCCGAGCACGGCTTGCCCGACTGTCGCTGGACGCCGTGTTACGACTGTGGCGCCTGCACCGAAGTTGGC
>JBKJQZ010000336.1:0-14528 GCA_046594835.1 Acidimicrobiales bacterium | reverse complement strand
GCGACTTCCGCAAAGGCCTCGGTCCCGGCACGGGCCGGGTCGGGGATGCTCCAGTGCACCTGTAGCGGAGCACCCGGAAACTCAGGGCACACCTCGCGCACCTTGTCGCACAGCGTGATGACCTGATCGAAGTGCGTGCGCGAGAACCGACGGAGGTGCTTCGTGGTGTAACCAGTCAGGTCGATGCCCCGTTCACTCATTACGCGCACCACATCGGGGTGCAGAGTCTTGGGATGACTACCCGCGCTCCGCGCCTCGATGGTGTGGTCGGACATCTGATCGAGCAGCGCTTCGGCCATCTGTGAGCGGGCGCTGTTACCGGTACAGAGAAACAGCACGCGGGGCCGTCGACGGGCCTTCGTAGCGAAAGGGGCCGCAAGCTCGAGCCGGAGGCCGGGGTCGAGCGCCAGACCGACGTCGCGCAAGGCCTCCGCGCATCGCGCGAAGTTGACCCGGTAGTACGCGTCGCGCCCGTCGAACGAGCTGCGCCTCGACGTGACGAGGCGGGCCTTGCGGAGTTCACCCAGGTGATACGAGACGAGGTTCTGGGGCTGATCCAGCAACGCAGTCAGCTCCCCCACCCTCCGGTCGCTAGTCGCGAGCTCCCGCAGCAGCCGCCACCGAAGCGGATCCGCCATGGCTTGCAGCGCAACCGGTGGGGCTTCGAGCACGCCTCAACTATACATCAATCTACATTGATGTATTTTCTGCGGCCGGTTGCGATGCGAAGGAGTTCCTCGCCTGGTGCTTCGATCACGGGACCGTTGGGTGAACCCGCCGACCAGTCGCCGTCGGTCGGGACGAACTTGTTCTTGCGCATCGATGGCTTTACGCCGAAGGCCCACCACAGCTTGAGTTCGGCCTCGAGCGCCGCTCGCAGCGCGTCGTCGGCAGGATGCGGTGCGATGCCGGCCGCGTCGGAGATGTCGGCACGATGCGCCAGCACCTCACCTAACGCAACGACCGGCGGCATGCCGGGCACCACGAAGCGGCCTCCGCGACCCGCGGCAAGACGGGCTATCAACTCCGTCGGCGTGGCCGCGGCCGATACGCGCCGCGCCACCTTGTCGACGGACTTGTTGGGCCGCGGGTCCACCAGTGCGCCGCGGGCAAGAAAGCCCACGCGGGAGGTGACCTCGGAGAGCACAACCAGGTGGGCCACGACGTCTTGCACGTTCCACCCGCCGCAGAGGCTCGGGCGTTGCCAGCAGTCCGGATCAACGTCGGCAAGTAACTCACTCAATCGCACGCGCTCGTTTGCGACGTGCGTCCACACCTCGGCGTTGTCCATCCGCTCGTTCTAGTTCGGACTACGCGGAGCGATACCGCCGGATGGCGATAACGGTCCAGATCACTTCGACGGTGCCGAAGGGCCACGCACCCGACATGAAGCCGTAGGAGCTCGAGAGCGCGCAGCCCAGCGCGAACGCGAGGACAAAGCGCGGCCCGCGATGCTCCAATGCGTACATCGTCATCATGAAGCTCAGCGCAACAACGCCGTACAGGGTGACGAGCAAGCGCAGAGCATATTGGCCTGCACCGGGCGGCGGTTGATCGAACGCGACTAAGACGGGCGGGTGCAAAAACTGCGAGTCGTCCAGTGGGCAACGGGCAACATCGGTAGCCGGGCCCTGCAAGGCATCATCGATCACCCGGACCTCGAACTCGTCGGCCTATGGGTGCACTCCGCTGAGAAGGCCGGACTCGACGCGGGAGCGCTGTGTGATCGGCCCGCCACAGGGGTGCTCGCGACGAACGACCTCGACGCGATCGTGACGCTGCAGAGCGATTGCGTCATCTACACCCCACGTGCCCTCGTGGCCGACGAGGTGTGCGCGTTGCTTGCCAGCGGCGCCAACGTGGTGACGACCCGCGGCGAGTTCCACCATCGCGACAGCATCGACGCTGACCTGCGCACACAGGTCGAGGCTGCGTGCGCAGCGGGTGCCACGTCGATCCACAGCACCGGCAGCAGCCCGGGCTTCATCACCGAAGCGGTGCCGCTCGTGCTTGCCTCGATCCAGCGGCGCCTCGATCACATCCTCATCGAAGAGTTCGCCGACATGTCCGAGCGAAACTCACCCGACCTCATCTTCAACACGATGGGCTTCGGCACGCCGCCCGCCAAACTCAGCGCGGAGCGACTCAACCACGGTCTGCACAGCTTCGCGCCCTCGCTGCGCACAACCGCCGAGGCACTCGGCCTGACGCTCGACGACGTGCAAGCGAGTGGCGAAGTCGCGGTCGCGACGCACGACATCGGCATCGCCGCGGGCACCGTCCCGGCAGGCACGGTCGCCGCGCAGCGAACGATCGTTACTGGCTTCCGCCACGGTCGCCCCGTGATCGGCTTTCGTTCGAATTGGTACGTCACCGAGGACCTCGACCCAGCGTGGGACGTGCGGGCGACGGGATGGCGCATCTCGATCGAAGGCGACGCGCCGCTCGATGTCGACCTCCGCTTCCCCTTCAGCATGGAAGAGATGGCGGCGCGCTCACCCGGCTACACCGCCAACCGCGCCGTCAACCTCGTGGCCAACGTGTGCGGCGCCGCGCCCGGTGTAGTTACCTCGGTCGAACTGCCCCAGGTCATCGCCCGTCTCGGCTGATCGCGCTTAGTCGGCGACCTTTTCCAAACGCACCTTGAGGATCCCGCTCCGACGAGCTGGATCGGCGTGGTCGTAAGGAACGGCCGCCAGTGAGCTCGCATGTACGTGCGCGTGACGCATCTCGTATTCGGAGCGGTCCACGACACGCATCTGCGGGCCGAACAGATCGAGCACCTCGAAGCCAAAGGCAACCGGCTCGGTCGGCGATGGCTCGTGGCCGACGTGGGTCTCGACCAGCATCGTGCCCCCGGGGCGCAACACGCGCACCATCTCAGCAATCGTCGACTCCAACTCGTCAACGTGATCGAGCGAGTTCATCGACGTAACGATGTCGAAGGTGCCGGTGCGGAACGGAATCGCTTCTGCTCCTGCTGCGACATAGCGCATGGCGTGACGCTCAGTTCCGAGTTCGCGGTAGCGCACCGCCAGCGGATCAAGTCCGATGCGGCAGTCGCTCGCGAACCACTCGAGCGACCCGCGTGGCCCGCACCCGATGTCGAGGACCGCCCGTCCGATGAAGAACTCCGGCTCGAGCCCGAACTGCGTCATGAACACGTTCGGATAGTGCGGACCTCGCAGTTCTCCTTCGGTCGCAAGCCGGTCGCGCCAGAACGCGATTTCGTGATCGCCCTTGCCATCAGCGCCATGCCCGCGACGGGGCAGCACACTGCGGATGAGCGAGCGAATCCCTGACTTACGCAAGGGGCGAGGGTAACCGCCTACAGCAGATCGGCGAGGTTGAGTTCGTTTACCGCGCGCGCGAGTCGATTGTTCATCGTGTCCACGAGGTCGTGTTGGCGCTGGTCGCTTAGGTCCATGCCGCGGCTTGCGACGATCGGATAGACGAGGCAGAACAGCGCGGCGGTGCGGTAATCCTCCCATGCGCGCGCAAGGTCGTCCGCCGCGACGCCCGCGGCGCGCAGGCCGTCGGTCCAGCGGTCGAACAACGCGCGCTCGTTCGCAGCCGCGAGTTCAGGCTCCAGGCTTTGCGTCACGAGGTAGGCAAGGTCGTAGGACCCGCTACCGGTGCCGATCAGCTGGAAGTCGAGCAAGACCGCCGCGTCGTCGGAATCAAACATGATGTTGTCGCCGCGGTAGTCGCCGTGCAGCACCGTGTTCGGCCCCTGGCTCAAGGTGGTCAGCAGCTTCGGTATCGCCGCGACGAACCTGCCCCCGACGCGACGGATCGCGGGCGCTACCTCCATCTCGCCAGTGACCTTCTGCCACCCCTCGTCGAACACCATCGGCAGGATCGCCGGATAAATCGGGTCTCCGAGGCTCACAGTGACACCTCGGGCCGCAAGCGCATCCGCCTTGCCCCACCACGTCGCGTGCCACTGCGCAAGAGCGTCGACGGCGCGCTCGGCGTCGGCCACGCTCATCCCCTCTACCTGATCCACGAGGCGCATCGCACCCATGTCCTCCATCACGACGGCGAAGCGACTCGTCTCCTCGTCGACCGCTGCGTAGTAATGCTGCGGCACGCGGACGGGCGACTGCGCGGCGAGTTCGGTGAAGAAGTTGACCTCGCGGATGTACATGCGAAGGATCGTCGAGGTGAACACGGCGGCCTCGTCGAGCGCGGGAAGCTTGACCACCACGGACTCGGGGCAGTCTGTGCCTTCGAGATCGACGCGGTACAGGGCGCTACTTACGCCGATGCCCTCGCCGATCTGGCTCACCGTGATGGCATCTACGGCGAGACCGGTCGCCTCGGCCAGCCAGGTGGCCGTTACGGATTCAATGGATTCGGGGATGTCCGGCTGTGACGACATCGCCTTACGTTAGAAGGCGACCTGCGACGCGCGGGCCGGCGCCAACATCGTCGTGGAGTTTCGCGAACGGTAATCCCCGCCGAAGCCGATTCGTGTTAGACGGCCAAGGATGGTCCATCGAGCTTTCCAGGTAACCGCGATAGTCATCCTCTTGGCCACGGCCTCGTGCTCGCCGAAGGATTCCTCCACCGACGCGTCGGCCATACGTGCACTGCTAATCCGGCACTACGGGTCGCCGTCATGCGCCGATCTGACGGCGTCGGGCCGACGAGCGTTCGGACACCCAGTCAGCGATGCAGCGTGCGCGACAGACATAAAGTCGCAACAACCAAAGACGGTGTCGGTGAGCAAGATCAAAGTCGACGGCGATGCGGCGTCCGCCGTCGCCGACCATTTCACCTTCACGCTTCGACGCGTCAAGGGCGCATGGAAGATCGCCGGGTGAGGAAGCGTCGAAGCTACAGAAGTGACATCGCTGCTCTCGTCCTAGCCGCGCTAGCGCTCGCATCCTGCGGTACGGGAAAGCCGCCGAGTGAGCGGTCCGAGCGACCCGTCTCACCGACGACGCGCACGCCGCCGCGCGCCCCCTCGCCCCAGGCGGGCGTCGTGTGGCCAACCGCGCTTTATGACATCGGCCACTCGGGCCACAGCCCCTTTGCCGGGCCAACAACCGGACGCGTGCGATGGTCTCGCAAGCTGGAAGGAAACGTCACACCCGGCGCTGTGGTCGGCGCCGACAACACGATCTATCTCGCGACCAACGCAGGCACGTTGCATGCACTAGAGCCGCGCACCGGCGCCGACAAGTGGACGCTCTCCGCTCCCGGAGCTTCGGGTACCGACCTATCCGTCAGCCCCGCGGTGCTCCCGTCTGGCGTGATCGTGTGGCCGACTGCGGGCGGCGCGATCCAAGGCGTTGCACCAAGCGGAGAGCGACTGTGGTCGATCGACGTCGACGGAACGGCCACGTCTCCCGCGCCAGTAGGCGACCGCGTCTATGTGATGTCTACGAGCGGAACGCTTTACGCGTTGCAGTTGACCAACGGCGGCCGCAACGCATCGGTCGCGTGGCGTAGTTCCCTTGGCTCCGGCTCATACGCGTCGGCGGCGGTCTCGGGCGCCGGACTCATCGCCGTTACGACCGGAAACGATCTCGTCGCGATGCGCGATGGCGGCTCGAAGGCCATCGAGTTGTGGCGCGCCGACCTCGGCGCGCTTAGCGAGACCTCGCCGGCGATTGGCCCCAACAACACCGTCGTGGCCAGCGGCAACACCAAGTCGATCCAGTACTTTTCGGCGACGGGCACATTGCTGCGCAGCTTCGAAAACGAGGCGATCTCGTATTCCTCGCCGGTCGTTACAGACGGCATCGTTGTGCAGGGCAACCATCGCTCAACCGTCGCGGGCTACGACCTGCGGACGGGAACAAAGGTGCTCGATGTACACCGTTGGATCCGTCGGGCACACCGCACCGCGCAGGTCTGGACATCAGCTGCGCTCGATAAGAGCGGCAATGTGTATTACGGCACGCACGCGGGCCACATTGTTGGCTTCGCCTGGTCGGGCGCGCTGCTGTTCGACATCGATGCGGGAAAGGACGCTGCCCTCGATAGCTACCCCGCGCTCACGAGCGACGGCGCGCTGATTATCGGCGATACGACCGGCGTCGTCCGCGCGATCGCGGACGACGGTGCGTCCTAGCGTGCGCGGTCTGACCGCAGCCGTCGCCGTGGCGTTCCTCGCAGCTGCGTGCGGAAACAGCCCCGCGAGCACGTCGGCAACCGACTCCCGCCTCTTCACCCGAGGACTCACCGATGTCGCCGCCGCGGTCGCGCTTCCCGACGGCGGACTCCGCGTGGGGCTCCGGAAAACCGGTGAGATCAAGGACCTCGATGCCAGCGGCGAGCCCGGCCCGGCGCTCGTGAAGCTGACCGTGCGGACCGGAGGTCAGCGCGGACTGCTTGGCCTCACCGTTGACGCGCAGGACCGGACGTTTGCAGCGTGGACTCGGCCCGACGCGCGACTCGTGGTGGGGCAGGTGCTGCCGGGTCCGATTCGGCTCGTCTGGGAAGGGCCGGCGTCGACTGACCTCGCGAACGGCGGCCACCTCGACGTGCTGGCCGGGCGAATCGTTATCGGCATCGGTGACCTTCTTGACCGGAAAGCGCAGGCCTCGCCCACGACGATCAACGGCAAGTTCCTGACCCTCGACCCGGATGGCGCGCCGGATCAAATCCCGAAGATTCTCTCTGGTGGGTGGAACAACCCGTTCGCCTTCACCGTCCTCGACGACGACAGCCTGTGGGTCGCGGACAACGCGCCAGCCGACACCGGTGAGCGCCTCGCCCGTGCAGAGGCAACGCTCGCCGCAGACGATCCCGTGCTTTCTCTGCCCCGAGGAACGGCGCCGTCGAGCATCGACCACGCCGATGCGAACACGCTCGTCGTGTGCGGTTACAAGAGCGGCCGACTGCTGGAGTACCGCGTAGCTGCGGGCCAACGCCCGCGACACACGCGCACGCTTGCGACCGACTGCACGACGCTCGTCGTCGTACTGTCGAACGGGACGATCGTCTACGAAACCGCGCGCGGTCTTCGCAGCATTCCTAAAGGAATTCCTGGCGAGCGCTAGACGAGCCTCGTGCCGGCGCCGGGAGTGACCGTACCGGTAGCCCGAAGCTCTTCGAGCGCGGCGACCGGGTACGGGTCGCCAAACGCAGGCCCGTCGTAATCGACATCGCCGTTGGTTACGTCCATCACCCACCACGACGCTTCCAGCGCAATGCCGTGCGGGTCGGTGAAGTAGATCGAGTGAATGGCGATGTGGTCCACGACGTCGGTTACTTCGCAGTCGTTGTCGATGAGGCGCTGGCGCAACGCGAGCAACGCGGCCTCGTCGGGCAGGTTGAGCGAGAGGTGATCGAACTGAATCGCGCGCGGATCGGGGATCCCTGAGGGCTTGGCGAAGGTGTCGACTTCGATGCCGGCGTACTCGAAGAAGGCAACCGTGCACTGGGGGCCGAACTCGAAGAAGTAGTGACGGAAGTCGGCCGTACCAACGGTGCTCACAAGTCGCCCGCCGAGGACCCCGTGGTAAAAGCGAACGGTTGCGTCCATGTCGGGTGTGACCAACGCGAGGTGGTTGATCCCCTTCCACGCTGGACGCGTTGCATTGGCCACAGCTTCACGATCGGTGAGGGTCACGACGACGAGGGTACCCGGGTGTTCGACGCGTCGCCGCGCTCGCGCGCGACGGAGAACTAACGCGGCGCGTTATGCGCCGCGGAGGCGGTCCTCGACCAGCGACTTGACCGTCTGCGCGGCGACTTCACCAGCGGCGCGACCACGCTCGATGAGGTCCATCGCTCGGTGGAAATCGATCCAGGAGAAACCGGAGGAATCGACGTTCACGGCCACGTCGGCGGCCAGCGTTCCGACGTTGCCCAGCTCGTGGTACACGGTCTGCATGGTGGACATCATCACGTCAACCAGGTCGGGAAGATCGCGCGTGCCGCTCAGCATCGCTAGCGGATTAAAGCGGTTCACCTGACGGAACACACGTCCGAGCGACGACGGACCCGAGCGCCGAAGCTGCGGCACGACGTTGACCCCGACGACGATGTCGGCGCCAAGTTCGCGTGCCACATCAACCGGGACCGGATCGACCAGGCCACCATCCACCAGCACGCGACCGTTGATGCTGCTCGGCGTGAAGACCAACGGGATGGCGCAGCTTGCACGCATGGCCGGAAGGATTGCGCCGCTCGTGAGCGCGACCCGCTCTCCCGTGGAGATGTCGGTGGTGACTGCGGCCATCGGCATCACCAAGTCTTCGAAGCGTTCCTGCGAAATGAACGGCGAGAAGATAGCGACGAGGCGCTTGCCGGCAAGAAGGCCTGCCCCGGAAAGTGACGGGTCGAGCGCAGACAGCGCGGTGCGGACGTTGCCGATGCGGCGAGCAATCTCGGTCATCTCGCCGGGCGAGAGGCCACCGGCGAGTCCGGCGCCAATGATGGCGCCGAAGCTGGATCCTGCGACCACGTCGACAGGAACGCCTGCCTCCTCGAGCGCAGCCAATACACCTACGTGCGCGATGCCGAAGGCAGCTCCGGCCCCGAGGGCGAGCCCGACGCTGGCGCCGAGCAGCGTGCGGGTCAGGCGAAACAACACGCGCGCGATCGGCAACGCCGGCCGCGTGATGAGCAGCTTCACCGCTGCGTCGAGCTCGAGCCCGCGCAAGGCTGGCTCCACCGGCAAGACGAACGCACGCGCCGCCTCGAGTTGCGGTTGGGGCCGGTACGTGGGCCATAGGTTGGTAACAGTGATCGCCCCAGGAGCTACGAGCGGCTCGTCGTTCGGGGTTCCTAACTCGATCACGGCGTCGCAGCGTTCGGCGAGCAGCTGTAGCTGGCCGCGATGAGCCTGCGGAAGGGCTACGACCACGACGCGGAAGCGGGTCTCGGCGAGCCGCGACAGCGCGTCCATGCCGTCGGCCACGCGCTCGGGCGCGACAACAAGCGACGCCGAGCGTCCACGCCGCTTCCGCAGGTCCGCGACCACGACATCAGCCAGCACGGGCGCGTCGGCATCGAAGGTGACCAACAGCGCGTTGCCGGCGCCGCAGGCAACGGTGCAGTCTGCGAGCGCAGCGGCAACCAGGTTGGCGCCGCGTGCGTTCTTCGTCGCGGTAACGACCACGATCCGGGCGCCGCTCGGTGGCGCAGCACCGCTCGCCATGGCCCGGGCGCGGTCCGACACGGTCGCAAGCAACACTCCGAGGGCGGCCTGATTAGTCGTGATCAGTTCGGCGAAGTCAGACCGGCTGACCCGCAGTGCTTCGGCGGTGCGTGCGCATGTGACGGTCGCGGTACGCCGTTCGCCAACGAGGAGGCCCAACTCACCCACGCATTCGCCAGGGCCGAGACGACCGAGGAGTTGGCCGTCGCCTCCCGCCACGCCGCCCCACACTTCAAGTTGCCCGCTTAGGAGCACCAGCATGTGATCGGCGGCGTCGCCCGCGCACCACAGCGTGTCGCCCTTGGCGAAGCTTTGTGTTGCGCTCCGCCCGACGACCTCGTCGAACGCGGCGGCGTCGAGGGCGGCGAACAGGGGTACCTGGGCAAGGGTGACCACCCCGCCGCTGCGCGCACTCAACGCCGGGCGCGCTTAGTCAAATTGCCAACTCGCTCGTGAGCGCATCCATCTCCGCGCGTACACCGTCGACCAGATCGGTGAGGTCCTCGATCAGATCCGGACACGTAAGAAAACCGATGTTGATGCGATCGCAGTAGCTCGCAACCGTGACCGACATGCCCACGCCGTCGATCACGGGACCGAAGGGAAACAGGTCGGTCACTTTCGTGCCTGCGGCCCACAGGGGAAAGTCGGGCCCGCGAATGTTCGACAGCGTGATGTTGGCTACCGGCGGCATCAGGTTGGCGAGGCCGAGCGCAGACATTGCCCGCACAGACGCAGACACGACGCCGCGGGGGACGAGGTCGGCCACGCTATCGAGCACTCCCGGGCCCATCTCTTCGTAGGTAGCTTTCGACGCTGCTGCGGACCGCTGCACGTACGCGAGGCGCGCGAGTGGATCGTCAAGGTGCACAGGCAAGTCGTAGAGCATCACCCCGAGGCGGTTGCCGACGAGTCCGTGTTCGCCCTCTCGCTCGGAGACCGGTACTCCGGCGACGAGCGATCGGTTCGGCAGTTCGTCGCGTTTGGCGAGGAAGCTTCGCAGCGCGCCGGTAACAACCGAAACAACGACGTCGTTCACCGTGGCGCCCGACGCGGCGCGGACGCGCTTGACGTCGTCGAGCATCACGTGGGTCAACGCGGTCGACCGGCGCGCCGTGACGGCTCGATTGAACGACAGGCGCGGTGCGGTACCGGGCAACGGTGCTTCGTCGCGATGACGCCACATGGCCGAAGCGGCACGCGCGAGGCGCAGGCTGCTCACCCGTACCGCGCGGGCCCGATCCGGAAGTTCGCGCACGGCGTCGATAGCCATTTGCGCAGGTGTGGGCGCCGCTTCGGGAGCGAACTCTGGCGGGCCACCCCACGGGCCTGGCGTCTCCTCGAAGTCGAACAGCGACGCGAGCGCAGCAAACCCCGACACGCCGTCGAGGGATGCGTGATGCACCTTGACAACCAGCGCGCGACGCTCCTTGGCCAAGCCCTCGACCAGCCACGCGCCAAACGGCGGCAGGTCGGCACGCAACGGATCAGACGCGATCTCACCCACGAGCAGGCCGAGATCGTCGACCGACGCGTCGGGTCCAATCACCGCGTGGTGCATGTGCTGTTCAAGCCGGGGTGCGGTGTCGACCCACACCGGGGTGCCAAACCATGACGGCTGCAACCGGGCCCGCATCGCTTCCACCGCCCCGTAGCGCTCAGCGGCGCGCCCGCATACAAACGGAAAGTCCAGGGCCTGGGCATCGGGCTCGGTGATCATCACCGCTACAACCTCAACGGGCTGCGTGGCGGACTGCGCCGCCAGCATCAGCGCGTCAAGATTCGTTAGTCGTCGCGCACTCATCCACCCGTCCCCCTACTTCAGGCCTACAGCCCTGCGCATGTTGACACGACGCGCCACGCCGAGGCGTGGCGTTCGTCACACTGACCGCCAAACCACTTCCTAGGCGGGCCCGGACGCGTTGATTTACCGACCGTTGAACGAAACCACCGGCTCCGTTGACTTGTAGGTCCGTACCGTCGTCGCATGGCGCAAACCACTCGCAAGGTCGCGGTCTTTGTCGCGAACAAGGTCCCAACGATCACCGTCTTTTTCTGGCTCATCAAGGTGCTCGGCACCACGGTCGGCGAGACGGCGGCCGACTACCTGAACGACACGCTTGGTCTCGGGCTGAACAACACATCAATCGTGGTCGGCGTGGCGCTCGTTGGCGCGCTGGTGTTTCAGTTTCGGGCGCGTAAATACGTCCCGACCTTGTACTGGCTGTGCGTTGTGCTCATCAGCATCGCGGGCACACTCATTACCGACAATCTCGTCGACGGGCACGGCGTCAGCCTGAACGTCACGACGGCTGGCTTCTCCATCGCACTCGCGCTCAGTTTTCTTGGCTGGTATCGCAGCGAGCACACACTCTCGATTCACACGATTCTCACGCCGCGCCGCGAGGCCTGGTACTGGCTGACGATCCTGTGCACGTTCGCGCTCGGCACATCTGCCGGCGACCTCGTCTCGGAGCGGATGAACCTCGGCTATTGGAAGTCGGGCCTGATGTTTCTCGCCTTGATTGCAGCAGTTGCGGCCGCTCGGTTCTTCTTCAAGGCAGGCGAAGTACTCACCTTCTGGCTCGCCTACATCCTCACCCGTCCCCTCGGCGCCTCGGTCGGCGACTACCTCCTTCAGAAACCGAAGGACGGCGGTCTCGGCCTCGGAACCGCGGTCACAACCTTTTCGTTCCTCGCGGTCATCATCGGCTTGGTCACCTATCTCACGGTCACGCAGCTCGACCTTGAGTCCGCGACTGACGTCGCCTCTACATGAGCGCGCCGTTTGCGCTCGACCGCAGCCTTGAGCGCTTCGTCATCGCCCACCGCACCGCCACGATGGCCACGTTCGCGAAATTCGTCTCGCACGTCGGTGATCCAGCCGTGCTGGTGGTGGCGGCGTTGGTTATCGCAGTCGCACTTGCGTCCACACCCCGTCGGCGCTCATTGATGCCCGCCATCGCGTTGGTCGTCGGGTCCGTCTTCGCGCGTGCGGGCAAGGTGCTTGTGGGCCGACCGCGCCCGCCGCTCGCCCTTCGCCTCGTGCGCGAGTCAGGCCCGTCGTTTCCGTCGGGTCACACCACCGGCACAACTGCGCTGTTCGTTGCGGCCGCTCTGATCGCGTGGCCCGTGGTCCCCCGACGGGGGAAATTCGCGGTCGCAGCGACTGCGTTGGCCCTCTCGATCGGCGTTGGCGTATCGCGTCTCGTGCTTGGTGTGCACTGGGGATCCGACGTCATCGCCGGCTGGATCGTCGGCGGCGCCGTGGCGTGGCTCGTGGTTGCCAGCCGCAGGTTCCTACCATCGTGGTCGTGGCTCCCCGGTTAGTAATCGTCGAAGACGACGAGTCCATCGGTTCGGCGCTGCTCGACGCCCTTCGCGCCAATGACTACGACACCCGCTGGTTTGCGACGGCCGGCGCGGCAACGGAGAGCCTCGAAAGCGATCCGCCAGACCTGGTAGTCCTCGACGTGGGCCTGCCCGACGTGGACGGGTTCACGTTGTGCCGCTGGTTGCGACAGCTCCACCCAGACCTGCCGATCCTGCTGGTTACCGCCCGCGACTCTGACATCGACGTCGTCGTCGGTCTCGACGCGGGGGCCACGGACTACATCACCAAGCCCTTCTCAATGAACGTGCTGCTCGCGCGGATCCGGGCGCACCTGCGTACGACCACCCCGAAAGACCCAGGCGCGCCCATCCAGGTTGGGCGATTGTCTATCGAGCCTGCGGCGTATCGAGCGCTGGTCAACGGGAAGGCGGTCGCCCTGCGCACACGCGAGTTCGAGCTTTTGCTCCGACTCGCACGCGACGCAGGCCGCGTCGTAACCCGCGAGACACTCCTGTCTGATGTGTGGGACCTCCATTGGGAGAACTCGTCGAAGACCCTGGAGATGCACGTACTGGCCCTACGCCGGAAGCTCGACGACGTGATCGAGATCGCGACCGTGCGCGGCGTGGGGTACCGCCTGGAAACGCAATGACGCGACGAATACGCGAGGCGATCATCGGCGTATCGACGGCGCTGCTGCTCGTGCTCGGCTTACCGCTCGCCGTGGCAGTACACCGCGTCCTTCTCAACAATCAGGTCGTGCGGGTGCAGGCGGCGGCCACCCACACCCTCGCCGAGATCGCAGTACCCCTCGACCGTGCACAACTTGCGGCAATCCGCGCGGAGGCGGACGCTCCGTCGCCTTTCTCTGTCTACGACGCAACCGGCGCGCGCGTCTCGGGGGGCGGGCCACTACGCGCCAACGCGCTCATCCGGCGCGCGTTGCGCGGCGTGCTGGCCCGCACCGATAAAGGCCGGATCGAGGTCGCAGTTCCCATAACCGATAGATCAGTAGACGAACGTGTCGTTGGTGCGGTGCAGGTGATCGAGCGTCTCGACGGGGTCGACCACGACACGCGGATCGCGTGGGCGGTAATGGCCGTGTCGGCCGCGCTTGCGCTCGGCGTCGCGTGGGTCGTGAGTGGACGACTCGCCGCGCGCCTCGCCAATCCTCTGATCGAACTCGCCGCCAACGCGGAGCACATCGGGAGCGGTCGGCCCGTCCGCGCGCCGGGGGCATCGGGCATCAGCGAAATTGACACGCTCGCGAAGGCACTCGGGGAGACCACCACGCGGGTCAACGACGCCCTCGCGCGCGAGCGACAGTTCGCGGGCGACGTCTCGCATCAACTTCGCACGCCGCTGGCCGGTGTCCGGCTGCGTCTCGAGCAGGCAATCGGCGACCACGACGCGATCGCGCCTGCGCTCAAGGACCTCGCTCGGCTGGAGGACACGGTGACGCATCTGCTCGCCGTGGCGCGCGACGCGGTCAGCTCGGGCGGACCGCTCGCACTTGCGCCGCTCGTCGCGGCGTCGATTGCTCGCTGGAAACCGCACGCCGATTCCGCGGGACGCGCCGTGCACTCGTCGGTCGATTCTTCCGTCCGCGCGATCGGCGCAGAGGCATCGGTGACGCAGGTCATCGATGCGTTGATAGACAACGCGCTCGTCCACGGCAGCGGAGCCGTGACCGTGGCCGTGCGGGCCGTGTCGGGTGGCGCTGCGATCGACGTGCAAGACGAAGGCCACAGTCTGAGCCTCATCGATGCCGAGCGAATCTTTCGGCGGGGCGAGGGAACGGGTTCGGGCATCGGCCTCTCGTTGGCGCGCTCAATGGCCGAACGCGAAGGCGGACGGCTCGTGTTGAGCCAGACACGCCCAACGACTTTCTCGATCATCCTCGTGGGCCCCGCCGATGACACTTCTAACGGTTGACGGTTAGGTAGCAAGAAAGGCTTTGCCAAACCGTCACACGGGGTATGCCTAATGGTGACTTTTGCTTGGCACCATCGTCTTGTGACCAGAACCGAAGGATCCGCGGCGTACCGCGTGGCCAAGCGGCTGCTCGACAAG
>JBKJQZ010000314.1:0-7145 GCA_046594835.1 Acidimicrobiales bacterium | reverse complement strand
GCGCCGGCCGTCATGACACGCGCGATGGTGCGCGGCGACACTCAGCCGATCCCGCCCGACGTACCGCACCACGTGCACCTCGGCGACGACGCCGTGGTCGAGATCGACTTCCTCGTTCGATAAGCCGGAGCGCGTTACACCGTGGCTGTAAACAACCCGGATGGGTTTGTTGCCGTTCTTTGGTGTGACGCGTCGCATGCGGCGGTGGGCGTTCGTGCTCTTCGTGGCAGCCGCTGTGTACGCAGGACCGCGCTTCGCCCGCGACATGGTGCACCAGGTTTACCCCGGCTCCACGACGTCGACGTCGCTCCCCTAAGCGGCGGCAAACGCAGGCGACCGACCCCACGCCGATAGCGGGCGGCCACAGCTCCTCTGACATCATCTGCGCGTGGGGCGACGTGCGTGGCGGAGACGAATAATCGTGGCCGTCCTCGTCGCCACGGCCGTCGTACTCGACAGACAGCAGCGCGACGACCAACCCGCGCCACGGCCGGTCGAGACCACCACCACGACGACGGCTGGACCACGCAGCGGCGCGTTGGTCGCACTCGACACAGTCGCAATCAAGGGGCGGGCCCCTAAGACGGGCTACGACCGTGGTGCATTCGGGCCTGCGTGGCGCGACGTCGATCACAACGGTTGCGACACGCGCAACGACATCCTCGCTCGCGACCTACTGAACCCGACGTTGCGAGAGGGCACGCAGGACTGCGTCGTGGTTGCCGGCACGCTCCTTGATCCCTACGACGGCGCGACCATCCTCTTCGCCAAAGCCGACGCCGCTGCGGTGCAGATCGATCACGTAGTCGCGCTGAGCGATGCCTGGCAAAAGGGCGCCCAGCTGCTGACGCCAGAGGCACGGGCGCTGTTCGCGAACGATCCGATCAACCTGCTCGCGGTCGGGCGAAGCCTTAACGCGTCGAAGGGCGACGGCGACGTTGCGACCTGGCTTCCACCGCGGCGCGGGTACCGATGCGAGTACGTCGCACGCGTGATCGCCGTCAAGGTCATGTGGCACCTCTGGATGACACCGGCGGAAGCCGCGGCGGCACGACGCGTCCTGGCCAAATGCCCGGGCGAACCGTTGCCTTCATCCGCGAACGCGTAGTACCCAACGCGCCGTAGTCAACGCGGTTGTGGGCCACGTGGCTGATGCCGCGCGCGCGATTCGTCGATGACGCCAGGCGCTAGCCGCCGTACTTCGCGAAGAGCCCGTCGACCTGCTGCTGCCAGAAGGCGCGCTGCTCGTCGGTCATGCGAAACACCTCGCCCTTGGCGGGCGCATCGAAGGACGCGATGGTGCCCTTCTGCACAGCGACGGCGAAGAAACCCGGACCAGGCGTCGGCTCGTCGCCTTCGTAGGTGACGAGCGCGGTGACGATCAGCTCGGAGTCTTCGAGACCCTTCAGGGTCATGTGCTCCAGCAGTGCCGGCAACTGGAAGTAGGCGTTGCCGAGCTCTTTGCCGAGGACGCCCACAACGTGGGACCAGATGTCGGTGTACGCCGTGAACTCGCGCTTGGCCGCGCGTTCAACCACGAGAGCGAAGGCTGCGTCGCGCATCGCGTCCCACTCGTCCCACGAGTGGCCGTGGTACTCGGTGCTGTTCTCCCGCGTCTTTCGCGCCGATGACCCCGACGTCGACTTGCGCTTCGTGGCGGCCTGCTTTGCCTGCGCCTTCTGATCAGAAATCTCCGCGATGCGGGCCTCACGCTCGGGGGTGCCCCGTCGAGCGCGGATCTCCGCGAGTCGGCGTTCCCGGTTTCGGTCCTCTGCGTAAAACTCAGCCATGGGCAAAGGGTAAGGCCGACTGACGCCCTAGCCCGAACCGTGACGGGTTACCTCGTCTTCCTCTCTGGCTGAACTGAGTGGGGAAACCCGCACCATGTGCCGGTTTTCCCACTCAGTTCGGTAACGAGAAACACGGGCTGACTCCGAGGAGCGAGCCCGCCCTCTACGAACCCACCCCCTAGTTACCCCGATGCGCCTTGTCTTGTTCGGCCGCCTTGTCGCCTTCGAAGAAGTCGGAGCGGTCGATCTGCTCGCCGCGGCGGAGCTTCCCGCGGTGGCTGGTCGTCGCACGGGACAGGCTCTGGAACGCCACGCGTGTGCCTTGGCCGTCGGGAGCGAAGGCCTGGGTTGACCCGCCGGCGTAACCGATGCCACCCGACTCGCCGTACGCGTCGAGGCCGGCCCCGAGGAACACGAAGGTCCAGCCGATGGCTTCCTTCTCGGCGACGAGTTTGAGGATCTGGTCACGCGTGAAGTGCGAGCTCTGGTTCTCTTCGCCGTCGGTGAACGTGACGATCAGCACGTTCTCGGGCGTGCCCTTCAGCTGCTTGATCACCGACGCACGCGTTTCGGCGTGACGGATGAGCTGACCGGTCGCGTCGAGCAGCGGCGTGCCACCTCGGGGCGAGAAAGTCGCGGCCGTGAGTTCGGCGATCGAAGCGATCGGCTCGGCGTCGGCCACCTTCTCGAACGCGTCCTGCGTGTCGAACTGCACCAAGGTCATGTGGGCGTCGGCACCATCGGCGCGCTGGTCGGCGACGAAGGAGTTGAACCCGCCGATCACGTCCGACGCCATCGAAGACATCGAGCCGCTGCGGTCGAGGAGGAAATAGATATGAGTCTGCGTTTGGATCTCCGTTGTGTTGTCCATGCCCACATAGTGCGACCGAGCTGTGACAACTAATCCTGGACCGACCAGAGCGACGCTGGCGTCCTAGAGAACGGCAAAGCGGAGGTCCTCAGCGACCACGGCCTCGTTGCGCAGCACGTTCACTGGGTTGCGAGCGCGGCGTCCCCAAGGCCTCGGCGCGCCCTCATCCAATTCTCGCTGTGACGCCTTAGGCGACGGCGCTGATCACGCCGCGCCGCTGAAGGTCGCGGACGACGGGATCGATCACGGTCCGAGGCAGCACGCGGTTGGCCGTGCCCAGGAACTGGCGGAGACGTCCCGAGCGGTCGATCTCGAGCGCGCCGATGAGAGCGTGGTCGAGCCGGATACCGATGATCGTCGACGCGCCGGACGCGACCGGGCCCACGTAGTCGTCGAGGCAATTCCGAAGCGCGCGCGACCACGCAACCAGGTGCTGCGGTGTCTCGGGTAACACGAGAACCACCGGCCCGACCTGTAGGTCGTTGAGCGCGCGGACACTAGGCGCGTAATCGAACGACACCCCGGGCCCCCGCCGCGGCGCGGCCGGCGCACCCTGAGCCTGTTCGAAACGCCGACGTGGCCGCGTTGGCACGACCGGAGCGGGCGCAACCACTTCGGGCGTCGGTGCCGGCGGCGGTGGGTTCGGCGGCCGGTTCGCGCGCTGCACGTCGATAATCGCCAACGTCATTGCACGTCGCTCCAATTCGTCGAGCTGTGACGGATAGGGCGCACACAACAGCGGTCGCACCCGACGAAGCAGTTCGCACACCTTGAGCAACTTCTCGACGCGATCGTGCTCAAGTGCCTCGAACGCCACCGCCTTGAACACGCGCCCACCGAGCAACTGGCCGACCAAGCGCATCAGCGCAACGTCGTCCACCGACGCCACGGTTACCTCCTGGCCTTCGGAGCGATCCAACGCGCCGGCAATGTCGTCGGGTTCCAGCACGTCCGCTCCAGCAAGCGCAATAGCCAACGACCCCCAGCCGAGCCGTCCGGACTCCTCGGTGGGCGTGGTCAACCACGTGCTCGTCGCCCGCACAAGACTCCGCGTCGCCTTCACACCGAACAACGCGCGGCACGCGCCTACGCCATCGAACTCGTGGAGCGCGGGCCGCGCCCAACGCGGCACGAACCGCTCGACGCTGCAACCGCGGCCGTAGGCGGCGCCGAGCAACGGATACCGCAGCCCACCCAGCGTGGCCAGCAGACGCACCTCGGCCGACCGGTTCGGACGAGAAGGCGAAGCGTCGCAGCCCAGCGCAGTGGCATCGGCCTCGATGCGCGACGCAAGACGCGCGTACCACCCGTCGGGGTTCGCGCCGATCTGGTTGGCTGCCTCGCGCAACATCGCCGTGACGGCCGACGGCTGACCCGACAGGTCAGTGGCGTGGCGCCCGTCGAGCACCAGTGACGCCGGATGAAGGCGACCGTCTTCCACCCGGAACCGCAGCAACAACTCCGGCCAGAGCGCGTCGCTCCACGCCAAGAGATCCGTTCTCTCGCGCTGATACCGCAACCCGTCCGCAATTCGTTCCCACCCCGGCATTCGTCCGAACCTACGTTCGACAGCCTGTGGATCGCCAGTGGAAAACCTGAGTTTCTTACGAATCGACGGTTCGTTGTCGGCTGGCGGAGGTCCAATACGAATCGTCGTCGACGATGCGACCGCGGTTGATCACGGTCGTCTCCGGGATCGGCTCGCCCATGGTCCAGTACTCCCACTCCCCGACCTGGAGGTAGGTGTGGTGGTAACGCGGCACCGCGGCGTCACGGGGCCACGGCTTCACGACTCCCATCTCGCGGATCAGCGTTGCGAAGGCTCCGAAGGAGCCCTCGAGCTGTGGCCGCCAGTCGCGCACCGTGTACTCGTGGGGCCACTGCGGCATCGTCTTGGCGAACTGCCAACGCACCTCCGCGATGTAGGCGACTGCGTTCTCGAGCGAGAAGGTCACGCAAGCGAATGTACGAGGAGGGTGTGACAACTACGCAACGTCACCTCGGGCCGCAGAGGGTCCGCTACCCCAGCGAGTGCAGGGCTTGTGGCGCCCACGCCGGCCAATCGGCCGGACCCACGAGGCTGCCCCCACGAAAGGTCGCCACCACGCGGAACGGCGTGTCTGCAGAACTGTTGTCGTAGACGAACGCCGTATTGGTGAACGGCAACGCGGTCACAATGTTGGCCCACAGACGACCGAAACGCTCACGAATCTTGTTCACGGGGACTGCGTGACCGAGGCCGTGCTCGACCCGCTCCGCCACCCGACCCACCGCAACATCTTCAGGCACCAGGATTACGTGAAGTACGACCACGTACCCCGCGTTCCGAGCGTCTCGCAGCAATTCGATCTTGGACGGATGCGAGAACACTGTCTCGGCCGCAAACGACCGACGATCGCTGATCAGTCCCGCCCGCTGCTCTTCGGCGATACGGGCGGCGTCGTAGCTGCGGGCTTCGGCGTCATCGGGCCAAGTTGCCGCCGCGATCTCGTCGGCGTTGACGAACGGCAATACCGTCTCGGGTTCGACGACGAGGCGGAACAACGTCGACTTACCGGCGCCGTTCGGCCCGACGATCAGGTGCAGGACCGGGTCGCCCCGGTTCACGACTTGGCTCGCCGAACCTGGGTCCTCCTCGAAGCCGCCGCTTTCTTCGCCGCCGTCTTCTTCCTTGTCGCAGCCGTATCCCTGGCACTGGCCGTCGGCGTCGCCGCCAGTTGATGCGCCGCACCCGCGGCGTCGCCGACCACGAGGTACCTGCGCCCCTCAGCGAGCAGGTCGGCCCGAAGGTCCAAACTGCTGATGCGCTCCTTCATCGCGTCTTCCCATCCCGCACGAACAAGCGCCTGCTGAGCCGGAGCCAGTTGGTCGTAAGTGGCGGCGTCGGCGAGACGCCCGCGAGCAGCGACGCTCATTGCCGAAGAATTTTCGATTTCGCGTCCGATGCGCGCCCAATGCGACAGTTGCTGAGCGGCGCTTCGTTCCTGCGTTTCTCCGACTCGGCGCGCCGATTCAAATAAGTCCGGAGCAATACGAACGGGCTGCGTCATGGACCCAGCGTAGCAGCTTGCTACGCTGTTTCGAGCGCCGACACCTAAAGAGCGAGCCGGTCAATCAAAGACAGAGTTGGGACTTCGGCCGTCGGGCCCCAATGGATCGACGACTCGCTCGTCCAAGTCGTCAGGATGCAAGTAGCGGTTTCCGAAGCGCCGAGCAAACGTTTCAACACCTGGAATCCCCGCCGCTGTCGAAGTCATGTTTTCGAGCGTCACGTGATGCAAGCGTTCTGGGTCGACCAGGTGGGTACGCACGGCATCGACGCACTTCTGCGCGGCTACGTCCTCCGCTAGGCAAAAGACGGCAACGTCCCCGCGATCGAACGTTTTCCAAACGGAGTTTCCATTCGTCTCCAACGACGAAGCAAGCATGGTGTTGCGCCACAGTTGGTTCGTAGGAATGCCTTTTAGAACGTCGAGGGCTCCATCACTGAACCAGCCATAACCACAGGCGTCGACGTACCGAGGATGCTTTATCTCGTCGTAGCGCAGTTGGCTAAAAGCCTCGGTGTACTTCGTCTCGACCGCGAGGAAGCGTCGCGATCCCGCCGTGTCGACGAAGAAGATCACGGCGTCGAAGGCTGAGCGGTCGTCGAGATAGTCCGCCGCAGGTAGTGGAGCCGCTTCGCATATCACCGCCTCGACTTCTTTGACGTTGAGCGGCAAGAGTGCGTTGAGCAATTCAGTCAGAAGATTCGGGTGCATGCGGAGCGTGCCGAAAATGTTGAAGCACATCGGCATGCTCGAAAGCATGTTGCGGCGGAGGCGAACCGGATCGAGAGCGGCTTTCTCAGAAGTCGCCTGGGTGATCCGGTCCTCTGCGTGATGAAACGCTTCACGCGAGATGAAATTGACGCCAACGGGGCTGCGGCCATCAAACGGCAAGAGACTTCCAACCTGGCGCGCCGGCTTTAAAACGCCCTTAGCGGTCGTAGTGTCGTTAGACCGTCCCGGCTTGAGGCCGAGCTGGTTTTCTCGATACCAGGACTGCAGTCGCCGATATCGACGTACTCGCAAAGAGTCACTCCGGATCGTCAAGGCTTCGTCATCCCAACTCGGGTTCATGGCAGCTACTCCTTGGTCATCAGGCGGACTGATACACGGCCAGCAATCGGCGAGCCACGTCGGCGCCCACGCTCGACGCCGGATCGATCACCCGAGCGGTCGGCCCGAGCCGCAGCAGCAACCGCTCAAGCCACGCGTCGCCCGCGGCCTTCACCGTGAAGCGCACCGCGCCGCCGTCGAGTTCTTCAACGTCGTCAACCGGGTAACGCTCGATCGCCCAGCGCTGTTCGGGCTGCACCTCAATACGCACAGGCGTTGACTCAGCCGGATTGAACGCCACGTCGGTTCGCATGGTCGGCGCGCGCCACTCGAAGGTGTCGTCGAGCACTGCCGCCGAGCGAACGCGGTCAACCCGGAAGTCGC
>JBKJQZ010000133.1:0-4843 GCA_046594835.1 Acidimicrobiales bacterium | reverse complement strand
GTTCTCGCATGGCAGGAATGGCATTCGCATGTTGACTGTTTCCCCGATCGCAGGAGCGGTGGGCGCCGAGATCGCTGGCGTCGACCTGGCTGACCTCGACGACGACGTAGTCAAGGCCGTGCGCGAAGCGTGGCTCGAGCACGGCGTCGTGTTCTTCCGGGACCAGCAGCTCACCAGCGAGCAGTACCTCAAGTTCGCCCGGGCGATTGGTGAGCTGGCGCGCTACCCGTTCCTGCCCGGCATCGACGGCTCGCCCGAGATCATCGCGGTGACCAAGCTTCCGCACGAGACCGTGAACTTCGGCGGCATCTGGCACTCAGACACCGCGTACCTCGACGAGCCGCCGATGGCCACGATGTTGTTGGCGCGCGAGATTCCGCCCTTCGGTGGCGACACGATGTACGCGAGCCAGTACGCCGCCTACGACGCGTTGTCGCCGACGATGAAGCAATTGCTCGCGCCGCTGCGCGGCATCAACTCTTCGGCCATGGCCGACGTGAGCAAGACGCGCGAAGACCGCATGAAGGAACACGACGCGGCCGAGTCGCAGAACTACGAAGCGGCGCACCCTGTTGTCCGCACCCACCCCGAGACCGGGCGCAAGGCGCTGTACGTGAACGTCGCCCACACCGCACGCTTCGAGGGCATGACCGAAGACGAGTCGCGCGGCCTGCTGCAGTTCCTCTTTCACCACCAGGTGAAGGTCGACTTCACGTGCCGCTTTCGCTGGGAAGTCGGGTCCCTCGCGCTATGGGACAACCGCTGCGTGCAGCACAACCCCGTCAACGACTACCAAGGTCACAAACGCGTGATGCACCGCATCACCCTCCAGGGCGACTCACCCTTCTAGCCCGAAGGGCTACTTGCCGGGGCCGATGCCGTTGAGGATCAGGCCCCACAGTTCGAGACCGGCGCCGTCTTCACGGACTTTGGTGCCGCTGATGGTGGCCGCGAACGCGTTGAACATCACGGCTTCGAGGATGACGCCCGACAGCCGCTTGTGATCGAGCCCAGAGCGGATCTGCTTGGCCTTCGCGGCATCGTCGAGCAGGCCGGTGAACAGATCAACCAGGGGCACGAACGCGTGGCTTGCTTCCTTGGGATGGTCCGTCAGTAACTGCTGAGCGAAGTCGGCCAGCGCAGGTGCTGTGCCCTTCTTCGCAGTGGCCTTGGCCTTCGTGGTCGGCTGACAGATCCGGTAGTACTCGACGCACGCCATCTCGAATCTCGCCAGCGGGTCGGTCTCGTGCTCGATCGTTGCCTCGAGTTGCAGCGCGGTGCTGCGCACCAACTCCTCGAAGAGCGCCAGCAGCAGCTCGTACTTGCCGGCGAAGTATTGGTAGAAGCTGCGTAGCGACTGACCCGAACGCTCGACGACTTCTTGGACCGTGAACTCCTTGCCGGAGGAGTTGATCATCAGGTCCATGGCGGCGTCGAGGAAGCGCTGGACGCGCTTCTCGGCTCGGGCCCGCGCCGGGTCGAGGGATCGCGATACCGCTTGCTCACGCCAGGTCGTGCTCACCGCGGAAACACTACTGCCCGCTTACGGAGAACGCCGTTCTCTCGCGCGGCCCGCAAGTGCCACTGCGTCCTGACGAGCTCGGTTTAGACGTCTCCGCCGAGTGAAGGTGCAACACCCCTTCCGTACAATCAGCTGCGTATCGCAGCCGCGTCGACGGATGCCTCTCATCCCCAGAGCAATGAGGTGTCAAGGTGTCTTCGTCGATTTCTGCGCAAGGCCAAGAGCTAATCGAGCAGCGAGCGTTTCTCGACGCGTGCGAGGCGAAGTGGTTGGTCACGCTCGTTGCGTTCATTGATCTAGCTGCATACGAGTTGGATGGCCATCCGTCGTGCGTGACGTGGCTCGTCGATCGTTGCGGGATGGGGCGCTCCACGGCGAAGGAGAAGGTGCGAGTTGGTCGTGAACTCCAACGTCGACCCGTCGTAATGGAGGCGTTCCTGAGCGGACGTCTGACGTATTCGAAGGCGCGGGCGCTCACGCGACTCGATGGTTTGAACGACGAGCGAGACGCGGCGTTCATCGCAGAGTTTGCAGACGAGTCGGCGGACGCGCTCGAGCGTCTCGTGCGCTGGTGGAACCTTCGCAACGGCGACAACGAGCGCGAGCCCGACCACTACGAGATCCCTCGAGTCCGGTTCCATCCAGGCTTCAGCGGAGCCAACGGTCGCGTGATCATCGACGGCCCGAACGAGGACCTCGCTCGTCTGGTGAACGTCCTCGACGCGTACGGATCGTTCCTGTTTTTCAACGCGACGGAGTCTTCCGAAAAGGCTTCCGTGAAGCCTCCGGTACTCCGCGCGGAGAATCCTGACGAGCCGGCGTTCGCCACTGCCGACGCTATCGGCGCTCCGTACGCGAACAGGTGGGAACCGGAGGCCAGTGACGAGGCTTCCGTGGAGCCTCCGCTCTCCCTCTCCCAGCGCAGGTTCGAGTGGCTCGTCGACCTAGTCGAGGAAGTCGCGTTGGTTCATGTGGACGAACTCGATCCCGACCGAGCGTCGGTGGCAGTCACTGTGCCGTACGAATCGCTTGTCGGAAGCCCGGCGGCGGCCGATATCGGCGTCCTCGACGCCGGCCCGATCATCACGGGTCACGCTCTGCGACGGCTCGCGTGCGATTGCGGCGTGAGCCGCATGGTTGTGTGCGGCGCCTCCGAGATCCTCGACGTCGGACGTAAGACCCGCACTTGGAATCGAGCGCAAAGAAGAGCGATTCGCGCGCGTCACGGCCACCAATGCGCGGTCCGAGGCTGCGACCGCCGCATCACGGAGATCCATCACCTCGTCTTTTGGGAAAACGGCGGCGATACCTGCATCGAGAACGGTGTGCCGCTGTGTTCGCGGCACCATCACATGGTCCACGACCTTGGTTGGGCAATCGAGTGGGACCACCGATCCGGCGTCACGACGTTCAGGGGACCGCAGGGCCAAACGTTGTCGTCTGAAGTCGATCCATTCCTCGTGAGGCCGCCGGCCTTCGCCGCATAGATCGCGTCGGCCGTCTCCGCAGGCACTTATGGGAGCGCCGCAGACGAGCGCGCTAAAGGACCATCAGTGACCAACGAGCCGCGCGGTGCTGTTCGTTGGTCGATAACGGTCGCTGTGCGACCACAAACGACCAACGAACGGCGGCCGTCCCGTAGCCGGGAGCGAGACGCGGAAAAGCGTCCCCGCGGGAACGCTTTTCGCTGAGGGCTGCGACGGAACCACGGCATCGTGGCGTATCGCCGCGGTGGGTCAGTTCCGCGAAACGGCTTTCGCTTACACAGCGACGCGAACTGACGCGTCGCAAGTGGCTCCGTCGGAGCCACCCGACCGTGTCCCCTACCGCCGATTACGCGAAGCGAAAATCACGTTGGAAGACCGACCTCGCCTGACACACTCGCTGCGTGTTGTCAGAGGCCGATGTTCGGCAGTTCGAGGCCGACGGCTACCTATACGCGCTCGGGGCTCGCCTCACTCCGTAATACCCGTGTCTCACATCGCCGGTTTGGGCCGCGACGCGTCGCTCGGGGCTTGCAATACTCAGTCCGTGTTGGGGCAACGCCGAGTCGCTTGGATGGCAGCCGTTGCTGTCGGAGCGATGGTCCTTCTCGTGATTCCAGTCTTCGGACTCGAACACATAATTCTCACGAAGCCGTTCCTGCTTGGCGCGCTCGCGTACGCAACGAGACGCCAAGGCTTGAGCGCGCGAGACACGGTCCTCAGCGTTGCGACACTCCCTTTCGCTTGGGTGACCATCCGCGTGTTGGGTAACGCCAACGCGTCGGTCGACGTACCCGGGAGCTACCTATTCGTTGTGTGGCTGGTGTTCACAGTGCTGCTTCTTTTGGCCGTCGCTATCGGCACCACGCTGGCCCGCCGAGCGAGCGCCTCCTGACGCAGCCTCGGGACGCGAGGCCGACCGGCACATGAGGGATGCTCACGACCGCGACAGATCATTCGCCGCGCAGGCTTTGGTCAGCCACTCGAAGGCCCTCACGTATGCGCTCCTGTTCACCTTCGGGCCAAGGCCCTGATCCGGTAAGCGGGATCTCCGACAGGTACCGGCGGTCTCGAGGCGGGATAGCGCGGACGACCCGGTCAGGATCGTGAAGGGCAGCAGCGTAAAGACTCGGTCCGTCGGCGTAGAAGGGATCAGTCAGGACAAGTGTTCCGTCGTGACGGCTCATGACGTTCGCTGGATTTGTGTCGAGCGGACCGCACCAGGGAAGGGACCTCACCGCCCTGGCGTGTATTCGCAGCACGATCGCGCTTAACGAGCGAAGAGTTGGAGTACCGCTCGTGAGGTCGGCAAGGAAGTTGGCGGCGTCTTCGGTGGGCGCAGGCTGAAGGTGCTCCATAACGAGAAGGTCGCCGCCGCCCTCGAGTCGAGTGTGGTGCATCATCCGGGGGACTCTCGCAGTCTCGGCCGCGCTGCGATAGAGCTCCGCTGTAAAGGGGCCGGTGGGATCGAAAGGGCTGATGCGCGCCACCTGCTGGCCGTCAGGCGAGCGGAGTGCGATCGCCCAGTCGCCCGCACCACAACGCATCCACCCCATCTCAGTGAGGGTCCGCTCCGCTAAGCGGTGGTTAGTCGCATCCGCAAGTCCGTCCCAAGCGGCCACAGCGTCACTGTTGCATTCGCGAGAGTCCCGATGCCCGTGAATAGTCGATTACCGCTGCGACTGACATTCCGCATCCGCACATCGTCTCCCCAACGCCGGCTAGGGGACGCGCATGAACGCCCTTAGACGGCGGGTTCCACGATCTGCGCGATGGCGGCGGCGCCGCTGTCGGGCACGCGCGCCTGGCGCCACACCTCGACCGGGAACGACGCGTT
>JBKJQZ010000131.1:0-6685 GCA_046594835.1 Acidimicrobiales bacterium | reverse complement strand
CCGAGTCCGGCGAAGGGCATGTTTGGCAACACGTCGTGAGCGAAGTCCGGGTGGTCGAGCACGCTCACCAGGAACAAGGTGGCGCCGCCGCCAAGAGCAAGGTTCTTCGTGCGCATGAGTCGCAGCACCTCGCCCGGATCCCACACGTCGAGAAGGTTCACCGGACTCTGCTTCAGCAGCGGCACGAGGAACGCATTGAGCATCCCGATGAAGTGGCCTACGGGCGCGCCGGTGATCATCGGCGGTCCGAGGTCCGGCACCATGTCGAAGAGCTGCCGCGTCTCGCACAGGATCGTGCGGTGCGAGTGCACCACGCCCTTGGGGTTGCTGGTCGTGCCCGAGGTAAAACCGACCACCACGGGCGCGTCGGGGTCGACGGGCAGCGGTGCGCGCAACGCTTCAACGTCATTGAGTAGGTCTGCGAACGGCGTGGCGTTGGGCGGCAACTGACTACGGGGCGTATCGCCCACGACAAGCCACGGCGTGTCCGGGAAGTCGCGTAACAACTCGGTGTAGTTGGCGATGAAGTCGGAGTGGCCGAAACGGTCGGCGGTGACCACCACGTCGGGCGCGACGGATCGGAGGATGTAGCCCACTTCCTTCGGCCCGTAAAAGTGGACGATCGGAATCACGATGGCGCCGAGATAGGCCGCGGCCCAGAAGGTGATGCCAGCCTCGACCCAGTTGGGCATCTGCGACACGACAACGCTGCCGGGGCCGATGCCGCGCGCCGACAGCGATGATGCCAGGGTGCGCGCCGCGCGATCGATTTCGCCGATCGTTCCGTCAAAGGGACGCACCTTCGAGTGCACGCGGAACTCGGCGGTCGGGTTGCCGGCGAGTCCCGTCGCTACGACCTCGCCGAGGGTCTGGTTCGTCCAGTACCCGTTGGCGCGGTAGCTCGCAGCGAGCTCTGCGGGGACGGCCGCGCGGCCCCAGTTGCGGTTGAAGCCATCAGTCACGACGCGACAGTAGGCAACGTGTTCAAGGTGCAGTAGTACGACGCGGTTTGCGCGCGCAGGTTGCCAATCCGCAGCTGGGTCGCCTTGGGCCGTGGGATCGAACCGTTCGGCTTGTAGGCGTGGGTCGAAGGAAGGTTGAGCGCGGCTCGGACCTGGGGTTCGAGTTCCAGGACCCAGAAGCCGCCGGCTTGCGTGGTCAACCAGATCAACCCGCTCTCGGGTTGGTAGCGCACGTGCGCCCACGCCTGATCGACGCCGCTGGCGCCTTGGAACTTGAGGCCGGTCGTATACAGGTCAGGACCTTGAATGCTGCGCACGCGTTGCTTGGGCTGGAAGCGGCCGGGGTTGAAGTAGGCGACCTCGCTCATGCGCGCCGGGTTGCGTACGTCGACGATCCGCAACCCGGCGTTCCACATCGACAACAGCGCGAACGTCGTCTTATTCGGGTCGTCGACGTCGTGGTAGTGGCTCGACTGGTTGGTGTTGTCGGCGACCTGCTGCGCGCAGTTCTGTTTCTCGTTGATTGCAAGCCGGAACTTGCTCACGGTCTTCAGCGCGCGCTCATTGGTGATGTCGGTGAGATACGGCTGCGACGCACCCGCGATAGGTGAGAGGTCCTCAGGTAGGCAGCCCTTGGCCAAGGGATTGACCACGCTCTCGTCGGAGTGGAGGAGGTACTTGCGCCCGTTGATCGTTGCGTTGCGGATCGAGTGACCAGCGCGATCGGATCGGCCCAGCACCGTCACCGGCTTCTTCGGCCAGCCGTCGATGTCGAGCACCCAAGTCTCCTGATCGCCCGGTACCTGACCGCCGAGGAAGAGCCGTTTGCCGTCCGCGCTCGGCCACGCTTCGTGGGCGTAATAAAGGTGGTTGAACCCCTGCGCTCGCATGTCGTCTTCGAGGTTGCCCAGTAACTTCGGTGCGCGGGGATTGGTCACGTCGATCGCTTGCAGCGGCAGCGTGCTGTAGATCCGGTTGCCGTCCGGGCTGAACGTGAGGTTGTGCGTGTTGGCCGGCACCGTGAAGCTTGAGACCAGTTTCGGGTTGGAACAGTCAGTCGTGTCGTAGAGATCGATAGGGCCCGTGGTTGGGAAGTAGGTGGAGCCGCCGAGGCCGTACTTGCCCGCCGCGAGCAGGTGACGATCGCCGACGTCGATGGCGCCGATGGTCTCGATCGAGATGTCCGAGCCCTTGCCGCGCAGGGTGCGTGCGAGCCGGGGCTTGGTGGGGTCCTTCACATCGACCACGGCTACGCCGTCGCCTGCGATGTAGGCGCATTGTCCCGACCAGGCCATGTTGCCGTTGCCGCCGCGTGCAGCGAGGCTGTTGTAGCCAACCAGCGCGAGCCCGCAGTTGTAGCCGTAGTCGGCGCGGCTGTTCAGCTGATCGACGAGCGGCACTTGACCCTGAAGGCCGGTCTCAGGCCGATCATTGACGCCGCAGCCCGGGGCTGCACGTGCCGAAGGCACAGCGGGGGATAGGCACAAAGCCCAAAGCGTCCCCGCCACGATTGTTGCTAGTCGTCGCACGGACGCACGATAACGGTGGGGTTACGGCGTTGTCGCTTTTGGAGAATGTGATTATCGTTGGCGCATCACGCTCACCTTTCAACTGAACGGAAAGACCGCGACCACCCAGCACCACCCGGGCACGGTGTTGCTGCAAGCCGCGCGCCAGGCCGGACTCCAGCCGCCGTCGTCGTGCGAAGCGGGCAACTGCGCCACATGTATGGCGCTGCTGGTCGAAGGGACCGTCACTATGCGCGTGAATGACGTGTTGACCGACGACGAGGTTGCCGAGGGTTGGATACTGACCTGTCAATCGGAGCCGACCTCGCCCACGGTCTCTGTCAACTTCGACTACTGAGAAGCCTTGTGAGGAGCGTCATGGATCAGGCGTTGATGGCCGACATCATCGAGCTCGAGCAGTTGCTCGCCGCGTACGCGGTGGGAATGACGCGCAACGACGTCGACGCAGTAGTGGAGGTATTCACGCCCGACGGTACCTACAGCGCGTTCGGCGACACGTACGCGCTCGCCGATTTCCCGACGCTGGTCGCGGCCGCTCCCAAGGGTTTGTTCATGACGGGCACGCCACAGCTCACGCTGACCGGTGAGACCGGCACCGGCATGCAGACCCTGTGTTTCATCGACCAGACCAACCACAACATGCGCATTGGTTGGTACACCGACACGTACGTGCGCACGGACAAGGGCTGGCGCCTGCGCACCCGCGCCATGACCTTTCAGCGCCGCAGCGGTGAGGCCGATTCGGGTCGGGCGCACGACCCGACGCGTCCGTCGCCCGGCGAATAGATGCAGCTCGACGAGTTCCGCGACGCGCTCGACACGTGGCTCGACGCACACGCGGCGGAACTCGCGCCCGCGCACCGCGGCTTCGGCACGCTCAAGGAGCACCTCGACCAACTCGCCAAGGTGAAGCGCCTCGGATTCGATGCGGGCTGGACGCGGTATGGCTGGCCCGAACGGGTCGGCGGACTCGGGGGCTCCGCGTTGTTGCGCGGCTACCTCGGCGAAGCGCTCATGATGCGCGACCTGGTCGACCCGGGGGCCTACTCCATGACCGAGGTCTTAGCTCCCACGATGATCGACTTCGCCCGACCCGAACTGGCGGCCGAGATGGTCCCGCTGTTGTTGCGGGGCGACGAAACGTGGTGTCAGGGATTTTCCGAGCCCGGCACCGGCAGCAACCTCGCTGCGCTCGCGTGCAAGGCCACGCGGGCCGACGGCGGTTGGGTCGTCAGCGGGCAGAAGGTGTGGACGAGCTTCGCCCATCACGCGCAGCGCTGCGTCTTGCTGGCGCGCACCGGCACAGTGGAGTCGGCGCACAAGGGGATCACCGCGCTGTTCGTCGATACCGACTCGCCCGGCGTCACCGTGGCGCCCTTCGACACCATGCACGGCCTCGACGAATTCTGTGAGGTGTTCTTCGACGACGTGTTTGTGCCCGACGAACGGATGCTCGGCGCCGAAGGTCAGGGCTGGGCGGTGGCGATGGATCTGCTGCCGTACGAACGGTCGACCGCGCTGTGGCACCGCGGCGCATTCCTGCAACAGCGCCTGTCGCAACTGGTTGCCTCGGCGCCCACGACGCTGGACGCATCGCGCGTGGGTGAAGTGGCCCAGCAGGTGTTCGCGTTCCGGGCCCGATCACGCGGCACGCAGTACCGCCTTCACGCGGGCGAGCGGTTAGGCGCTGAGACCTCGATCGACAAGATCCAACTCGCGAGCGCCGAGCAGGCTGTGTTCGACCTTGCCGCCGACGGACTGGCCGATCGCGTGTTGTTAGGCGACGGCGAGGCCGACGTCCAATGGCGTTCGGAGTTCCTCTACTCCCGTGCGGCGACGATCTACGGCGGCAGCGCCGAGATTCAGCGCAACATCGTCGCCCGTCGGCTGCTGGATCTTGGTCCCGACCGCTAGCGGCTCAGAACCCACGATCTGGGTCCGTGTGATGGCGGTTTCGGGCCTGCGGTGGACCCAGTTGGGCGTGGCTCTAGCGACAAATAGTTCGACGTCGTAGTATCTCGGGCGTGAGCGATCTGAAGGCGACGAACTACTTCCGCGACAAGGAAGTCCAGAACGACCCCTACGAGTACTACGACGCGCTGCGGGCGGCCTCGCCGGTGTGGCAGGAACCGCACTACGGCGTGTTCATGGTCACTGGATACGAGGAAGCGCTCGAGGTGTACCACGACACCGCCTCGTTCTCGTCGTGCAACGTGATCGCCGGGCCCTTCGTCTCCTTGCCCGTCCCCGTCGAAGGCGACGACATCACGGCCGTGATCAACGAGCACCGTGAGGTGTTTCCCTTCAGCGACCAGCTGCCCTCGTTCGACCCGCCCACGCACACGCAGCATCGCGGCCTGATGATGCGGCTACTGACTCCCGGGCGCCTGCGTGAGAACGAGGAGTTCATGTGGCGCTTCGCCGATCAACTCGTCGATCCAATGCTGGCGAAGGGATCCGTCGAGTTCATCCGCGACTTTGCCGCGCCGTACACGCTGCTGGTGGTCGCCGACCTCGAAGGGGTCCCCGAACAAGACCACGCCCGCTTCGCTGAGGGCCTCAGCCAGATCGCCGGCACGTCGTCGCACAAGCCGCTTTCGTTCCTGTACGAACAGTTCTCCCGCTACATCGAAGACCGCCGCGCCAACCCCCGCGACGACATCATGACGGCGATGGCCACGGCCACCTTCCCCGACGGTTCCACGCCCACCGTGAACGACGTGGCGCTTCTCGCCGCGAACCTGTTCACCGGAGGGCAGGAGACGACGGTGCGGCTGCTGTCGTTCGCCCTGCGGCAACTCGCACAAGACCAAGAGACGCAGCAGTTGCTGCGCGAGAACCGCGAGGCGATCCCGAACTTCATCGAAGAGACGCTTCGCTACGAGAGTCCGCTACGCGCGCAGTTCCGCATGGCGAAGGTCACGACGCAGGCCGCGGGCGTGAAGGTGCCCGCCGGCTCGTCGATGCTCCTCCTCCCTGGTGCGGCCAACCGCGACCCAAAGAAGTTCGACGACGCGCACGTGTTCGACGCTGCACGCGAGAACGCGAAGCTGCACCTCGCGTTTGGTCACGGCATTCACCACTGCGCGGGGGCGCACCTCGCACGCGCCGAAGCGCGGGTCACGCTCAACCAGTTGTTCGACCGCACCAGTGCGATTCGCATCGACGAGGCCGTCCATGGGCCCGCCGCCAGCCGCACGTGGAAGTACCTGCCGACCTATTTCCTGCGTGGCCTGTCGGATCTCCATCTCGAGCTCACTCCATGACGGATTGGGACCTCGAAGTCGACTTCGTGATCGCCGGCTCGGGTGGTGGCGGCTTGGTCGCCGCGCTCGCGGGTGCCGCAGCCGGCGCCGAGGTGCTCGTGCTCGAAAAGCAGGCGCTCGTCGGAGGGTCCACGTGCATGTCGGGCGGCATCTTCTGGATCCCCAACAACCCGCTGATGAAGGCCGACGGTGTCGCCGATTCCTACGAAGACGCGATGGCACACTTCGACGACGTGGTTGGCGAGGTGGGCCCGTGCTCGTCGCCTGCGCGTCGTCACGCGTTTCTGACCGAGGGTGTGGAGATGACGACCTTCCTGATGGAGCAGGGCCTGCGCCTTGTTACCTGCCCCGGCTACTCCGACTATTACTCCAACCGCACGGGCGGCTCCGATGTGGGGCGCGGCCTCGAACCCGTGCCGTGGAACGGTAAGAAACTCGGCGCGTGGCTACCGCGGATGCAGGCCGGCCTCGCCAAGAGTCTGGGCATGGCGGTGATGACCAACGAGGCGCGTTCGCTGTCCAACTACAACCGCAGCGCGCGTGCTTTCGTTATCTCGGCGCGCGTCGCGATCCGCACCGTGCTCGCGCGAGCGCGTGGCGCGGCGTTACTTACCAACGGCGCGTCGCTCGTCGGCCAGCTGCTCAAGATCGCAATCGATCGCGGCATTCCCGTGTGGACCGAAGCGCCGCTCGAAGACCTGATCGTGGAGGACGGCCGAGTCGTCGGCGTGCGCACGGTGCGCGACGGGAAGCCGGTCACCGTGCGGGCGCGCAAGGGCGTGCTTATTTCTGCCGGCGGGTTCGCGCATAACCGAGCCATGCGCCAGCGCTTCAGCGGTGAGCAGCCCAACGAAGGGAAGTGGTCGATGTCGAACCCCGGTGACACGGGCGAGGCGATCACCACCGCGATGGCGCTCGGCGCGCAAAC
>JBKJQZ010000108.1:0-5203 GCA_046594835.1 Acidimicrobiales bacterium | reverse complement strand
CTGTCGGTGTCGGGTGAAGCCGAAGAACTGCAGCGCAAGCGCCTCGCCGAAGTAAAGCAAGCGCGCGACGACCAACTCGTGCGTGACGCGCTGGTGAAGGTGAAGTTGGCGGCGGAGGATCCGACCGCGAACACGATGCCGTCGATCCTCGAAGCCGTGAAGGTGTTCACCACCGAGGGCGAGATCATGCACACCCTCGCCGAGGTATTTGGCCTCTACCGGGAGACCGCAGTCATATGAGCGATTGGAACGCACCGCCCTCGACGAACGACGAGGACAAGCCCGAGCCTGTGCCCGTACCCGAGAACTACATGCCTCCGACGAACGACGGCTCGGGCTTCATCCACGCGCAGTCGCTGTACAAGCAGAACCGGGTTCTGGGCGAGCTCAGTTTCCACATCGGCACGTTGTCGGGTGAGCAACGGCGCGTGCTGTCGTACCGCTTACGCGAACTGAACGTGATCCACCGCGTCGAAGGGTCTGAACTCGTCGCGAGCGCGGACGCCGCGACCACAGTGCAGGGTCAGCTCGACGCGATTCTGTCGGCTGCTGTCGCGGAGCCGGTTGCCGTTACGGCCGAGCCGACTGCGCCGACCGACTGGCTCCAGCCGGCGCCCGTTGAGGCCGAACCCGTTATCGACGAGCCGGTCGTGCCACGCACGGAGCCCGAAGAAATCACCGTGCCCGAATCCGAGGACGTCGAAGAAGTCATCGAGGCCGCAGATGCGGACGACGACGAGATCGTCTTTGACCTCGCGTCGCTCTCGACTGAGGAGCGCCGTCACCTGAGCATGCGTCTCACCGGTGCAGGCATCGCCCACATTTGGGAAGTCGCTACCGACCTCATCGTCTCGGTCACCGACGCGCCGCTCATCGAGACCTACCTCGAAGAGGTACGAAATCCCGACGGGTTCGCCGACCACGAACTTGACGCATTTGAATCCGATGAGGACGTCGACGACGAACAGGTCTATGCAGCTATGAGCAACCTCTACGTCGCATCCGACCGCCTCATGCAACGGCCTACCGATCCGTCGATCCGGACCGCGTTCTACGACGCGACCGACGGTGTCGACGGCCTGCCTGCACCGTTCGGCTTCGACCCGCGCGTTTGGACCCAGGTGTGCAACCTGGCCAACACCATCGCCGACGCGATGGACGCCGAGGTCGACGACGAAGCGGTGGCGACCGACGCTCGCACGTTGCGACAACTGCTGGTCAACTACGTCTAAGACCATGCTCGCAGCGGAACTAGAGGTCCGGCACTCACGGGTAGTGGCACCGACCCGACGCGTAGCCCTTGGCGATCTGTTCCTGCCGATTGACCCGCCCGAAGGCCCGCTTCTGCTCGGTTCCGTGGTCGGCACCTTCGTGCCGTACCTCGATCCGGAGCAGCGTGACGACCTCGACTTGCTGATTGATGACCTCGAGCGCCGGCGCCGCATCCCCCAACCCCGCCTGCGTCACCGGTTTCAGACCGACACCGTCGGTCTCGGTCGCAGCCGCCACCGCCTGTACCGGGCTGAGGAAACCGGCGCCTACTCACTGAGCCTCGAGGATCATGGCCACCCGTTGCCCCAAGTCCTCGCCGCGGTCTACGCGGCAGGGATGTTGGCAAGTGAGGCTCGCGGTCATGCGTTCGGCCTGCTCTGGCGTGCCGCGCGATGGGAGGGCGGCACCGACGAGGCGCTGCTGTTGCACCTGCAAGGCCCCGAGTCGATCGGTGCGTTCCGACGCCGCCGTGGCGATGATCTGGCCTGGGCGCTCTCGGCGCTTGGCTTCGAACCCGACGACGAGCCCGCGCGCGGCGACGTCGTACGTCGGTTCCGCGACGCAGTGCGCGTCGCGCACCCCGATCATGGCGCCGAGTCGATCGACGCCAGCAAACGCATCACCGACCTGACCGACGCGCGGCGGATCCTCCTATCCAAGAGCGCGTGACCAAGCCCAAAGCGTTATTGCTCACGCCGGGCGCGGGCGCCGATCGGAACCAGAGCGCGCTTGTCGCCCTCGATGAGGCGCTGAGTACGAAAACGTTCGTGATCGAGCGCATGGACTTTCCCTATCGCCTCGCCGGGCGTCGCGCTCCAGACCGGCCACCCGTGCTTCTGCAGGCGGTGCACGATGGCGCTGCTGCGCTGGCAAAGGCCACAAAGCTGAAGCCTGGCTCGATCGCCCTGGGCGGCCGGTCGATGGGCGGACGTATCTGCTCGATGGCGGTGGCCGACGGACTGCCCGCGGCTGGCCTTGTCCTGATTAGCTATCCACTGCACCCACCCGGCAAGCCCGAGAAGCTCCGGATCGAGCACTTCCCAGCCATCAGCGTGCCCTGTCTGTTCATATCGGGCACAAGGGATGCTTTTGGCACTCCGGACGAACTTCGTAAAGAGGCAGCGGCCATTGCGGGGCCCGTCACACACGTGTGGATCGAAGGCGGCGATCACGGCCTACGAAACAAAGACCCGCAGGTCATTGACGCTGTTAGGTCTTGGCTATCACGCGTCTCCTGAGAGTAAGATTGTTGTAGCTGGTCTGATCTCAGGGGAGTCCCATGAAGCTGTCATCGATGCGTCGCCTTCGGCGCAACACAATTGTCATCGCGGGTATCGGCGTTATCGCCGCGTCCGCGGTTGGCGTGTTGCCCGCAAATGCTGCGGTCCCTTTTGCCAGCGCTGCGTTCTCCGGATCGTCGACTGGTGCCGCTGTGCACCTCGACCTCGGTGACGGCTCCGCCAACGTCGACGTCGCTCCCGCAAGCTCAGCGGTGAACTCCAAAGGCATTACCGCGGGCACCAGCGAGCTCGGCGGCGTTGTCAGCCCCGCGTTGCCGGCGAAACAGAGCTACGCCCGCGGCGCAGGTCTCGACCTCCTCGGCCAGCAGGTCGCCGGTCTCGCCGAGGCAGCGGCTGCGCCGAACGCAAGCGACATCAAGGAACTCGGCCCGGTAGACGTCGACCCCATCGCGTATGCATCTCTGGTCCGCGGTACCGCCGATGCGAAGTGGAATCCTGAAACCTGCCTGCTCGGTGAAGACATTTCGCGTGGCCTTGGCTACGCCGCCAACGCGCAGCTCGTCGACACCGGTGGCGATACCAGCAACGAGTTCGACGCACCCCTCGCCCAGGTCAAGGCGGACGATCCCACTCGCTCGGTCGTACAGACCGTTTCGCGTGAGACGCTCGTGCCGAACGCCGACGGCACCTTCGGCCTTCGCTCGCAGGTCTCCCAGACCCTCGCCCCGGTGACCATCGCCAACAGCCTCACCATCGAAGTGCTCGGTGAGTGGGTCCTGACCGCGACCGCCACGGGTATCCCGGGCAAGTCGACCGTTTCCTACCTGCCGTCCAAGACCGACACGGGCGGCCCCGTTGGCCCCCTTACCCCGGTCATTCGCATCATTCAGCCGGGCGCGACGCCGGGCGATCCTGCGGTCACCACGATCCTCGCCTTGCAAGACGTCTTCAGCGACACCGGCCTCGTGATTCCGATCCCTGGTCTTGCGACCATCGTCATCGGTGAAGACCCGCGGGCGATCGGTGGCGACGACACCTCCTCGCCGACGATTTCGGCTGATGGCACCAACGTGTCGGCTGCGGTCGACGTCGTGCGGGTCGTCCTTGCCGACGGCTCGCTCGCCGACATCCGTGTCGGTCACATGGAAGTCAAGGCCACCGTGCCTTCAGGCGGCATTACGTGCCCGATCCCGGTGACCAAGAAGGCCACCCCGTCGATCGTCAACTCGACGACGGCTCCTGACGGCAAGTTCCAGGTCGCCATCACGATCAAGAACGCCTTCGCATGTGAGCTCATCAACGTGAGCCTCATCGACGAAATCACCCGCAAGACCGGCAACGTCGCCTTCAAGATCGTCGAGGACGACTCTCGCAACGACCCGAAGAAGGGTGCGGGCGCAGTGTTTAAGACGAACTCGACAACCTCCGCGACGGCGAGTTACGCCAACCTCGGCACGATTCCGGTAGGCGGGACCAAGGTGGTCAATCTGGTGATCCAGGTGACCGGTGGTGGCGGCGAGATCCAAGACATCGCGACGGCCAAGGGCACCCTTAACTGTGCGGAGGCCTCCGCCATCGGAAAGGCCACCGCGAACCTGACCGGGTCCTTCACGCTCATCACGACCGTCGCCCGAGTGCTTGCCCGCACCGGTGGCGAGTCGACGCTGGCGCTGCTCTTCGGCGCCGGTGCGGTTCTCAGCGCAGGCGCACGTCGCGTGTATCGCCGCCGCAAGTCCGCCTAGTTCCTGCGTAACTCCGAAGGAGGGGCGCCTACGGGCGCCCCTCCTTCGCGTCCCGACCCGGGTCGTGGCCGGGTCTCGTCGCCGCTGCTACCGAACTGAGTGGGAAAACCCGCTGCCGGGCCTCCGCGCACGCCGCGTCCGCCTTCGACCACGAGCGTCTCCCACAATCGTTTTTCGGTTGTGAGGCCACCACGGCGAGCGGCTTCGATTGCGCATTCACGCTCGATCGCATCGCACTCGGCTGCTGCATCAAACAGTGCACGTTCCAAACTTGTGACCCGAATCCCGTCGATGACGCGGGTCCGCGTCAGGGGCCGCCGTGATCTGTAAACGACACCATCAGACACCACCAGCTCGGTCGAGTTCGGAACGGTGACCTGGACGACGGTGGTCTGCATCACGCCGTAGACCGTCAACGCTGCCCGCGCGGCCGCGTAGGTGAGCGGCCCCCCAGCGAGAACCGCAGCGCGTTGTCTCTGACGCCAGGTCGGTTCTGCGCTGCCGTGAAGATAAACAGAAGCGTGGAGCCGTTGTAGGACTCTGTGTTCGATGAGCCGGTCGATAGCGCCGTCTTTTAGTCCGAGGGCGTCCAGCTGCGGTCGCGTGAGTAGGTCGTCGTTCTTGGCAGCTAGGGCTGCGATACCTATGAAGGGTGGGGTTTGGTCATGTGAGCCAGCATGCCGGGAGGGTGTGACGCGCCGAGCGATGCGAGCGACCGCAGCTCAGTGCATCGGAGCGTCTTCGGGGTTGAGGTCTTCGAGTTCGCGGTGGGCGGTTTCGGGATAAAAGAACAGGATCAGAAGGCAGAGCAGCGCCGGGCCGGCAGCGAGGTACAGCAGCGTCCGGGGCAGGCCGATGCGGTCGCTGAGCTGGCCCGCCACGACCAGGCCGATGACGCTGCCAAGGCGGCCTGCCGCGCCGAGACCGCCGTTGGCGGCCGCACGCGCC
>JBKJQZ010000099.1:0-6303 GCA_046594835.1 Acidimicrobiales bacterium | reverse complement strand
CCACCGCAGCCACGGCGTGCTCGTGGCCTCGGCGATCGCGCGCACCAATAACGCCGCCCCAAACAGCGAGCCAGCGAGGCCAGCAGCGACGCGTCGGCTCGCAGCGAGCTGCGCCGTGAACGCACCGACCGCCGCGAACATGGCCGCGCTCATGCACGCGACGAGCGCGAACCACAACGCGGCCCGCACGGAGAAGTAGCCACCCATCAGACCGACCGTTACGAACCACGACGCAACGGTCACGAACAACACGCCGAGCGTGACGCCGACGCCGAGCAGCTGTCCGCCGAGGCCCGTCGTCCGGTTGACCGAGCCGGCGAAGAGCAGGTCGGCCCGGCCGGCCTCTTCGTCGCCGCGCAACACTTTGGTCGCGAGGAGCAGTCCCCACAGCGCGCCGATAGCCGCGAACGAAGTGGCGCACCGCCACGCCGTGAAGCCGCTTACCGTCTCGAGGCTGCGCGCCGGACCGAAGATCGCCTGGACGCCCTTGTTGCTACCGAGCGTCGCTATAAGAGCAGTGCGGTCCTGGGCCTTTGGGTAGGCGGCCTCGTAGCCGTAAGCCGACACCCATACGTAGACGCCAAAGACGCTGCCCCAGATCAACGCGCCGCGCCGCTGCTGCCGGTAGACAAGAGCGGCGATGGCGCGGGCGCCGCTCACTGCGGCGACGCGGCCTCGTGGCCGTAGTGCGCGAGGAATAGTTCTTCGAGCGACGGCTCGCGGCTGAACATCTCCGCAACCGAGTGCCCGCGCAGCGCGTCGAGCAGCGGTTGCATTGCGCCCGTCACGTGGCAGCGCACGCGCGACCCGTCTACCTCCACACCGGTAACACCGTCGACGGCGGCAAGCGCGGGAGGTGGGCCGGTGAACGTGAGCTCGACGCTGACCGATGACGCGATGCGCAGCTGGTCCATCGTGCCTTGTTCGACCAGCTGACCGCGTCGCAGGATCGCTACGCGATCGGCCACTGCTTCGACCTCCGAGAGGATGTGCGACGACAGGAACACGGTCTGGCCGCGCTCCTTCGCCTCGGCCATGCATACGCGGAATTGCCGCTCCATCAGCGGGTCGAGGCCACTGGTCGGCTCGTCGAGGATGAGTAGATCGGCACGCGCCGCGAACGCGGCAATGAGGACGATCTTCTGACGGTTGCCCTTGCTATAGGCCCGGGCCTTCTTCGACGGATCGAACTCGAACTGATCGATCAATGCCGAGCGGTACGAGGCGTCGACCGATCCGTGGAGGTTGCCGATCAGCTCGAGGATCTCCTCACCGGTGAGCGACGGCCACACCGCCGCCTCGCCCGGCACGAAGGCGACCCGCTTGTGGATCGCCACCGCGTCGCCTTCGGCGTCGAGGCCAAACAGCGAAGCGCGCCCGGAGGTTGGACGGATCAATCCGAGCAACAAGCGAATGGTGGTGGTCTTCCCCGCTCCGTTGGGCCCGAGGAAGCCGAGCACCTCGCCTTCGTTGACGTCGAGGTGCAGATCGTGGAGCGCATCGACGTTTCCGTAACGCTTGGTGAGGGCATCACAGTGGATAACCGCCATGGTGCGGAAGATAACCCGCTATCGGTGCGTTAGAACGGTTGCATGCGAGCGATTTCTGAAGACCACGACCTCGCGCACTCACGGCGATGGCTCACGCTGACCGTGTTGTGCGTGAGCCTCCTTGTGATCGTGCTCGACAACACCATCCTCAACGTTGCGATCCCGACGCTGGCCAAGCCTCGGCCCGTCGGCGGCATCGGCGCGACGGCGAGCCAGTTGCAGTGGATCGTCGACTCCTACACGGTCGTGTTCGCCGGCCTCCTGCTCACCGCGGGCAGCCTCGGGGACCGCTTCGGCCGCTACCGCTCGCTCGCGCTCGGCCTCGTGATATTCGGGGCCGGCAGCGCGCTCAGCGCGCTCAGCGATTCGCCCAACACCCTCATTGCGACGCGATCGCTCATGGGTATCGGCGGCGCGTTCATCATGCCGTCGACGCTATCGATCCTCACCAACGTGTTCACCGATCCCGTCGAGCGGCGCAAGGCGATTGGCCTGTGGGCCGGCGTCGCCGGTCTCGGCGCGCTGGGTCCGATCACCGGAGGTTTCCTGCTCAGCCACTTCTGGTGGGGCTCGGTGTTCCTCGTCAACGTGCCGATCGTTATGGTCGGCCTCGTCGCCGGCTACTTCCTCATCCCCGACTCGCGCGATCCGTCGGCGCCGAAGCTCGATCCGATCGGCGCGCTGTTGTCTATCGTCGGTCTCGGCGTGTTCTTGTGGGGCGTGATCGAAGCACCCGAGAGCGGCTGGACCTCGCCCAAGTCGTTGCTGGCCTTCGGTATCGGTGCGGCGACGCTCGCCGCGTTCATCCGCTGGGAACTCCACACCGACAGCCCGATGCTGAACATCCACTTCTTCAGGAACCCACGCTTCTCCGCCGCGAGCGGCGCAATCACCCTCACGTTCTTCACGCTGTTCGGCACGCTGTTTCTGATGACGCAGTTCCTTCAGGTCGTGCTGGGCTTCAGCGCGTTGAAGGCCGGCCTCGTGCTCGGCCCGCAGGCGCTGATGATGCTGACCTTCGCACCGATGTCGTCGATCTGGGTCGGCAAGTTCGGCAACAAGGTAGTGGTGGCGACGGGCCTCGGAATCGTGGCGGCCTCGCTCGCGCTCATCGGCTTGCTCACCGTCGACACACCCGCCCTCGCGGTGATCGGCGCCACCATGGTGATGGGCATCGGGATGGCCAACATCATGGCGCCGGCCACCGACTCGATCATGGGGTCGCTCCCCCGCGCCAAGGCCGGTGTCGGCTCCGCCGTGAACGACACGACGCGTCAGACGGGCGGCGCCTTTGGCGTCGCAGTGCTGGGCTCGCTGCTCGCGTCTCGCTACTCCGGACGCATGACCGAGTTGCTGGGCAACGTGCCCTTCATCGACGAGGTCAAGAACAACGTCGGCCGCGCCCATGGCTACGCGATGACGCAGCTAACCGGTCAGCCCGAACTGCAGCGCCGCGTGATCGACGCGTCGAACGACGCGTTCGTGCACGCCTTTCACACAACTGCATTTGTGGGCGTCGGTGTGATCCTGTTGACGGCCGTTGCCGTCGTGAAGTTCCTACCGGCGCGGGCGAGCGACGAACCGGCCTTAGGACTCCCAGACCACACTCACGCGGCCGCGAATGTCGGCCGCGGACAGCCCGACCTGTAGTTCGAACTCGCCCGCCTCGGCGACCCAGCCGTGCGTCGCCGGGTTCCAGAACTGAAAGGCGCGCTCGTCGAGTGTGATGGCCACGCTCCCCTCGGCGCCCGCGTCTAGGTGGACGCGCCCGAAGCCCTTGAGCTCCTTCGCGGGCCGCACCAGTGACGACTCGATGTCGCGCACGTAGAGCTGTACGACGCAGTCGCCGGCGCGCGCTCCGGAGTTGGTGACGGGCACCGTGACGGTGAGGTCGCGTCCGGCGCCGGTCGTGGTTGACGACACGCTCGGAGAGCCAACATTGAACGTGGTGTACGAAAGTCCGTAGCCGAACGGGAACAGCGGCTCGATCCCGGTCTTGTCGAAGGCGCGGTAGCCGATGAACAGTCCCTCGCCGTAGAGGACCTCGTTGTTCTCGCCCGGGTAGTTGAGCATCGCGGGGATGTCTTCGAGGCGGTGCGGAAACGTGGTGGGCAGGCGGCCGCTGGCGTCAACCGCGCCGGTGAGCACGTCGGCGAGCGCGTTGCCGGCTTCCTGCCCGAGGTACCAGAGCTGCACGATGCCCGCGACTTCGTCACGCCACGGCATAGCCACGGGCGCGCCGGCGTTCACGACCACGATCGTGTTCGGGTTCGCGACCGCAACAGCACGAATCAAGTCGTCTTGGCCGGTCGGCAAATCGATGTTCTTGCGGTCGAAGCCTTCGGACTCCCACGTCGAGTCCATGCCAACCACGACGATCGCGACATCGGCGTTACGCGCCGCGTCCACGGCCGGGCTTTGCAGGTCGTCGGGGATCGGCTCGAGCACGCGCACGTCGAGCAGGGAACCGAACGCGTCGTCGGTGAGGGTGGTCGCGTAGTCGAGCGCGAAGGCAACCTTCTCGCCCGCGTGCAACTCGACGGTGCTCGCGACCGTTCGGCGGTCGCCGTCGCCGGGCGCGAATTCATCGACCACGTTCTCGCCGACCAAGAGCCGCAGGCGGTCAACGGTGCGCGCACTGAAGGTGTGCGGCCCGTCAAAGGTCGCGGTGAATGTGCCCTCCATACGCGCCGACCACGCGTTGCCCTTGCCCGCCGGTTCGAACTGGCGGCTCCACCGGAACGACGAACGGTTGCTGACTTCCTCGTAGACCGGAGCGCCCGTAGGTTCGTCGCCCGCGAAGTAACTGATGTGCAGTCCGGGCGTACCGTCGGGCGCGCGCCATTGATTGGCGTCGATGTGGGTGGCGCTGCGTCCCAGGGTCGCGCCGCGTGCGGTGACGATCTCCACACCTTCGCCCAGAGCGGCCTGCAAGCCCTGCAGCGGGGAGATCGTGTACGGCGAGTTCACGCCGGCGCTACCGCCGCCCTGGGTCGACGCAGTTGCGGCGAGCGGACCAACGAGCGCCACCTTCTTGAGTCCGTCGGCGAGGGGCAGCGCGTTGTTCTCGTTGCGCAGCAGCACGATCGCCTGACGCGCCACGCGGCGCAGGAGCGCGCGACGCGACGGGTCGTCGTCCCATGACTCGTGAGTGGGGTCGGGCGCGTTGCCGTCGAGCACGCCGGTGCGTTCGCTAAGGGTCAGCACGGCGCGCACGCGCTCGTCGATGGTCGCTTCGGTCACCTCGCCGGCGTCGATCGCCTTGCGTAAGACGTCGCCGCGGTAGATCGGCGGGCCGGGCATCTCGAGGTCGAGGCCGGCGTTAGTGGCGTGGCTCGTTGTGTGCGTGCCAAACCAGTCCGACATCACGAGGCCGTCGAAGCCCCACTCGTCGCGCAAGACCGTCTGCACCAGGTCCGGGCTCTCGGAGCACCACGCGCCCGCGACCTTGTTGTAGCCCGTCATGATCGCCTTGGTACCGGCTTTGACTGCGGCCTCGAACGGGACGAGGTAGAGCTCACGCAGCGCGCGCTCGGGTATCTCCGAGCTCATCGTGAAGCGCTCGAACTCCGAGTCGTTGCCCACGAAGTGCTTGACCGTGGTGGCCATTGCTTCGCTCTGCACGCCGTCGATGTACGCGGCGCTCAGCTTGGCGGTGAGGAATGGATCTTCGGAGTAGCACTCGAAGTTGCGACCCGCGAGCGGCGTGCGGTGCAGGTTGACGGTGGGAGCGAGGATCACGGTCGCGCCCTTGCTGCGCAGCTCGGCCGCAAGTGCGACGCCTACTTCGCGCAACAGCTCCACGTCCCACGTCGCGCCGAGCGCGGTGCCGCACGGAAAACTCGCCGACGCAGGCCCGCCGCTCATATGGGCGCCGCGCACGCCTGCGGGCCCATCACTCACCTTCAGCGTGGGGATACCGAGGCGCTCGATGGCGTTGACGTGCCACCAGTCCTCACCGGCTAGCAACGAGACCTTCTCGTCGAGCGTGAGTTCGGCGATCAGCTTCTCGATGCGGTCAGACATGGCCCGCATCCTTGCATTGGGCGTGGACCGAGACGGCGTAGGTGCCATCGCCCGGGAAGGGGTCGGCGGCCCAGGTCGCGTAGCGCTCGTGGAGTTCGAGGCCGACCGCGCCGCAGTGGGCGTCGTACTCGGCGACCTCGTAGCCCCGCCCCAGCGAGAACCCGGCGATGAGAACGCCGCCCGGGGCGACGTGTTTCGCGACGCCGGCAACGAGCGCGGCGTGCGTGCCCGGGGCGGTGAACAACGGCACGTTGCCCGCCATCACCACCACGTCGAACCTGCGACCAAGGTCCAGCGCTGCGAGGTCGGACTCCACCCACTCGATCTGGGGCGCCAGCTGGCGCGCGGTGGCGAGCATCGAGCGATCTACATCGGCGCCCACGACGGTGGCCACCCTGCGATGGTCGAGTTCGATCGCAACCCGTCCGCTCCCGCAACCCGCGTCGAGCACGGACGACGGTTTGTATTGCATGACGAACGCGACCTCGCCGTGCACGTCGACCCCTGCCGCCGCGAGGTCGTCAAAGCGCTTTTGGTACTCGTTGCCATCCCAGTTGGTCACGGGTCGTAACGTACGCGCCGTGCACGAAGGTGGAGCCAAAGCAATCATCGCGGCGTTCCTCGCGAACTTCTTCATTGCGGTCGCAAAGGCCGTGGGCTTCGTGTTCACCGGCTCGGCGTCGATGCTGGCCGAGGCGATCCACTCGGCGGCCGACACCACCAACCA
>JBKJQZ010000316.1:0-16475 GCA_046594835.1 Acidimicrobiales bacterium | reverse complement strand
CGCGCAGCTGCTTTTGCTCCGTGGCGTTCAGCGCGTGCATCGCGTCGGGCGCAGCGTGCAGCACTTTCTTGGCCTTGGCCTTCGCGGCCACGCCACTCCTGGTGATGACGATCGTTTTCACGCGTCGGTCCGTCGGCAGGATGCGCCGCTCCACGTACCCGCGCGCTTCGAGGTCGTCCACGAGCGACGTAACCCACGACGCGTCGCAGCGCAGCTTGTCTGCAAACGCGCGCATCGGCGTGCCGACGCCGGGTTCCATTGACAGCAGCAGCTTGAGCGCGGGCGGGCCTACATCGATCGCAGCGCACGCGTCGTGGAAGCGATCGTGGTTGGCGTCACCCATGAACAACGTGGCCACCAACGCCCATGCTTCTGCTCCCGCTTCGTTAACCACACGTTGAATGTAGCTCAATTGTTGCCGCAGATAAACGATTGACTAAACTCAAGTATCTGGTATCGTCGATGTCCATGAACGGACCAGCAATCGCCACCGAGGATTTGGTGAAGAACTTCGGATCGGTCGAAGCAGTGCGGGGGGTCAGTCTTGAAGTACCGGCCGGAACCGTGTTCGGTCTGCTCGGCCCGAACGGCGCTGGCAAAACCACGATCGTTCGTATGCTCACGACGATCCTGAAGCCCACGTCGGGCCGGGCCACAGTGCTCGGCGTCGACTGCGCGACCGACCCAGAACGGGTTCGCCACATCATCGGCCTCGCCGGCCAGTATGCGGCCGTCGACGAAAACCTCACCGGCCACGAGAACCTGCGCATGGTCGGGCGCCTCACTCACCTCCCCAAGTCGGTCATCAAGCCGCGCGCTGATGAGTTGCTCGAGCGGTTCAACCTCTCCAACGCCGCGAACCGGCCCGTGCGCACATACTCGGGCGGCATGCGGCGTCGCCTCGACCTTGCTGCCGCGCTCGTGCATCGCCCCACCGTGTTGTTTCTCGACGAGCCCACCACTGGGCTTGACCCCCGCAGTCGCAACAACCTGTGGACCGTGATCGAGGACCTCGTGAAGGACGGCACCACGGTGCTGCTCACCACGCAGTACCTCGAGGAAGCCGACCGGCTCGCCGAATCGCTCGCGGTGATCGACAACGGCGAAGTGATAGCCCGCGGCACGCCGTCGGAGCTAAAGCAGAGCTTTGGGTCCACGGTGGTCGAGCTGGGGTTTGCGAGCAACCGCACCGCCACTCGGGCGCGCAATGAGCTCGAGAAGTTCGGGCCGTCGAAACTGCTGGTCGACGGCCTGACCGTCGAGGTGAAGCTCGAGAGTGGACCCAAGGGTGTCACCGCGGTGGTGCGCGGCCTCGACGCCGCCGGGATCGACCCGGAGCGACTCATCGTGCGAGAGCCCACACTCGACGACGTGTTCCTCAGCCTGACCGGCCACGCGGCGGAAGCGCCCGTGGTAGCCGACGAAGACGACGACGAATCGAGCGCAGCATGACCACGGAACTGACGATCCCGTCCTACGAGGCAAAGGGCGTTGCGAAGTTCCGCTGGGCCATGGCCGACGCCATGACCATCACGTGGCGCAACCTGGTGTCGATGCGACGCGTGCCGCAGGTACTGGTGTTCTCCACCATCCAGCCGATCATCTTCGTGTTGATGTTCCGCTACGTATTCGGCGGCGCCATCGCCACCGGCATACCGGGCATCCCCTACGTCGACTTCCTGATGCCGGGCATCTTCGTGCAAACCATCACCTTCGGCTCGATTCAGACCGGCGTCGGGCTCGCCGATGACCTCACGAAGGGTCTCATCGAACGCTTCCGGTCCCTCCCGATGGCGCGCTCCGCCGTGCTCGCGGGCCGCACCTTCGCCGACCTCGCCCGCAACGTTTTCGTGTTCACGTTGATGACCGGCGTTGGCTTCCTCGTGGGCTTCCGCATCCACACCAATCCCCTCGCCTTCATCGGCGCGTTGCTGGTGCTGCTGCTGTTCACGTTTGCGCTGTCGTGGATCTTTGCGACGGTCGGCCTGGCCATGCGTAACGCTGAGGCCGCGCAGGCTGCGGCCTTCCCGCTCGTGGCGCCGCTGGTGTTCGCGTCTTCTGCCTTTGTGCCGCTGTCGTCCCAGCCCGGTTGGCTGCAGGTCTTCAGCGCGCACCAGCCCCTCACGCTGACGGTCAATGCCATCCGCGCCCTGTGCATCGGCGGTCCTACGTTGGGCCCAACCCTTCAGAGCGTCGCGTGGTCGCTCGGCATCGTCGCCGTCTTCGCCCCCCTCGCGGTCCGCATGTACCGCCAAGCGGCCTAACCCCAAACGGCCTGTGATTATTGGTAGCGGTCTTTGCTACCAATAATCACAGGCCGTGTTGGGTTGGGACGGCGGTGTAACACCGTTTCGTTAGGTTGCAGGCATGGATCCGTGGGACGTGTTGGAAACCCCGAAGAGTGAGGGTGTCGACGCCGCCAAGCGCGCGTGGCGCGAGCTTGTCGCGCTGTACCACCCGGACCATCACGCCGACATGCCTCCGGGCGTGCAGGCCCGGGCCGCCGCCGGCCTCCGACGCGTGAACGAGGCCTGGGCCGACATTCGGGCCAAGGCGGGCGAACCGAAGCAGATCGATGAGCCAGCGGCCGCGACCGCGGCGTTCGTCGAAGGCAACGGCCTGCGGGTGCCGGCCGGCGAGGGCGACTGGATCTTCTACGTCGAGGGCGCACCCTTCGACGCCAAGCGCCGCATCAAACAGGCAACCAAGACGGCGAACTTCACGATGAAGAACGGGGCCGACAACACGATCGTGCTCGGCAAAGGCTCGTTCAGTTCGAGCAACGGCGTCGTGATCGACCTCGTCGACAACGACGGAGAGACCGAGGCCACCGTCACCGATGGATCACCCAACCTCGTGCACGCCTTGCTCGACGCGCTACGCGCCGCAGCGGAGTAGCCCGCCGGGGTGCCGCCGGCTCAGAACTCGTAGTCGATCGCGACGATCGACGAGCAGTGCGCCCGCGCCCACTTGATGACGGGCTGGTGCGCCTCGTGATCGGCGTACACCTTCAAGCCGGCGAGGTCGTCGAAGGTCGCCTGCACCGCCACGTCGTAGGCGCGATCGCTCGCGACGACGTTGGCGCCCACCTCGAGTGCACGCAACGACTCGATGCGCCCATCCATCCCGCGCAGCTGCGCGAGAGCGGCGTCGGTGTCGGCCTTGTCGTTGAGCTTGAACAGCACGATGTGTCGGATCACGACGACTTCCTAGCCCACGGCAAGACGTTGGTACCGCTCACGTGACGCCAGAATGAGACGGTGAAGGCGAAGTACGCGGCCGGCGGGCGCAGCTTGTGGTGGCAGGTCGCCATCTCCTCAACCGGCGACGGCATGTTCCTCACCGCGTTCCCGTTGCTGGCCGCGTCGCTCACCCGCGACCCGGGCGCGATCGCGGGCGTGACGGTTGCCGGGCGCGCCGCGTGGATCGTGTTGTCGCTCCCCTTCGGCGCGCTCGCGGACCGACGCGACCGTCGTTTGCTTATGGTCTTGGCGGACGTTGTGCGCGGCCTGATCGTCGGCGCGCTCGCGACGGTGGTCATCACCGGCGACGTCCGCATGTGGATGCTGTACTCGGCCGCGTTGGTGCTCGGTGCCGCCGAGGTGATGCACGCCACGGCATCGCAGGCGTTGATTCCGGTCCTCATCGGCCACGACGATCTGGTCGAGTTCAACTCAAGCATCATGGGCGCGCAGGCCGCGACCGAAACCTTCATCGGCCCACCGTTGGGCTCCGCGCTCTTCGCCGTGGCCCGCGCCGCGCCGTTCGTGGCGGACGCGGTGTCCTTTGGAGGCTCGGTAATTCTTGCGGCGCGGCTGCCCGACGTGCACGAGAGCGCGGCGGAGCGGACCCGCATCATCGACGACGTGCGCGAGGGCTGGCGCTACCTGTTCGCCAACCCGATACTCAAGCGCCTCGCGCTTCTCATCGGCTTCCTGAACGTCTTCTATTTCGCCAGCGAAGCGGTGCTCGTGCTCTACACGTTCGAGAAGCTCCACGCCGGCAAGACGACCTTCGCCGCGCTGTTCCTCTCCGGCGCGGTCGGGCTGCTCGTGGGCCAGCGTTGCATCGGCCTCGTACGGCGTCACGCCGACGCTCGTATTGCCATTTCGGTCTCGTTGTGGTTGTGGGCGATCGCGCTCACCGGTCTCGCGCTCACGTCGAGCGCGGCGGTCGCGATCGCAATGTGGTTCGTCCTCGGCTTCGGCGATTCGTTCTGGCGCGTGCTGACCGGCACGCTGCGCCAGAAGATCACGCCGAACCATCTGCTCGGCCGGGTGACCGCCGTGCATCGCCTCTTCGGCATGGGAGCGATCCCGATCGGCGCTGCGTTCGGCGGTGCGCTTTCCAAAGCGGTAGATCTACGCGCACCGTTCATCCTCTCGGCGATCGCGTTCTTCCTCTTCGCAATCGCCGGCCCGCGCTTTCTCGAACCCGCACGGGGCCTTTAGATCACGCGGCCTCTAGATGACGAGGCTCTCGAGCACCTCAGCGCTCGCTTCTTCCATCAAGGCGCAGGACTCGAATACGCCCGCTCCCGCGGAATCGCCCTGCGCGCTCGCGTGCTTGGCGAAGTTGCGCCACGTCGCGGCGCCGAGGCGTTCGGCTTCAGCTTGGGCGGCCCACTGCTCGTCGATGGGCCGCCACGTGAACCCGCCCGCGAGCGCGGCCTTCAACAGCGGGTGGTCCGCTTCCATGCGCGCCTGTACCGCTGCCGCGTCGTCGAACATCGCCTCGACGCGCGAGGCAATCTCTTCTTCGCGCTCGGCGCAATCGGTCAGCCTCGTCACGACGGCTACGTCGCCAACCGCGTCGGCCCACTCGCGGTAACGCTCCGCAGCCCACCGTTCGAGCATCGCGATCAGCAGCGGGTGCTCGCTGCGGTCCGTGGCCGCGAGCACCGGCGCGAGGGTCGTGATGAGGTCGGGAGGCGCTTGTTCGGTCATCGCCCTATGCCATCACAATGCTGGCGGCGTCTTGCAGACCGAGTTCCTCGACCGCAAGGTCGCGCATGCGGAACTTCTGCACCTTGCCGGTGACCGTCATCGGAAACTCGGAGACGACCTTCCAGTAGCGCGGCACCTTGAAGTGCGCGAGGCGTTCACGACAGAACGAGCGCAGTTCGTCTTCGCTCGGCGCCTCGGCGCCTTCACGCAACGAGATCCACGCGGCGACCTCTTCACCCATCTTCTTGTCGGGCACGCCGAAGACTTGCGCGCCTGCGATCGCCGGGTGCTGAAACAGCACTTCTTCGATCTCACGCGGGTAGATGTTCTCGCCGCCGCGAATGAGCATGTCCTTGGCGCGGCCCACGATGTTGCAGTAGCCGCGCTCGTCCATAATCGCGAGGTCGCCGGTGTGCATCCAACCATCGGCGTCGATCGAGGCTTCGGTGGCGTCGTCGTCTTCCCAGTAACCGGGCATGACCAGGTAGCCCTTCGAGCACAGCTCGCCGCGCTCTCCCACCGCGACGGTCTCGCCGGTATCGGGGTCGATGACCTTGAGCTCGACATTGGGCAGCGCCGTGCCGACGGTGGAACACCGCGTGCTGAGGTCGTCGTCGCGGCGGGTCACGCACGACACGGGAGACGTCTCGGTCATGCCGTAGGCAATCGACACCTCGGGCGCGTGCATCTCATCGATCACGCGTTTCATCACCTCGACCGGACACGGCGCGCCGCCCATGAGTCCGGTACGCAGCGTGGTGATGTGCAGCGCGGCGAACTCGGGCGCCTCGAGCATGGCGATGAACATTGTGGGCACGCCGTAGATGCTCGTGATGCCTTCGTCCACGATCGTGTTGAGGGTAGCGACGGGATCGAAGGACTCGCCCGGGTAGACCATCGTGGCGCCCGTCCGCACGCAGCCGAGGTTGCCGATGCCCATCCCGAAGCAGTGATACAGCGGCACCGGGATGCACACGCGATCGGCCGTTGTGTAGCCGAGAACTCCCGCAATCGACGCGCCGTTGTTCACAACGTTGTGGTGCGTCAGCGTTGCGCCCTTGGGGTTGCCGGTGGTGCCGCTGGTGAACTGGATGTTGATCGGATCGTGCGTGTCGACACTCGCCTCGCGCTCGGCGAGCGCCTCGTTGGTCACTTCGCGTCCTCCCGCGATCAGTTCTGACCAGAGAAGGTCATCGGGGCCGTCGGTTTTCTCGACGCCCAGCGCGATCACGCGCACGAGCGTTGGCACCTCGGCCCGGACCTGTTTCAGCATCGCGTGGTAGTCCGACGTCTTGAACTGACGCGCCGTCACCACGATGCGCACGGCGACCTTGTTGAGCGCGTAGAGCAACTCGTTCGGGCGGTAGGCGGGGTTGACGTTGACGAGGATGGCGCCGACACGCGCGCTGGCGAACTGCAGCACCGTCCACTCGGCGCAGGTGGGCGCCCAGATCCCGACGCGATCGCCCCGCTCGATCCCTACCGCCAGAAGGCCCTTGGCGACCGCGTCTGCGGCCGCGTCGAGCTCGTTCCACGACATGCGGATGTTCTGGTGCCGGCTCACTAGCGCCTCCGCGTCGCCGTAAGTGGCTGCGGCGTCGCGGAGTGCGCCGCCGACCGTTACGTCCAGGATCGTGCCGTCAACGGTTCCCGCGGTGTACGCAAGCGTGGCCATAGGCCGATTTTCACATGTGCGCGGTGCTCTCGGCCACAGGTTGCACGGTTGTGGCCACTATGCGGATCGCGGCGGGTGTGGCCCATGATGGGTTCGTGCAACTGCTCCTTATCCGCCACGGCCTCCCAAACCGCGTTGAACTCGCCGAAGGCCGCGCCGACCCCCACCTGTCCGAGGAAGGCATTCGGCAGGCGCAGGCCTTGGCCAAGTACCTGGCGAGCGACGAGATCCACGCGGTATACGCCAGCCACCTGACCCGCGCGATCCAGACCGCCGAGCCACTCGCAGAAGTGCTCGGCCTCGACATCGGCATCGAACACGACGTGGCCGAGTTCGATCGCGACGCGTCGAGCTACATCCCGTTTGAAGAAATCGACCGCGACAGCGCGGAGTTCCGCGCCATCGTCAGCGGCGACTACACCGCGATCGGCGGCCCCGACCCCGTGCAGTTCCGTCAGAAGATCGTCGCTGCCTTCGACCGTATGATCGCGGCGCACCCGTCGGAGAACGTCGCGGTGGTCTGCCACGCCGGAGTGATCAACGCGTACTGCGCGCACGTCCTCGGCATCGACCGCGCCATCTTTTTTGGTCCCGCGTACACGTCGGTCAACCGCGTCCTGGCGTCCAACTCGGCCAACATCCGCGGTGTCCACTCCCTCAACGAGACCGGCCACCTCCGCGACCTCTAGCGAACTACTGCGGGGCGACGGCGCGGTAGAAGCACTGGCCACTCGATGACGCGAGCAGCGAGCCGTTCTCGGACCAGACCTGGCCGTTGAAGCCGAACAGGCCCTGCGTGGACACCTCGGCGCGGCCGTACATGAGCAGCCACTCGGCCTCAGGCTCGAACCGATGGAACTGCACGTTGAGATCGAGCGACGGCGCCATCCAGCTCAACGGCCCGGCGTAGGCGCGGCACGCGGCGGGCCAGCTCACGGTGTCGGCTAGCACGAGCAGCCGGGCCGCGTCGATCGCAACTTCTTTGGTGTCGGACGGGGCGACGTAGCGCACCCAGTTGGAGAACTCGGGCTGACCGGCGGGACGGTCCTCCCAGTTGTCGAACCACACCGTCGGACGTTCCTCGAAGTTGTGCCAGAACTTGAACCGCGACAAGCGCTCCTCCTCGGGCACGCGCATGCGGTCGAGGTGCTCCTCAACCGACGGACACTCCGACCAACGTGGGACCTCGGGCATGCGGGAGAAGTCGTGCTCGAGGCCCTCGTGGTCGCCGTCGATGAACCACGCCTGTGCGGTGAGGAGCAGGCGGTCGCCCTGCTCGAGCCGGATCGCCACCGATTCGGCGCGCTTGGTGCGACGCGTCGTCTCGACGAACGCGAGCACCGGGTCCTCGAAGTTGCCCACCGCGAGGTACTGACAGCTAAACGAGGCGGGGCGCGGCAACTCGGCGTGCGCGGCGCCGGCCCGCAGTGCGACCGACGCGATGTAGCCGCCGTTCGGTCCCCAGATCTCCCAGTCTCGGCTCAACATCGCGGTGTAACGCCCGCTGTCGACCAACGTGACTGCCGTGTCGCGCCCCAGCTCAGTCATATCTCTGGAACTTTGCCATCCGGGGCATGACTTGACGTCGTATTATTTGTTAGGGCAACCTAATAATCAGTTTCTGGAACGCCGAAGGGTGTCGTTGATGATCGTCTGCCATTGCGAAGAAGTCACGCAGCGCACGATTAAGCACGCGATCGCGGAAGGTGCCAGCACCCCGGCGCAGGTCGCGAGCTCGTGCGGCGCGGGTCGCAACTGCGGCGGCTGCCTCGAGGCCATCGAGTCGCTCCTTGCCCGGGTCGAACCCGCCCCGCGGCACGTCCCGCGGTGGCGACGGCATCTCGCGCCGCAGCACGCGTAGCGGCCCTAGGGGCTGTCTCCTAGGGTGGGCAAGATGACCGGCGACGATCGCATCATCGAGCTCCTAAACGAAGTCCTGACTGCGGAGCTGACCGCGATCAACCAGTACTTCATCGACGCCAAGATGTGTCAGAACTGGGGCTTGGCCCGTCTGGCCGAGAAGTTCCGTCACGAATCGATCGACGAGATGAAGGACGCCGACGAGCTGATCGACCGGATCCTGTATCTCGACGGCGTGCCCAACATGCAGCGCCTCGGCTCGGTGCAGGTAGGCGATTCCGTCAGCGAGAAGTTCGCGCTCGCGCTCGACCTTGAGAAGGCGGCGATCGAGCGCCTCAACCGTGCGATTGGTGTTGCGGTGGAAGCGGCCGACAACGGCAGCCGCGATCTGTTCGAGAAGATCCTTGTTGGTGAGGAATCCCACGCCGACTGGCTCGAAGCACAGATCAGCCTGATCGACCAGCTCGGCGAGCCGCTCTACCTAAGCCAGCAGATCCGCGACTAGCCGAGCGTCTTCGCGCGCTTGGCGGTGCGGCCGCGCTCGGTCGCATCGAGCACGACCTTGCGGATGCGCACGCTCTTGGGCGTCACTTCGATGCATTCGTCTTCACGGATGAACTCAAGCGACTGCTCCAACGCCATGTTGACGGCCGGGACCAGCTTGACCGTCTCTTCCGCGATGGACGAGCGGATGTTGTTGAGCTTCTTTTCTTTCGTGATGTTGACGTCCATGTCTTCGCCACGCGCGTTGACACCAACCACCATCCCCTCGTAGACCTCCACGCCGGGGCCAACGAACATCTGGCCGCGCTCCTGCAGGTTGATCAGGGCGAAGGTGGTGGTTGGGCCGAGGCGATCGGCGACGAGTGACCCGTTCGGACGCGTCTTGATCTCGCCGAACCATGGCTCGAAGCCTTCAAAGACGTGATGAAGCTGACCGGTACCGCGGGTCTCGGTCATGAACTCGGTCCGGAACCCGATCAGGCCCCGAGCGGGAACGATGAACTCCATGCGGACCCAGCCCGAACCGTGGTTGACCATTGCTTCCATGCGGCCCTTGCGCAGGGCGACGAGCTGGGTCACGACGCCGAGATAGTCCTCGGGCACGTCGATCGCGACGCGCTCGATGGGCTCGTGCGTCTTGCCGTCGACCTCGCGGGTGAGCACCTGCGGTTTGCCCACGGTGAGCTCGAAGCCTTCACGACGAAGAATCTCCACCAGCACCGCGAGCTGCAGCTCGCCGCGGCCCTGGACTTCCCACATGTCGGGGCGTTCCGTGTTGAACACGCGCAGCGACACGTTGCCAATGAGTTCGGCGTCGAGGCGGCTCTTGATGAGGCGGGCGGTGAGCTTGTTGCCTTCCTTGCCCGAGATCGGCGACGTGTTGACGCCGATGGTCATCGACAGGCTCGGCTCGTCGACCGAGGTGACGGGCAGGGGCCGCGGGTCGTCGGGGTCGGCGAGCGTCTCGCCGATGGTCACATCCGCCAGGCCGGCGATCGCGGCGATCTGGCCGGGGCCCGCTTCGTCGGCAGGGACGCGGTCGAGTTCCTCGGTCACGAACAGCTCGGTGACCTTGACCTTCTCGATGGTGCCGTCGACCTTGCACCACGCCACCATCTGGCCGCGCTTGAGCACGCCCTGGCGGACCCGGCACAACGCGAGGCGGCCGAGGTAGGGCGACGAGTCGAGGTTGGTGACCAACGCTTGGAGCGGGTGGCCGTCTTCGTACTCGGGACCAGGCACGCACTCACCGAGCATCTTGAACAGCGGCTCGAGGTCCTCGCCGAAATCGCCGGCGAGCACGGCGTCGAGATCGGTCGACGCTTTGCCGGCTTTGGCCACGCAGTAGATGATCGGGAACTCGATCTGGTGCTCGGTGGCGTCGAGGTCCATGAACAGGCCGTAGACCTCGTCGATGACTTCCTTGATGCGGGCGTCGGGTCGGTCGACCTTGTTGACCACCAGCATCACCGGCAGCTCGAGTTCGAGCGCTTTGCGCAGCACGAAGCGCGTCTGGGGCAACGGGCCCTCGCTGGCGTCCACGAGCAGGAGCACGCCGTCGACCATCGTCAGCGCTCGCTCCACCTCACCGCCGAAATCGGCGTGGCCGGGCGTGTCCACGATGTTGATGCGCAGGCCGTTGTGCAGTACCGAGGTGTTCTTGGCCAGGATCGTGATGCCCTTCTCACGCTCGAGGTCGGTGTTGTCCATGACTCGCTCGTTGACGTCTTGATTGGCGCGGAACGCGCCCGACTGCCAGAGCATGGCGTCGACGAGGGTGGTCTTGCCGTGGTCGACGTGGGCGACGATTGCGACGTTGCGGAGATCGGTGCGTACAGGCATAAGGGGCCGAACAGTTTGACGGGTTTGTGCCCCGGACCCCGCATCACAGTGTCGTTGTTCCGCTGAACGGTACGCCCTGGGGTAGCGTGTGCGCATGCCGAGCGACCGTTCGGAGACCATCAACGGCGTCGAACGCGCCGTGGAGGTCCTCAACCTTTTCAGCCGAGCGCCGGGCACGCTCGGGGTCACCGAGATCTCCATGGAGCTCGGTTTCGCCAAAGCTGTTGTGCATCGGATCCTGCAGGCATTCCGAGCCAAGGGCTACGTCGAGCTCGACGAGCAGACCCGCCGGTACTCGCTCGGACCCAACGCCGTGTTCCTCGGGCTCTCCTACCTCGACCGTCTCGACGTGCGCTCGGTGGCCCGCGATGCGCTGCACGAACTGTCCGACGCGACCAACGAAACCGCGACCTTGTCCGTCCGTTTCGGGGACGAGCGCGTGTACGTGGACCAGATCAATCCGTCACGCGACGTGCAGATGGTGGTGTCGCTCGGCAAGCCCTTCCCGCTGCACGCCGGCGCGAGCTCGCGTGCGTTTCTCGCGTACATGCCCGACGCCGAGCAGGACCGTTACCTCGCGCAGGCGTCACTGCTTGCGGTGACCGACCAGACGATGGTCGACCCGGCTGCGCTCCGCGCCGAGCTCGTCCGCATTCGCGCCGCGGGGTACGCAAAGTCGGTGGGCGAAAGCGATCCCGGCACCGTGGCCGCCGCCGCGCCCATCTTCGATCGTGACGGATTGTGCGCGGTAATGAGCGTGTGCGGCCCGCGCGAGCGACTCGCGGAACAACTCGACGCGGCGGCCGTACGACTCCGTGAACTGGCCAAACGCACTTCGACCCGGCTCGGCCACCGGTAATGCACAGGCCCGGGCAGTTATGCACCGGTTCGTCCCCAGGTTTAGGTCGGAAATTCCCGCAGAATCCCCATGTTTTACGTCTTGTTCCTCACAGGCCATCGGGCGTTAGATGTGTGCATACCCGGTTGACGGGGAGCTGACCAAAGGGAACGAGACGGCCGCAAGGCAACTCGGAAACTGAGGCACAGTCCCGGCAACTGGAGGTAGGTCACAAACAGTGATGAGGAAAGAACGCCTCCGGGCGAACCGACCGAGTCGCCGGGCGAGATCTACCGCGTAAGCGGTCTCTCGGGATCGTCCGACTCCGGTCGGGCGATGTTGATGGGGCCGCTTTTCGCGTTCCGGGGTCGGCTCCCCGACTTTGCCTCCCCGACTTTTTGTGCATCGCCCAGGACTGTCCTGGGCGATGCACACGGGTTCGCTACGGGCGGAGGTCGGCGAAGAGTTCGGTGCTGAAGTAGCGCTCCATGCGGTCGCAGAAAACTGTGCCGACGTGGTTGCCGGGGCCGAGCATCGCGGCGAGGTGTTGGGCGCCGAGGTAGTTGAGGCCGCTGCTCAGGCCGACGGGGAAACCGCGGCGGATCAACGCGCGGGTGGCTTTGATGGCGTCGTCGTGGGCGACGGGAATGTCGGGCGACAGGTTCAGCGCGTTGTAGTCGAGGAGGTCGGACATGCAGTCAACGACGCCGGGGATGCCGGCGCAGGGGCCGCCTTGTTCGGCGTCGGCTTCGCCTTCTGCGACTCGGACGCGGGCGAGAACGACGTGGTCGCCGGACTCGGCGCGGAGGGCAGCGCCGATCCCCATGAGGGTGCCCGCGGTGCCGACCGCCGCGACGAAGCCGTCGAGCGGACGACCGATCTGGCTGAGCATTTCGGGCCCGGTGCGCAGGCGGTGCGCGTCCGTGTTATCAGGGTTCGCGAACTGGCGAGGCAGGTAGACGTTGGGGTTCGCCGCGGCCATCGACTCCGCGTGAGCCATCGCACCGGCCATGCCGTCGGCCCGGGCGGTGATCACGACCTCGGCCCCGTAGCGACGGATCAACCACAGCCGCTCTTCGCTGACGCCCTCGGGCATCACGGCGACGAACGCCACGCCAATGGATGCGCACGCCATCGCGAACGCGATCGACGTCGAACCACTCGACGCTTCGATCACCACCGACGAGTTGGTGAGCTCACCGCGCTTCGCGGCCTGGGCGAGGATGCGCGCCGCAATGCGGTCTTTGGTTGACCCGCTCGGTAGCTCGTAATCGAGCTTGACCCAGATGGTGCACTCACTCGCCGAATCGTCGAGCGCGACCGTCGGCGTGACGGAGGACGCGATGCGGTCGAGCGCAGCGAGGTTCACGCGCCAAGCATTGCCCAGCCGAGGCGTAACGCCGAGCAGGGTGCGGGATACTAAGAACCATGAGCATCTTCGGACGCGACAAGAGCGCAATGGTGGAGCCCGACAAGGCACTGGCTGGGCGCACCCACACGATGCCGGTCTCGCCGGTCAACATCGTCACCGGTCACCCGATGGAACCCCCGTTCCCCGAGGGACTCGAGACGGCCATAGTCGGCCTCGGCTGCTTCTGGGGTGCCGAGCGCAAGTTCTGGCAGACGCCCGGCGTGTGGACCACCGCGGTGGGCTACGCGGGCGGCTTCACCCCCAACCCGTCGTACGAGGAGACGTGCTCGGGCCGCACCGGTCACACCGAAGCCGTAATCGTTGTGTTCGACCCCAAACAGATCAGCTACGAGCAGATCCTCAAGGTGTTCTGGGAGTCGCACGACCCGACCCAGGGCATGCGCCAGGGCGGCGACATGGGCACGCAGTACCGCTCGGCGATCTACTACACGTCGGACGAGCAAAAGGCGATCGTCGAGGCGTCGCGCGAGATGTTCCAGGCGGCGCTCGACGAGAAGAACTACGGCCAGATCACAACCGAGATCGCCGCAGCCGGCACCTTCTATTACGCCGAGGACTACCACCAGCAGTACCTCCACAAGAACCCGAACGGCTACTGCGGCCTCGGCGGCACCGGCGTGCTTTGCAGTGCCCCTTCCTCTGGAAACAACGCGGAGCCGTTCCAGCTCGACGGCTGAACGCTCCCGCTATGAGCGCTCCGCTAGCGAGGAGGCGGCGGACCCGTTCGAGTTGGGTTAGCCCCACCCAAACGGGTGCGATCGCGGATCTGGTTTCCGCGGCATTCAGGCGGTGAGCGCGAAGAGGCTGCCGCCGAGGAGCGCCACAGCTGCGATGGCCAGCATGGCGAGCGTGCTCGCTGACCTCTTGAAGAGCGTCGCTATGCCACCGAAGAACAGCGCTACCGCGAGGAGCACCGCACTGATCTGGTACTGGCTCGCCCGATCGCCCAGCCGGCTGCTCTTAGCCAGCAGTCGCTCCGCCTTCTTCTGTTCGGTTTCGCCGTTGTCGATGTCCTCGACGCCGTATGGGTTGTCCTCGTCCTCGAAGATGTCCGGGTGGGCTTTGTCCGCGATGCCAGCCCGGAGCTCGTCGGACATGACGGTGTCGTCGATGAGCTTGGCGGCCCGTTCGTCACCCGCGTTAAGCGCGTTGACGTACGCGAGGTACACCTGCTTGTCGAACTGCTGGGTCGCGTAGCCCTGGCTGTAGTAGAAGTTCGCGTCGATCAGGGCTTGGGACGAGGCCGTGGATGCTGCGGAGGCGTCGCCGCCCACCTTGTCCGCCTGGTAGGCGCACAGCGCGGTCAGCAGAGCTGCGCTGCCCAGGAGCAGTGCGGTTCCAATCTCCACGAGCAGCGAGCGCTCTGCGGTGGTTGCGCCCCCGGTCAAGATGCGTCCCGCGGTCTGGTCACAGATCCTCCTGGTAGGCCGCGATGGTCGCGCAGCACCCCCGAGTTCCGCGGGCGAATGCGTCGGAGGATAGACCGCTGGGCGGCACCGGCGTCACTTGCCCGACAGGCATCGCCGACGCGGAGCCGTTCAAGCTCAGCGACTAGGACGCCGGCGGCTCAGCGCAGCGTTCCGGCGAGTTCGTTGGCGCGGCGCTCGACGCCGGCGCATCCGTAGGACGCAGCCGTGGTCGTTGCTTCGGCCAGCAGCTCGCGGGCGTGGGCCAGATCGGGAGCCGTGCCGAGCGTGCTGAGCAAACGGGCCCACTCGACTTGGTTGCGGGCGTGCCAAAACGGGGCCCGAAGGGCGCGGAGCTGGACGTCGGCCCGCTCGAAGAGCCGTAGTGCCTCGTCGTGGCGGCCGAGCACCGCGGCGAGCCGGGCGAGGTACAGCCCGACCGTTCCGCCGAAGGCGGAGGCTGTGACGACGCCTTGGGTTTCGAACGGCGAGAGCCGGTCGTAGAGGAGTTCGACGGCGGAGGTGTCTTCGAGCCAGGCGGCGGCGTCGGCCCAGAGGATCGTCGTGGTGAGCCAGACATAGTGGTATGCGGCGTGGTGGAAGTCTGCTTGCCATGCCGCTTCGAGCAGCGGTCTGGCTTCGTCGACGCGCCCGCACTCGCACAGGAACTCCGCGTAGGCGGCCTGAAACGCCGGAAGCCCCGGGTTGTCGGCGGCGGCCTGGGCCACGAGCGGCAGGATCTCATCGAGGCGCCCCTGATGCCAACGGATACTGGCCAGGTTGGCGCCGAACAGCGCGAGTGCATCGGGTTGGCCCGACTCCGACGCGATCTGCAGCGCCTCGGTGGCCAGACGTTCGGCTTCGTCGGCGTCTCCGGCGCGAAGGACATGGGTGCATCGCACCTGGTGCACCCACCCGGTCAGGAAGGGCTGGCCGATCTCGTGGGCCAGCGAAGTCGCCAGCTCCAGTGCGGCATCGCTTTCGCCGCTATCGGCGCTGGATGCCATGGCGGCGACACGGCGCTGCGCGGCCCAGAACCGGGCGACGGGATCGCCGACCCGGCTGGCCAGGGTGAGAGCTTCCTGGGACGCCGCGACGGTTCGGGCGAGGCTATCGGGCACCCAGAGCGGAAGGAACGTCAGGTTCAGGACACCGAGCAGCGTTGCGTCGTCGCCGAGGCGGCGGGCCATCGACTCAGCGTCGGCCGCCAACGCCCGCACCCGAGGAAGGTCCCCGCTGAAGGGCAGCTCAGCCGCCAGCGCCGCGAGCAGCCGCGCCGCGGCGTGGCTGTCACCGTTATCGACGGCGGCGAGAGCCAGCTCAAGCATGGCGACGCGTTCCGTGTCAACCGCCCCAACGCTGCTGACCATCCCGCGGTTGTTGGCCAACGCGGCGGCCACCAAGCGGTCGGGGTCGCCCAGCCGCGCCGCCTCCGCGGCCGCGGCGAGCAGGGTCTCGCGGTATCCGGGATCGCCGGCCTGGCGTTGCGCGTCGCCCAGCCCGATGAGGACGTCGACACGCGGGAGGGGATCACCGGCCGGCCCGGCGTCCAAGAGCTCGACGCCTTGTCGGAACCAGCGGATCGCTTCGTCGGGCGCGAGGGCACCCAGCGCCCGCTGTCCGGCGAGGCGGGCGTACCCGGCCGCCTTGCCCGCATCGGCCGACGTGCTGGCGGCGATCCAGTGGTGGGCCAGCTCGCCGATGCGGTCGCCGGGGTCGTCGCCGCAGTCCGCTTCGAGGAGCTCGCCGACCCGGCGGTGGGTGCGGGCGCGTCGGCTGGCCGATAGCTCCTCGTAGAGGGTGTGCTGGAACAGCGCATGGGTGAACGTGAACCGCTCGGCGCGTCCGTTGACCCCAGCCACGATCTGGGTTGCCGCCGCCGCTTCGATGGCGTCGAGCACGGCGCCGTCGTCGCGCTCAGCGACGCGGGCCAACAGACCCAGATCAAAGTCGCGGCCTATGACCGACGCCA